>JABXIC010000212.1 GCA_013373265.1 Methylocystaceae bacterium | reverse complement strand
CGGTAAAGCGGGTGAGAAAGCCAACCGGGACAAGCTACAAATTTCCATCGGCGGTGTCTTGATTGCCGGGGAAGGGGAAGCGGTTGAAGGATACGATGAAACGCCTGTGGTGACCCATATGAAGGGGCAAGAAATTGATATTCTGGTCGATGTGGGGATTGCAAAAGGCCAGGCAACAGTCTGGACCTGTGATTTGACCCACGGCTATATCACCATCAACGCAGATTATCGCTCATGAGTGACGCGGACGATATGGGCTGTTTCGGCCAGCAGACGACAATTCCGGGCTTACCCACCGTATTTGTCGCTGCTGTTGCCATGATTGATGCCGATGGCCGTGTTTTGATGGCAGAACGCCCCGAAGGCAAGTCTTTGGCCGGGCTTTGGGAGTTTCCTGGTGGCAAGGTTGAAGAGGGGGAAACTCCAGAAGTGGCCTTGGTGCGGGAATTAAAAGAAGAGCTGGGCATTGATATTTCTGAAAGTTGCTTGGCTCCTTTTACTTTTGCCTCCCATTCTTATGAAAAATTCCACCTTTTTATGCCCCTATATTTATGTCGTGTGTGGAAAGGGGAGCCCCATGGCGCAGAAGGGCAGACCTTAAAATGGGTCTATCCCCATAAAATGGTAGATTTGCCCATGCCTGCAGCGGACATTCCGCTTGTCGCTATGTTGCGTGACTTTCTTTAAATTTACATTTGTTGGTCATTACTAGAAGTTTTATTTTAGAATGCCTTGAAAATCTGCGCCTACGCCTAAGATATAAGATCAACCTTTAGGCGAAGGAGGCTTTACTGTGCAGTTTTTTAAAAATCTGAAGTTGATTTTCCAGATTAACTTTATCGGTGCGATTGCTTTTTTGGGTTTTGTCGTTGTTGGCCTTGTTTTTACTTTCGGTCAGCAACAAACAAGAAATGCTGATGCTGAGTTAGGGCGATATGCCGAGACCTTGGAATTGGCAAAAACAATCCAGTATGAATTCTTGAATGCACGACGGCGAGAAAAGGATTTTTTGTTGCGACTGGATGAAAAATATATCCAAAAGCATGATGCTGTTATGCAGACGATATTTAAAAACCTGAAAGTCTTTGCGGCTGAAGATAATACACCAACAATGCAAAACATTGCGAAGATGTTGCGAGAATATCAACAAGTCTTTGTGAATGTCAGTCAGATTTGGTCGGAAATTGGCTTAAATGAAAAAACTGGTTTGCGTGGTCGTCTGCGCGGTTCCGTCCATGACGTAGAAGCTAAACTCAAAGAATATAAAAATGATCAGTTGACGGTGAGTATGTTGATGATGCGCCGTCATGAAAAAGACTTTTTGCTACGTCTCGATCCCAAATATGTCGGGAGTATGGATAAAAGATTAGAAGAATTTTCGGCACAACTGAAAGAGAGTGATATACCATCGACAGATCAGCAAAAAATTATGGAACTCATGAACAGTTATCATGCTGATTTTAAAGCTTTGGCGCAAAAGCGTCTGGATGTTCAAGTCTCTACAGCAAAGCTATCGGACATCTTTGCAAAAGCGGAACAGCCATTTAAAAAGGTTTTGGCTGAAATGCATGAAAATGCTGATAATTCAATGCAGCATATGGTGGCGGTCGAAAAAAACACAACAAATATAATGATTATCAGCATTATATCGACCATCATTTTTGTCGGTTTGGCGGGTGTCTTTATTACAAAGTTGATTACAAAACCTATTTCAGCACTCACGAATGTGATGAAGCGTCTAACCGATGGTGAAAAGAATATTGAAATACCGGATACAACACTTTCAAATGAACTTGGTGAAATGTCCCGTTCAGTCCTGATTTTCCAAGAAAGTATGTTGCGAGCTGACAAGCTTGCGGCTGAACAGTTGGAAGAACAAGAGCGACAGCATAAACGCGCAAATCAGGTCGTTAGTATTACACAGGGGTTTGAGCAGGATTCCGATCAAGTGCTTTCGATGGTGCATCGTGCAATTTCACAAATGATTACAACGGCCGACAGCATGAAAGTAGCTGCTGACCAACTCAATGAAAGAGCGAGCACCGTTTCGAATGCAGCACAGGAAGCTGCCAGTAATGTGGAAACAGTGGCATCTGCCTCAGAAGAATTGTCCGCTTCTATCCATGAAATTGGCAGTCAGGTGGCAACATCAACCCGTATTGCAAATGATGCCGTTGTGAAAGTGAAAGCTACGAACGAAACCGTTGCAGGTTTGTCTAAATCAGCACAACGTATCGGTGATGCCATTAATTTGATCAATGATATCGCAGATCAAACCAACCTTTTGGCATTAAATGCAACGATTGAGGCTGCGCGTGCAGGTGATGCTGGCAAAGGGTTTGCCGTTGTTGCCAGCGAAGTCAAAAACCTTGCAAATCAAACAGCCAAAGCAACAGAAGAAATTTCGCGTCAAATTTTGGATGTACAGGAATCAACAAATCAGGCAGTTGAAGCCATTGATGGTATTTCTCAAGTCATTAATCAAATGGATGAAATTGCGGCTACCATCTCAGCAGCTGTTGAAGAACAAGCCGCAGCAACCAAGGAAATCGCGCGAAATGTGGAAGAGGCATCTATTGGGACGGGAGAAGTGACACAAAATATTGGTGGTGTAAGTACCTTGGCAACTGAAACGGAAAGTTCAGCCACAAGCGTCCATGAAGCGTCAGCAGAAGTGGAAAATCAAGCGCAGGCTATGAACAGATTTATCGGTGATTTTTTGAATAAAATACGAACGGTATAGGGGTTAATTGTCGATTTCCTGCACGAGTCTAAAACCAATAAGGGTGTGTTTCATTTCGGCATGTCTATGATGGCGCGCAGCGGCACGGCAAACACCACAGCCAAGATCATCCCAAGCCCCGCCCTTGACGGTCATGCGGCCCTTTTCTCCCGGTGTGCTGGTCCATTCATAGACTTGTCCGGCCATGTCTAGAACGCCGAAAGGACTGGCCCCTGCCGGGAAAGACCCGACAGGTAAGGTGTCATGGGGGCCAAGGTCAGCGGTGTTGGCTTTTGATGGGTTAAAACTATTACCCCACGGATAGGCCCGACCATCTAACCCGCGCGCGGCCACTTCCCATTCCGTTTCTGTGGGCAAGCGCCAATATTTACCCGTTTTGACGCTCAGCCATTTGGCGTAGGCTTGTGCATCGAAGTAATCTACCAATACAACGGGATGGTTTTCGCGCCCGGTGGGATAGCCTTGTGGGCCCCATGCATATTTTCGGGTGCTTTCAAAGGTATCGCTTACACCATAGCTGTCCCAATCCACCACATCTACGTCGGGTGCTGCATGGTGAGTGTCATTTATAAAAGCGGCATATTGGTAATTGGTGATCGGCGTTTTGGTAATGAAAAAACGATGCACGCGTTTTTCTTGCAAGGGTAATTCATATTCATACCAGCCTTGCTCGTGGGTGATGTTGCTTTTATAGGCCTGTTCATCGATATGATAGGCGGCTTCGCGTTCAGGCTGGCTGGACCCCATATAGAAAATGGCATTGGGAATCTCGACCAATGTTGGCATTTCTCGCATTTTCTGGACTTCTTGCGGTGTCTGGCTTGTCACACATGCGGACAAAATGAACGCACAGAGCAAAATTGGAAATCCTTTGATGCGCTTGAAATACATAGCCTCTTACCCTTTTTTTCCTCATTGCTTATACAATCTCTTAGGAATGCGATGGACGCAAGCTTAAATCTTTTGTTAGGGTAGGGGCCTTCGCTTAATTAGCGTGAAAGAGATGGCTATGAAGAGAACCTATCGGCGACTTGTTATCTCAGAAGACGTTCGTCTGGCCTTTCGTGAAAGGCAGGCCGTTGTTGCCTTGGAAAGTACCGTTATTACCCACGGTATGCCTTATCCTGATAACCTGAATACAGCCCTTGCGTTGGAAGAGTGTGTGCGTGAAAATGGCGCAATCCCGGCAACGATAGCAGTGATTGACGGTCTGGTCCGTGTTGGTCTGTCACAGGATGAACTGAAGTCTCTGTCCCAACAAAAAAAGGCTTATAAGCTGAGCCGGCGTGACTTGCCCGTTGCTTTGGCGGCGAAAAAGACGGGGGGCACAACGGTTGCGACAACCATGATGATTGCCCAGGAAGCTGGAATTCGGGTTTTTGCAACGGGTGGAATCGGTGGGGTGCATCGCGGCGCTGAAAGTACGTTTGATGTGTCTGCGGATCTGGAAGAGTTGGGACGCACATCCGTTTGTGTTGTCAGCGCCGGGGCAAAGGCGGTGCTGGATTTACCCAAAACGTTAGAGGTTTTGGAAAGCAAAGGCGTTCCTGTGATTGGCTATGGCTGTGATGAGTTTCCTGCTTTTTATTATCGCAACAGTGGCTTAAAGACATCTGCGCGTATGGATAGTCCTGACGAGGTCGCCGAGCTTTTGATCCATAAATGGAACTTGGCACGCTGGCCCGATTCGATGCGTTTTGACGGGGGTGTATTGGTCGCCAATCCGATTTTACAAGAAGATGCACTGGATCGTGATGAAATTGAAGCTGTGATCACACAAGCGATTGGTGAATCTCAAGTTTCCGGTCGGGATGTGACGCCCTTTTTATTAAGTCGGATCGGGCAATTGACGAAAGGAAAGAGTCAGCTAAGCAATCATGCGCTGATTCAAAACAACGCGGTTGTTGCGGCACAGATTGCCACAGCGCTTGTTGAAAAAATCAGAAAATAGGCAAGATCAGAAATTGCTGATGACGGGGTTTTCCCCTTCAATGGCGCCTTCTACAATATAATAGCTGTAAGCATCAAAGGCGAACAGGGCGGTGGCGATGACCAAAACAAAAAGCACGCTGCTTTTTGATTGAGAGGGTTGTTCCAAATCATACTGTTCTGCCGGTGCATTTCTTTGACCAGGGAGAAAAATTTCAACATCACCGACGTGATGCTCTTCAGACTTCATCAAGGTTTTAAAATTATCACCGATTTTCATAAAACCACGATTGAGGATGTTATATTCGCTTAAAAACGGCATGAAGAGGGCAAATAGATACAGCAGTGCTGCGCCAAGGCTATAGTAGGGTGCATACCCACCTGCCATGGCGTTGCCGATGAAGAGAGAGACTAAAATAGCCGATATGAAAGACACAATAAATAAAATCTGCATGGCCAATGGCTTTTCTTTACAATGATTTGAGCATATCCTAATCAAAAATCTATTTGAACCCTTTATCGATATTTAAAGACGCTAAAGTCAATTCCATGAACCAAGATGTAATGTCTCCTTTAAAAAATCCGGCCTATCGCAACCTGTTTATGGCGCAAGTAACCTCTTTGCTGGGAACGGGCCTGACAACGATTGCCTTGGCTTTGTTGGCTTTTGATATGGCAGGCGATCAGGCTGGACAGGTTTTGGGGACCGCCCTTGCCATTAAAATGATTGCTTATGTGACGGTTGCACCTGTTGCCGGCGGGCTTGCCCATTTGTTGCCGCGCAAAGCAACCTTGATCTTTTTAGACATTGTCCGCGCTGGCCTGATTCTGACGTTGCCGTTTTTAAGCACGCAGTGGCAGCTTTACGGGGTTATTTTTGCGTTGAATGTCTGTTCAGCCAGCTTTACCCCGCTGTTTCAGGCGATCATTTCAGACCTTCTCCCCTGTGAAGAACGGTATACAAAAGCTTTGTCTTATTCACGCTTGGCTTATGATCTGGAAAATATCGTCAGCCCGTCACTGGCGGCCTTTTTATTGATTTATTGGTCTTTTGATAATCTTTTTATGATTAACGGCGTGACATTTTTAGTGTCGGCTGTTCTGGTTCTTTTAACAGCTATCCCTAAAGCGGCCCTGACCCAACGTGAAAAATCAGTTTGGAAAAACATTACCTTTGGTGTGCGCGCTTATTTAAAGACACCAAGACTGCGCGGGCTGTTGGCCTTGCATGGCGTTGTCGCATTGGGCGGGGCGATGGTGATTGTCAATTCGGTTGTCTATGTGCGCTCTTATCTGGGGCTTGGGGAAAGTGAAACCGCCGGGGTGATGATGGCTTCTGGCGCGGGGTCCATGCTGGTTGCTCTTTATTTGCCGAAGGTTTTAAAGACGGTGCCGGATCGTCCTTTGATGGTCTTGGGTGGCAGCATCATCGCATCGGCTTTATTATGGGGCATGCTGTTGCCAAGTCTTTTGGGGGTGGTGTGCATCTGGTTTTTGCTGGGGGCTGGGTGGTCCTTTATTCAAACCCCTGCGGCACGCGTGGTGAACCGTTCAGCCCATGAAGGTGACCGTGCAGCCTTTTTCAGTGCCAATTTTGCCCTTTCCCACGGGGCATGGTTTATCGCTTATAGTGGGGCTGGTTGGTTAGGGGCGAATATCGGTTTGTCGCAAACCTTTGTCGTTATGGCTTGCGCGGCATTTTTTATGACATTATGGGCGCTTAAACTGTGGCCGACCAATGATCCGGTTGTGGTTGAACATGTCCATAAAGCCCATGATCATGATCATCCCCATACCCACAATGATCACCATCATGACCATCCCCATGAGGGGTGGGAAGGTCCCGAACCCCATGTGCATGAACATCGTCATACAGAAGTACGACACGCCCATCGTTTTGTGATTGACGCCCATCATATAAGATGGCCGCAACGATAATTTACGACTTCCCAAAGACCTCATTAATCTGCTGGCTCACGGTGACAAATGTGGTGCGTTTAGACAGTTCTTTTAAACTTTGTGCCCCGACATAGGTGCAGGTCGAACGCACGCCACCAAGAATCTCTGTAATGGTATCGTTCACGGGCCCGCGATAAGGGATTTCAACGCGTTTACCTTCGCTGGCACGATATTTTGCCACGCCGCCATAATGTTTGTGCATGGCGGTCTCAGAAGACATGCCATAAAATTCGTGGAATTTATCTTCGCGGATGATCTGTTTGCCTTGCTCATCCAGTTCATTGGTCAGATATCGCCGCGTGATGACCTGCCCGTTGCATTCATCATGTCCGGCCAACATGCCACCCAGCATCACAAAATCAGCACCGCCAGCAAAGGCTTTTGAAACATCGCCCGGGACGGTGCATCCCCCATCGGCGCAGACCAGACCCTTTAAGCCGTGGGCGGCATCAGCGCATTCGATAACGGCAGAAAGTTGTGGAAAGCCGACACCTGTCATTTTACGTGTGGTACAGACAGAACCGGGACCAATCCCCACTTTAACGATGTCGGCGCCAGACAAGATCAGTTCTTCCGTCATTTCGCCAGTGACGACGTTGCCAGCCATAATGACCACATCGCTATGTTGCTTGCGGATCCGTTCGACAATGCGGGCAAAGCGTTCGCTATAGCCATTGGCCACATCCAAGCAAATAAATACGGGTTCGCCTGTAGGGCGCTGGGCGGCCATTTTCATGACGTCATTTAGTTTTTCCACATCGCTATCGGTGATGCCGAAAGAGAAAAATGTTCCTTGCCAAGGGGATAAGCCGTTTTCAGGCTTGTCCTGTTTGACGAACTTTTCATAGTCGGGCAGTCGGTAGAATTTGTGTAAAGCCGTCATCGCTTTATGGGCGGCCAAGGCATGTGCCATTTCAAAAGTGCCGACCGTATCCATATTGGCGGCGATAATGGGCACGCCTTTCCATGTGTTGGGGGCATGGGGAAATCTGAATTCCCGTTCCATATCAACTTCGGAACGCGACAGCAGGTAAGATCGTTTGGGGCGGATCAGGACGTTTTTGTAGTCCAGCTTGACTTCGGTATCGATACGCATCGGGCCTGTATCTCCTTAGGCTAATAGTAGGGCGCCGATTTCAAACGTTATCATTTATTTGACCAGTTGGACAATGTTTTTAAAAAAGAAAAGATGCGCTGCCATCTCTGGGGTAGTCTGGGGAGGAGGGGCGATCAGGCAGCGCATCTAAGTCACACTAGAAAGGAGATTTTATCGGGAACTAAAGACGGTTAGGCTGCATCTTTAGATTCTAGTGCTTTTGGTTCACTTGTATTGATTGCAATCTTGCGCGGCTTAAGTGCTTGGGGCACTTCGCGTACAAGGTCCACGTGGAGCATGCCGTTGTCCATGCTGGCGCTTACCACTTTTACATGGTCTGCCAGTTCGAAGCGGCGCTCAAAGGCACGTTTTGCAATACCGCGATGGAGATATTCTTTTTCTTCACTTTCATCTGTTTTGGCTTGAGCTGAAATTACAAGGCTGTTTTCTTTTGCCGTAATTTCAATATCGCTTTCATTAAAGCCAGCGACAGCCAAGGTGATACGATAAGAATCTTCACCGGAAACTTCAATATCGTAAGGTGGGTAAGCGTTGGCAGCATTGTCTAGACGCGTTGCCGCATCCAGTGCGCGTTGCATACGCTCAAAACCAACTGAGGAACGAAACAGGGGGGATAAGTCAAAGTTACGCATGTCCATATTCTCCTATGAAGCAACATGGTTGATTAAAATAACCTTCCCAATAGGGCAAGGTTGGGTTGTTAAGACCGATGTTGTGGTGACCCGCTTTGCGGCGTCATCTTCGGTCTTGTAAAAGAATTAGGAAGGGGGATATTTTTGTGCAAGGGGGGCAGGATGAAAAAATTATTATTCGCCAAACAAGTCCAAATGCCAGCTGAGTTCATCATCCGTCAATGGATATGCACCGCTCTCTGTCGCCTTTAGAATATTTTTAACGGGAACTTTGGCGACTTTGAACTGCACACTTTCACCCAAAAGGGCGTTGATGCCTGCTTTCCAGCAGAGGGCCATGATCCCTTTGCCACTTTGGGAGGAGATGATTTTTTTGACGGTTACACGACGTATGTCCGCCATAACGGCCAAGGCACTGGTTATATAAAGGAAATTACCTTCATCCATCCAGTCACCCAAAGTTTCTTCTGTGAGTTCACCTTTTTTATGTAGTTCTCGTATTTCATTGATAGGGTCTGTATCTTCTTTTTCTTCAATGTCCTCTTCGTGATCAATGCGTTTTTTGACTTCTTCTTTGAGCGTCACAATGACGTCTTGAGGCAAATCCTGACGTTCTTGCAAGGTCGTCAGCAGATTATCTGCCAGATAATGCGCCATACGTTTGGCGGCATTTGCGCTTAATTTCGGGCGCTTTATCAATGGCGCATGCCATAAAGTGATATGTTGGGCGCGTTCTGCCAATAAATCGAGGGCATCTTCTCTGATTTGCGCGCTTTCATTGGACAAGAGGTCAGCGATGGCACTTTCTTCATTGCTGGCAATGACCGCATCAGAAATATTTTCAGAAACGTTGATACGTTTGGAAATGGCATTTACCGCACCCTTGGTATGGCTGGTTGAAATGATTTCCAACAGGTCTTCGTCGGTTAAAACCGGGGAAAATTGCAAGACGGGGCCGGCAACGACCAGTTCAATGTCTTGTGCCAGATGTTTAATGATATCGCCCGGTGCATCGACCATATCCTTGAGCGTTTCAGAAAGAATCTGGCGCACTTTTGTGGCTTGGTCATGCGACAGCAGTTTCAACGCTTCATAGGTCAGGGTCTGGATTTTATCTTGTTCATCCGCGCTGACATCCGGTGCAAGGTTCGCAATTTTTTCAGTCAACTGTAGTCGGACGGCTTCATCTTTATCCTGTGCAAGCAACAGGTCGGCTTGGCGTGGGGTCGTGGGATTTAAGGCAATGCGACGACGCACTTCCATTTCTGCGTCTTCAGCCAGAAAATAGAGAATCTCAGGGCGCAGGTCATGGCGTTCGGCCAATTGGCAACGAATGACAATGTCCTCGTTAGATGCCAAGGACTGCATTTCTTTATAGGAAAGTTTGTCTTTTGAAACGAGTTTCTTGTCTGAGTTACTCATTGTTCTTCTTTTTGCCTGATCCCAATCTGTTGATTGTGCGCAGACATTTGGAATTGTTCAAGTCCGTAATGTAACTTAGCTGAACAATAAAAAAGCGAAGACCACAAATAGGGTCTTCGCTTTTAAAATGTTTGTCCCGACAAAAGGGCGAGAGAACTCGCGCCTTATTTGATGCCGAAGTTGGAGAAACGTTTGTTGAATTTCGCCAGCTGCCCGCCAGAATCCAAAAGACGGTGAACGCCTGTCCAAGCTGGGTGAGATTTAGGATCGATTTCAAGTTTCATCACGTCGCCCGGTTTACCCCAAGTGGAACGGGTTGAGTACGTGGTGCCGTCTGTCATTTGGACGGTAATTTCATGGTAATCAGGATGGATATCTTTTTTCATAGCTTCGTCTCAGTAATTAAGGTCGCAAAACAAATCTGCAACAAGGTTGTCGGGAAAACGAGGCGCTTATATAACGAGATTGTAGACGCTGTGCAAGGCATTCTTTTCATATTTCTGTAATTGCTCTTGTGGATCGTCTTATGCGTTGTTATATCCCATGAAACTTTAGAGCTATAACAGGATGGATAAGATGGCGCTAGATGAAAGCCAGTTTCATAAAATCGCAAATGAATTTTTGGATACTCTTTTTGAAAATTTAGAAGAAGGCATTGGTGATCATGCTGATGTGGACCTGCAAGACGGGATTCTGAATATCGAACTCGATGCGGGCGGGGAATATATTATCAATAAGCATACCCCGAATAAACAAATCTGGTTGGCATCCCCCAAAAGCGGTGCCAGTCATTATGGTTATGAAGATGGACGTTGGGTTGGTACCCGCGATCAGGCCGATTTGCTAGAAAAATTGGCTGAGGAATTGAAAGTAACATTATGATGAATCCTGTTTTAGTTGATGTTACTCGTGGCGGTATTGTGGAAAGCCGCCATCGTGGGGCTTTTTGTGTTGTTGACCAACAAGGCGATGTGATCTTAAGCCAAGGCGACATCAATCAGGAAATTTTCCCACGATCCAGCATTAAGGCCATTCAAGCTTTGCCTTTGATGGAAAGTGGGGCGGCAGACGCCTTTGGTTTCAGCGATG
>JABXIC010000285.1 GCA_013373265.1 Methylocystaceae bacterium | reverse complement strand
TTCCAGCCCCAATAGGTCCAAGTGCCTGCCAAACGGTCAAAGACTTGTTTTGCTGACGTTTCGCCACCAAAACGATCTTTTTCAGCCATATCTTTCATCGCATCTTGGTCGGGCTCACTGCGCCACAGCCATTGCGGAATATCTTTTTCTTTTACAGCTTTGAATTTGGCAGGAACACCGGCTTTGCGGAAATACTTCTGTGCCAGCACATCACAGGCAACCTGTGACCAACTTTCCGGAACTTCCAAATCTGTGGCTTTAAATACAATAGATCCGTCAGGATTACGGATCTCACTGCTTGTTTTGCGGAATTTAATGCCGTCGTACGGCGATTTATCTTCATGCGTGAAATGACGTTGAATGCGCATTGATGCCCCTATGTGCCTCTTAAAAGTTAAAATGGCGGCGGTAGAATGATAAATTTTTTATAATTGCCCTCACCCTGAACAGCGGTCACATCAATATTCGGCGTGTGCCTTGCTGCATGGGGCACTAGATGTAGAGCACTTTCTGAAAATGATTTCAACTACCTCGAAAGTATAGTTATGCACCGTTTCGCATGCGAAATATTCCAAACTAAAGGAAGTGTGCCGATTCCCTATCAGTAAAGACTGTGGAAAAAAAATTATAAAAAAAAAGAGCTTGAAATGGCTTGAAAAAGGCAAAAAAACCGCAACCCATTGTGTTTGTTTGCTGTTGAGGCCACTAGGTATGGTTTTTTGCTTTTTGAGTATGCGAAGTGTAGGGGAAACCTTGTGAGAATCCAGATATCTTTATTGCTTTCAGGTGGATTAATATAGATATAGGTGATTTTTTCGTGACGAGATTCGCGATTTTGTCATGGACATACCATTGTAAATTTGGGTTTGTTTTAAGGAAGTCTCTGCGCTATATTCCGCGCGTTATAAAAAATAAAAGACATTGAGAAATTACCGTCGGAGCCAGCCGTAAACTTATAAGCTTCTACTTTAGGATAGGTAGACATATAAGGGGGCTGGAAGAATAATTGGAATTATTAGAACCACAAACTCGTGATCGAGTTTATGAGGCGTTTGTAGCTGGGTTGAATGAACCCGCTATTCTCACAGATGCAGATCATGAGATTATCGCGCTTAATGATCAGGCTCTTTCTTTATTATGCTCTTCAGATCGCGACTCTTTCTTCTTAAGAGACATTGGGAAGCTTTTTCCACATCAAGAAAAAGGCTGGCCCGTTCAGGTTTGTGAAAAAGCTGAAGAAATCATTCGTACTCCGTTTGGGGACGACATAGCTGTTGAAGTTTCTTTGTCTGAACTGGAAATAGACAACCAATATTGTCTGTTGGGTATTTTTCGGGACCTGCGTGAAGTTAATGAATTACGGGAGTCGTTAAAAGACGCCAATACGCGTTTGGGCAACATGTTGGGTAATTTGCCGGTCACGCTTTTTGAAATGGAATTGCACGATAATAAGGATATTGCTTTTCCTTTTATCTCTGCCGGGGTTGGTGGATTGCTTGAGGTTGATGGACAGAAACTTGCTAAAGAACCGGGCTATATCCTTTCAATGCTCCCCTTAAGTGCGCGCAAAACACTGATGCGCCAAATCAAGGCATCGATGGAAACTGGCCAGCCTTTGGATGAGGAAGTCTGCCTGCATGTACCGCAAGGTTACAAGCTTTGGGTCAGGTTCTTTGCCAACTTGAGGCGGGTTGAAGAAGGGGTGGCCGTTTGGGATGGCGCGGTGATCGATATTACCGGTCAACATTTGCTGGATGAGCGTCTGTGTTATCTGGCTTATCATGATGAAGATACGCTTTTACCGAATCGCTTAGGGCTAGAAGATCATTTGAATGATCTTTTTTCACGGGAAAATGGGGAGAGCTTCGCGCTTTTGACACTTGCGATTGATCGTTTGGATCTTGTCAATGATACACTCGGGAGTGAAACAGCCACACGCTTGGTTGTGACTGTGAGCGAACAGCTTGCAGGCGTTTTAGAAGGATATGATGCGTTTCTTTCCCATCCACGCCCTGAGAATTTTTCTATTGTTCTTCAATCAGTTAAGTCAGATAAGGACGTTGCTGAATTGGCTGGAGAAATCTTGAAGACAATGAAAATTCCCTTTGAAGTAGGGACGCGTTGTTTAGATGTGTCTGTCAGTATGGGGATAAGTATTTCTTATAAGGACGGCGATAATGTCGAAACATTAATAATGAATGCCGATACTGCCCTGCGTTTAGCCCATAAAACATCACCGGGTGGGTATCGCTTTTTTGTGGAAGAGATGAATACCCGTTCGTTGCGCGTGCTGGCTTATGAAAACAGATTGCGCAAAGCCATTTCCCGCAACGAATTTGTCACCTATTTCCAACCCCTTGTGGACGTGCAAACCGGAGTACTTGCCGGGATGGAGGCCTTGGTGCGTTGGCGTCATCCCCGTTTAGGGCTTGTTGGACCCAACGAATTTATCCCTGTTGCAGAGGAAGCCGGCTTGATTGGTGAAATTTGTCATCAGGTGCTGTATCAGACTTGTAAGACAGCTAAAATGTGGTTGGATAAAGGGCATAAACCGATTCCCTTAGCGGTCAATATTTCCTGGCGGCAATTTGCTCAGCCGGAAAGATTAATGATGTTGATGGATGAGGTGTTTAAAGAAACTGGCTTACCACCTGAAATGTTGGAACTGGAATTGACGGAAAGTTCAGTGATGGAACAGCCCGATTCTGCCATAAAAACACTGGATGATTTACGTGAATTTGGTGTTTTGGCTTCAATTGATGATTTTGGGACCGGATATTCTTCTTTGTCTTACTTGAAGAAATTGCCGATTTCAAAACTCAAAATTGATCGGGCGTTTATTCTTGAAGTCACCGAGAACAAGCGTGATGCTGCTATTGTTGATGCCATCATCATGTTGGCGCGGGCGCTTGATTTAAAGACCGTGGCAGAAGGGATTGAAACGGCTGAACAATATGCTTTTTTGCGCGAAAGAGGCTGTGATTTGGCGCAAGGTTTTTACTTTAGTCGGCCTGTTCCGGCTGACGAAATGGAGAAAATGATCATAAAAGGTGTCATTTCTCCGTCCTGAAGGTGAAGAAATCTTTGTAATTTGCAAAAGAGTTCCTTATAAATAGCCCACCGTTAAAGACTTGTTATAAGAAGAATTTGATTTTGCCTTAAAGGCTGGAGTTTTGTTATGAGTATTGGAACCCGCGTATATACTTGGCTGAACGGCACATTGGTTGGTACCGACGAGTTTGGCAATAAGTACTATTCTAACAAAAAGAAACTCCAAGGGCGTGAACGCCGCTGGGTTCTTTATAAAGGTATTCCGGAAGGGTCAAAAGTTCCGGCTGAATGGCATGCATGGTTGCATCACACCGTAGAAGCGCCGCTGACTGAAGACGCAACTAAGGCGAAGGAATGGCAACAAGCCCATATTCCGAACCTGACAGGGACAGAAAACGCCTATTTCCCCAAAGGGGATGCGCGTCGTGGCGGGGAAC
Source organism: Methylocystaceae bacterium (assembly GCA_013373265.1). Lineage (GTDB taxonomy): Bacteria > Pseudomonadota > Alphaproteobacteria > Rhodospirillales > Terasakiellaceae > Terasakiella. The sequence goes on along the minus strand of JABXIC010000285.1, from coordinate 2,716 downwards.
GCCCCAGTGCAACGGGTGATTATCAGGCATGGCAACCTGAATAACCATTTGAAGTTTAAGAGGTTCGCCTCTAATATCTGTCGGGCGCCTTTTGGCGCCCGTTTTGATGAGGGATGGAGTTCACGTTGGTATATTCGACTCGCAAAGAGAAAATAGTTGGCGGATTGACGTTTTTAGCGCTGATCTCTGCTATTTTTCTGTCCTATGGGCAGCCGGAAGCAGAACCTGAGGATGGTTCTTATCTGATTTCTGCGACCTTTGGGCGGGTCGATGGTATGGCTGATGATGCTGAAGTGCGTATGGGCGGTGTGCAAATTGGTCAAGTTGTTAAGGCTGATCTGAATAAAAATTATCGTGTTGTTGTGACAATGCGGGTTACACCAGAAGTTCCGCTGCCTAAAGACACGTCAGCCGCTATTCAAACCGATGGCCTGTTTGGATCAAAGTTTATTGAACTGGAACCGGGCGGCAGTGAAGAAGTCATGGCGGACGGGGATACGATTGATATGACACAAAGTTCTGTCGTTGTGGAAGAATTACTGGATTTGATCATTGCAGAAGGCAAATCCAAACGTGCCAATAGTGCGCAATAGGGTAAAGGACGTTTGACGATGGGAAAAAGCTTACTTGAAACAGTCATGGGCGCAGTTGTATTGCTGGTCGCTTTGGGCTTTTTATTTACGGCGATTAAGACCGCTCAAATCGAACGGGTTGAAGGTTATACTGTTGAAGCTGCCTTCCTTAAAATCGGTGGCCTGCAAAAAGGTAGCGATGTGCGCATGAATGGTATTAAAATTGGTACGGTTCAAGAAAGTAAACTGGACCCGTCAACGTATGATGCCGTGATTGCCATGACTATCCGTTCTGATTTGAGATTACCGGCTGATACGGTGGCTTCTATTGTTAGTGGTGGTTTGATTGGTGGTAAATACGTGCGTTTAGAACCGGGTGCCGATAGAGAAAACTATGTAGCTGCCGGTGGTCGTATTGAACACACAAAAGATTTTAAATCATTGGAAGATCAAGTGGGTGAAATTATCTTTCTTGCAACGGGCGGGGAAGGGAACCAGTAATGGGTTTACGTAAAATCGGTTTTCTCTGCGGTCTCTTCATGGGACTTGCCCCTGTGGCACAGGCTGATCCGTATGATACGGTGGTTTTGCAGGGGCTGGATAAGGTGACTGCGCGCGTATCCACCATTGAAGCGCCTGTTGGTCAGTTTATCCGTTTCGGGACATTGGAAATCGTTGCCCGCACTTGTGATAAACGCCCACCGGAAGAAACACCGGAAAGTGCCGCCTTTTTGGATATTACAGATGTTAAACCGGGAGAACCGGCAACCGAGGTCTTTCGCGGTTGGATGTTTGCCTCAAGCCCCGCGTTAAATTCTATGGAACATCCTGTTTATGATGTCTGGGTTCTTGATTGTAAGAACATGGCCTCCAGTTCTGAAGAAAGTTCAGCCACACCCGGGTCAGAATAAAAGGCAACCGTCGCCAGTTGTAAGGCCTCATCCAGCAAGAGATGATAGGTCCGCCTTGGGACTTCGATGGCGCCTAGTGACGTCAGATGATCTGTGACAAATTGTGTGTCCAGCAAGCTGTAGTGTGATAAACGCAGTCTGGCGACAAGATGGGCAAGCGCAACTTTTGAAGCGTTCGGTCTTCGGGAAAACATGCTTTCACCGAAAAAAGCCCCGCCAAGGGACACGCCATAAAGCCCACCGACCAATTCATCGCCTTGCCAGCATTCCACACTATGGGCGCAGCCAAGGTCGAAGAGTTCGCTATAAAGGCGAAATACATCTTCATTCATCCAGGTGTCAGGGCGATCTTCTGTACTTTCCGCACATTTTTCCATCACAGCGTCAAAGTGACTATCAGTGCGGATTTCAAACTTGTTTTGTCGCAGGGTTTTACGAAGCGAACGTGACATTTTAAAACCGTCCAGAGGCAATATGCCACGATGTTCCGGGTCAACCCAGAACAAGTCTTGTGAGTCTCGTGATTCCGCCATGGGAAAGACACCTGCGGCATAGGCACGCAGGAGCGTTTCCGCTGTGATGACATATCTTTCGCTTCTATCCATAAATCAAATATATGATGAAAAAAACGTCTGGCAAGAAATGAAACGCCGCCTATGCAGAATATTGCAAGGCGGCGTTTAAATCACTTGTCCATTCCGACGAATTTCTCAAGCCATTTGATGTCGTAATCCCCGTTTATAAAATCGGGAGTTTCTAAAAGCTTTTGATGCAGTGGAATAGAGGTTTTAATCCCGCCGATAACATATTCGCCGAGGGCGCGACGCAAACGCATCAGGCATTCGTTACGATTGTTTCCATGTACGATCAGCTTGGCAATCATGCTGTCGTAATGGGGGGGGACGGTATATCCGGAATATAGTGCAGAATCGACACGCACACTCAAGCCACCGGGGGCGTGATAATCCGTGATTTTACCGGGACATGGCATAAAGTTTTCCGGGTCTTCTGCGTTGATACGGCATTCGATGGAATGACCTTGGAACTTGATGTCATCCTGTGTCATGCCCAAAGGTGCACCGCTGGCAACGCGAATTTGTTCGCGGGCAAGATCTAGGCCGGAGATCATTTCACTGATGGGATGTTCCACCTGTAAACGGGTGTTCATCTCAATAAAGAAAAATTCACCGTTTTCGTAAAGGAACTCCACCGTGCCGACGCCGCGATATTTCA
>JABXIC010000255.1 GCA_013373265.1 Methylocystaceae bacterium | reverse complement strand
GTCAGTAGACTCGGCTGAATCAGTTGCTTCGGCACCATCTGTAGCCGCAGCATCGTCAGTAGACTCGGTTTCATCAGTTGCCGCTGTATCGTCAGTAGACTCGGCCTCATCAGTCGCCGCAGCATCATCTGCAGACTCAGCTGCATCGGTTGCCTCAGCATCACCTGCACCGTCAGTGCTTACACCAGCGTTATTCCAGCCATTGTTTGCGCCTTCAACTAGGTCTTCGATGGTAGAACCAATCTCTACTTCATCATCAGTAGTGAAAGAAACACTCTCGCCGGCAGCATTGGTGTATGTGAAGGTACCGCCATCAACAATTGCTTCATATCCATCGTCCCCACCGTCAGTTGATCCTTCAGTGGATTCAGCGGCTGATTCAGACGCCTCAGCAGACTCTGTAGCCCCAGCGGTAGAAGCCGTGCTCCCAGAGCTAGCATCAGTCTCAGCTGATGTCTCGGAACCTTCAGCGCTCGCAGTGGCATCTGAACCTCCAGCGCTAGACTCTTTAGCACCTGCAGATTCACCACTCGCCGACGCCTCTGTACTGCTCTTCGCTTGTCCTGAGAAGCTCTCATTCAGGTCTTCGATGACATTACCGTTTGAGACTAATTTGTATGAAAATGTGCCTTCATAACCTTGTTCAGCCATTTTATCGATAGCCGATTCGACAGCACCATTCATGGCACTACTGTACTTATCAATATTCTCACTGCTAGGTGCTCCGACTTGGCTTCTTGCATCTTCAAATGCGGTTTTAAAATCGTTGCCAATATCGGCAATATCCGTTTGGTCAGTCGTATCTGCTTGAGAAGTTTGTTTACTTGAAACTGAATCGATCATTGTAAAATTCCTTAAATGTATATTGAATATCAGGAGGGCAAGATGCTGCTCTCGACTAACTCGCTGTGGCAGCCGACACCCTTAACCCAGCGCAAGTTTGATTCCTTGCAATGAGAGCGCATCTTATTTGTCTCTCCAACGTACTTCGCAAAAAGATCAGGAAAATGAGGTATGACGACTCTAGCCTTCTTTCCTGCTATGCCCAACCTTTTCAACAATGTGGTGTTCTCGGCGTTATGACCGACACATGCCCACTCAAAAAACTCCAACAAATCACTCAAAGGACAGCCAAAATCCCTAGAAATAACTTCGGCCACGCTATCGAGCAGGATGTATTGCGCTCCACCCTTTGACTCAGTCGGCCTTACGTTAGATCGTTGGCAAATTGACGCAACACAGAAAGAAACCGCAAATAGATCCAAGAGCAATTTGCTATCAAATCGACCTTGCCAAGCCCTTCCCTTACGTGAGTAGTACGTATTAAAAGACGCACCAATTCTTTGATTAAAGACTTTAGCTAGCCAGCTATAGTCGCTTAAACGCAAATGCCAAGATTCAATTAAACTAACCGCCGTATCATAATCTTCACCAGGATCGCAAGCATCACGTGTATAACGCTCAACAGGATCTGGCGGAGTAAAAATACTTGTCCATTTCTCAATCACATCGTCATAATCCAGAATCCGCTCTTGATCATCACGACGCAAAACCATTTCATAACCGGAATTGGTTACGCCAACAACAACAACTGAGAAATCGAATACAAACTCCAGTTTACTCAATTCATGAGCAACTTTCTTTTCAACGAGCTCTCTACCAGTATCAGTTAAATCGTAGATAAATCTCGAAGAAAGATAGTAATAGTTTGAACCATCACTGGTTTCATATTGTTTCCGAGAATAAACCATAGAAATACCCTACCTACTTAATGTTATTGACGGCGTTCTCAACCGCAGCACTAAGTTTCTTTAAGATGTTTGACTCAGCATTCATCTGATTTGTTTTTTCCGAGGTCGAAGACTGTTGATCAAGCATTGCGGCATGCGCCTGATCCATCCTGTCAACCCGCGAATCACTCGCAGGCGAACCACTACCAACATTCATATTCTTACTCCCGGAAAGGGTTTAATTAAAGCCGGGCGGTGCCCGGCTCGAATTACTTTGTATTCTGCGCCGAGGTTTCTACTGCCTGGCTAATTTTTTTCAGCGTATTTGATTCGGCATTCATTTCTGCAGACCGCATATTGGTCTCAAACTGTTGCTCCATCATACGTTGGTGCATTTCATCCATTCTCTCCAAATACTCTGAAGAACCACCAACTGCGCTGTTACCTGTAATATTACTACGAGACATGACATACTCCTGTTATTAACTAAATATCAAGCAACTCATTCAAATCAAAAAGTAATTCATTGAATGAAAAATGTTCGAAACCAACCAAGGTACTTGATATACCTGTAGCTCGTTCCGTAACAAACACTTTATTTAAAACCGTCTTGAACATATAATGATCAACATCGCGTTCAAAACAGGCCACTTTTCCAGCGGAGCCAACACTTACCGTGCTTGTTCCTGCCTCAACGAAAACCTTGTAAAGCGGCGTAGCAACTGGCTCTTGGGAGATTGAGTCTCTGATAGACGTCAGCACTGAGCCGTACAGAAACTCATCCTCTGGCAAGCAGCTGAGATCAACTCTTTGTATTGCGCTTTGGTTTTTCATGATATCTGTTCTGTTCAATAGGTTTAGACATAATCTATCAACACTAATTGGCTTTGCAAAGCAGGTAATTTTGGACACACACTTTTTGCTTTCACTATGGTTTAGCCGTTAGAGGCGTGCGCAATCCTAGCCAAACTTTTAGCCATTTAAATAACGTTATTTTGGTTTTAAAGCTTCACTACACCGCGATTAATCAGTCTTTGCGGTGAGTCAATTTCTCTGGTCGCCAGCATCGTATGATTGAGACCACGCGCATTGAGAAATGAATAAAAGGGGTATCGGATTTCCGTCGGCGCAAGCAATATAAGTTCTTCGCCCATCATCATTGCGTTTTGTTGCACTTTTCTGATCGCAGTGGATATTTCTGCAACTTTGTCAAGTGGCATACTAATCGTAGGACCATCATCTATATAGACAATGTGAGATTTGACCAGATCAGTCACTGATTTATCGAGTATATAGGCCGGAATCCCTCCATACTTACTGATAAAAAAGTTAACGATGTATGGTGCCATTCTATGTCTGATTTTCTCTGCGATTGCCAACGGATCTTTTTCTGATGACACAATTTTCGCAGTATCGTTGAGCAACAGCTCGAAGCGAACAATAGGAACTTTTTCACTGATGATATGGTTGAGAAAATTATTGATTGAAACCAATGGTAAGTTCTTTTCAATTTCTGCAGTCACCACACTGTAGTGCTCGGCTGCTTTAAGCATCAAGCCCTTGGCTTCTTCGATTGTGTAAAGTTTACCCGAGTTCCTCATAATTGAATCTTCAACAAGGGTAATAAGAACATCTTGGAATGTAATAGGCTTTTCGCCAGGGAGAGGATTTGCCGACTTTCCTTTTTCAAAGTAGACAATATATCCCTCTACGTAGGAAAGCGGTAGAAATCTATAATCTTCAACTCCGTCGAGAATATTTCGTGATTCTATCCGATAGTATGTGTGAGCTGACAGGTCAACTTCAGGCATTCGCGTGTCTGGTATGTCGTTGAACTTGATCACAACGTTGTAGTCTTTCATATTTGCGTGATCTGAGAACTTCAACCGTGGAAACGGGTATCCAAATCGTGAGAGCATTCGATCCTTGATACGGAGAATTTCTTCGTTAAATTCTTTGCCTTGAAGTTTTTCGTATTCTCGTGTGGATATCTCTACCTCACAGTCACACAGTGACTCGGCCACAATGTAGACACTGCGGTCGATAACCTCACTCCATATCTTTTCGTCCTCTTCATCCTCTGTCGAATCGCGTCTTGGTTTACTGCCACTTAAATAGACCGGCACGATAACGATTGCACCAACTGATAGAAAAATCAGCGTCGGAAACCCTGGTGCAAATGCCAACAGCGTGACGACTGTTGCCGAAATGTATAAAGCGGTGTGATTGCTCGTGAGATCTGAGAATAATGAGCTTCCAAGATTGTTGGATGTACCATCAGAGACACGCGTAACGATGGTGCCGGAAGCGATTGAAATGAGTAATGCGGGAATTTGCGATACCAAGCCATCACCGATGGTGAGTATGGAATAAATGACAGCTGCATCACCGACCGTAAGACCGCGATACAGTACGGCGATAGAAATTCCGCCAACCAGATTGATTAACATAATCACCAAGCCGGCGATCGAATCCCCCTTCACAAATTTCATCGCGCCATCCATTGCGGCGTAGAACTCACTGCGACGACCTAATTCGAGACGAGCTTCTCGGCCTGCATCGGCATCAAGGAATCCAGAGCTGACGTCACGGTCAATACTCATTTGTTTGCCAGGCAATGAATCTAGCGTGAAGCGCGCACTAACCTCAGATACACGTTCTGAACCCTTGGTGATGACGATGAACTGCACCACAGTGATGATCAAAAAGACGACGGCACCGACAACGATATTGCCTTGAATGATGACCTCGCCAAACGCACTGACAATGTTTCCAGCGTCACCATTGAGAAGGATTAAGCGTGTTGTCGTGATCGACAATGCGAGCCGGAAGATCGTGGTGATTAAGATTACAGTTGGCAGCGTGTTGAAATCGGACGCTTCACTGATATAGACCGACTTCATCAATAGAATCAGTGAAATCAGTATATTTAAGGCGATCATAAGATCGACAAAAACGGTGGGCAATGGCAGCACCATCATCACCACCACCAAGGCCAATACAGCGCCGACAATAATGTCTTTTGTACTGTTCATCAGCCAGCGCTCCGCAACACGAGTACCGCATCATTAATGTGTTTTTCCAGTATCGGAAATCCAATGCGCAACTCCTTAAAGAAGCGCTCAGCGATCTCAGCCCCATCGACCACCGGCACCCCAAACTTCCGGCAGTCTCTCACCAGTCGGAGTGCGCCAGGCCCTGCGCCTTTGATTACACAGATTGGCAAAGGCATCTCATTAGGGTTGTAGTACAGCGCTACTAAGATTTTTTTATTGGACCAAACGGCAACATTGGCACGCGAAAGCGCAATAGACTTTTGATCTAGCATCTCCTTGGCAGCCTGTTTTCGCGAAGATTTGACCTGCGGATCACCTTCTTTTTGCTTGTGCTCTTTCTTGACTTCCTCCTTTGACATCTTGAGGCTTTCAAGGTGAATCGCCTTTTGAACGGAAATGTCCAATAGAACCAACACGATCAAAATACCAATCAATACATTGACAAAAAATAGACTCTCGCGGCCAAAAATCATCGTAAAACAATTCAGGTCGCAGTTATCAATTGACATAACACTTGGAAGCACACGACGGATCTGAAAGAATAGAATCAAGAGTATTATAAGAATTAGAGCAATCCCCTTTCCAAAATCAAACAGATTCGATTTACTAAATATTCTCGAAAATCCAGATACTGGGTTGAGCTTCTCGAAATTTGGTGCTAGTAGCTGAAAACTAAATATTGGCCCGCCGATGGCAATTGATAAAAATACATTAACGACAATCAGCGTGGAAAAGAACGGAATCAATATATCCGATACTGCTGTAAATACGAGTTGAATAGATTCAAATACAGACGTTGCTGGTCGACCAGAGACAAATTCAAGTGTTTGATTAAAAAGCTGATCTAGCCTGTCTTGAACGGTTCCCCAACCGTAGAAATAGAAGTAGACTACCAAAATGATACTACTGAGAACTGTTGAATCCTTGCTTCGGAAAGTCTTACCATCTTGCTTGGCCTTGTCTATCCTAGTCGCTGTAGCGTCTTCTGACTTATCATCACTCATGACAATGACTCCAATGCCAATGACACTACAGAAGAGTATCCATCAATCAGTTGTTCAAAGAAGATTAAAAAATAATCAAAACCCAACAAATAGCAGATCAATGCAACCAGCAATTTAAGTGGAGAGGATAGAAAAGTAACATTCAATTGACTGTTGTACTTGCTATAAAATCCGAGTGCAATATCAACTAAAAATATTGAAGCGATAATCGGCATAAAAATCACAAACGCCAAGGCAAGTAGGTTCGAGCTCAACTCAATGAGGTACTGAACTGTGGAAAGGTCAAACGAAGGAACCCACTCCATTACGCCTATAACGCTATAGCTTTGATACAACAATGGAATCAAGAATTGAATCCCACCTGCTATGACAAATACATAGTTAAAGAAGTTACTAAACAGCAACGCTCCGTACGAAACCGAATCACTCGTTCCAGGTGAAATCGCGTCAGACATCTGCGAACCCGATAAGATGTCTACGATGTTGCCCGCAGATGAAACCGACCAATAGGCAATCCCGACACAGATTGCCAGGAATGCCCCCAGCGCGGCCTCCTTGGCCAACATCAAGTAGTAGGTAAACTGCCCTAACGATTGTATCTGGGTGTCTGGGTTTGCTGCCGCTGCAACGATCAGTGGAAGGCAGAGTGCGAAGGAAATACCGGTCCGCAAGATGCCACTTGGAATGTTCTCAGAGAAGTGCGGCAATATCGTGAGAAACACCAACATTCGTGCGCTGAAAAGCATCGAAATGTATATATGTTTTTCGATCAATGCTATATCAAGACCAGACACATTCATTTGTATCAATTACCAATGTATTCAAAAATCTGATCGAAATATTCAATCATCGCCGAACCATACCAATCAAAAGTTCCAATGATGGTCGCAATCATGGCGATAACTTTCAGAGTAAACCCTACTGATTGTTCTTGAATCGATGTAACGGTTTGCACCAATGAGACAAGCAAACCAATTGCCGCTGTTACGACCATTGTTGGTAAAGAGATCATCAGGATCAACACAATGCTGTTCCGACCAAGATCCCCAACGCTCATCAAATCAAAATCCATACTACTGGTATCCTGAAACCAATGAATTTAGCAATCTCACCCAGCCATCGGCATATACAAACAAAAACAGCTTTATTGGCAGTGTTACCGTAATCGGTGAAATCATCATTGCACCAATTGAAATCAATATATTTGAGACCGCGAGATCGATAACGATAAATGGCAGGTAGATCACAAAACCAATCTCAAACGCCTTGACCAGTTCACTTGTAATAAATCCGGGAATCAAAATTGCATAGCTGTTATCATTGTTGAGTCGAAGCTCAGGCGGCCATATTTGATCCGCCAGTTCCCGAAAAATTGCAACATCACTCGGATTCGAATTTGAAGACAGGTGTCGTTTTAACGGCACTTCAATGTCGTCAAAAACAAGAATAAGGTGTGTAATCGATTCTATCGAATCCATTCTGCTTTGAACGATGTGGTATATCTCCATCGCCAAGGGATACGATGCGAACATCGTCATTGCTAATGCAATACCGTGCATAACAATATTCGGTGGAATCTGCTGGAGGCCGAGTGCGTTGCGTAGAATCAACAGCACGATCACAAGCTTGGTGTATGCCGTAAGCATCACGACCATAAATGGTAACAATCCGAGTGTGGCCAGCGCACCGGCCAATAGTATTGGATCTGGATACTGAAACATTAGTCACCTCGGAAATAACTAATATTTTTGACATCTGTTTCGTTTGCGATGACAAAATGAGTTGAGAAAATCTTAGCGATCCGAGTATTCTTGGCAATCTCAGTGCCTTCGAATAAATACTCTCCTGATTTAGTCTTTATGTATGGGACACCGTCGAATCTAACGAGCGCAATTCTGTCGATGATTTCGCGGTAATCGAGCGCACTGACATCAAAGATCACAGCAATTTGTGGATAGCTTGAAGACATATCCTTCAGAACTTTTTCGCGAACCCTGTCGTGATCATCACGGGTCACTCTGATTCGTAGGTCTTTATCGACGTAGTCGTAATCGCTCGAAGGCACACCAAGTTGCCCTAAGAGATCGTTGATGTAGCTGCGAGCGAGTTCTGTGACCACAACGTTTCTGAAGTCATAATCAATAGCAGCATCGCCGTGAGCGTTATAGGCGATTCTGTCCCGATCAAAATCAAACTGGCTATCAACCCAACCACTTACTTCGATTAATCGATTGCCACGAAACCTATTCTGATAGCGACCGTTAAGATCGAGTTGACTGAGACTGTTGAGAAAACGGTTGCGTTCACTTGTGGTGGTGATGGCCTTTACACGCAGTTTGGCCAATCGCTCTTGTTCGAGAACCGATTGATAATAGGAATCCAGCAAAGTCCCAAAAAGCATAGCGATCAACAAAATCACCGCGCCAAACAAGGCATACGCGCCAAATCGGCGTTTTGATTGGCGGTTTCGCTCGATTGTGCCTTCAGACACCAAGGTATGATGTTTGCCCGCCCTCTTCCATCGATCAATACCGTCGGTGATTTGATCGATTACAGTGGGCTGGTAGCGATATCCTAGGCTAAAGTCTTCTAACTGGATCTTATCGATCGATTGATATACCCGCTCCTTGTCCTCGAAGAACTCGCTACTGACCACATTGGCTTGAACTTCCGTAATTCGCGCCCCCTCGTTGTCGAGCGAGAAGACAATGAACTCTTTGTCCTCGTGGCGCTCGAAGTGACTCTCCGCGATCAGTTCATAACGCTGATCAAACCAGCTGAAGACAAAATTTCCGTCCTTTATCTTTCGAACAAACTTCTCTGAGCTTGCGTCTTCAATTAAGAAAAGGTGTCGATTCAATCCAATCATCACACTATCAACTTAAGCATTGCGGAAGTGACGCCAAGCATCTAGCGTCACCTCTTTGGATGCCTCCAAAGCTCGCAAACGTAGAACCGCCATGCGATGGTCGGCTTGGTTCATACCAGCTGCCATACTCACCCGTATGTGGTTAATATCGTTGTTGATTTTCTCTTGTAGTTTCTTTAACTCACGCCCGTCTTTATCGTTCTTGATTAAATCAACAATTTCGAGGTTTAACGTTTCTATCATAAATATTCCCTATTTAATTGTGTGAAACATAGGATTAGATCTTCGCGCTCTATTACTAAGGTAGAAATACCCGCCCACAAACAGGACAACAATTAATAGTGAGAGTAGATACGCGACAGTACGCCGAGGGAGAAATCCGCCAATCGCGGAGCTATCGAATTGCAGTTCATCTGGTAGATAGTTATCGTCAAAGCTCTTTGGAGAGAAGAAGACTGATACATTCTGATAATTCAAGAATTCAATCGCATTTGAAACCATGCTCTTGATGTCTGGCTCCAGATATCTTACGTCGGCGTTGCGCGCGTGAACGATGAATACTGACGCCTTAGAATCGACTGCAGGTTTTCCTATTTTCTTCGTGGTTCCCATCGAAATATGTACCGAAGCGTCGACTACACCTTCGATTTTTCGCAATGAGTTTGATATCTCATTTGACACACCGTGTACGTATTTCGCCTTCTCGGCCACCGGTGAGCTAATCAACGAACTATCGCCAAAGATATCAAGCAAATCGGAGTTACTCCGATTTGGCAAACCAACCACTCTTAGAATATCCAGTGAGCGCTCGAACTGATCTGTAGGCACTGTAACGAAATATCCTTCCTCGCTAATCATTTTTTCTGCCGAAATACCTTTACGCAATAAAGTGACGACGATCTCATTGGCTTCATGCTCAGTGAGTTTTTCATAAACAACATTGCGACAACCAACCAGCACAAATAATGCGATTAGACATATAACTAATTTCCGCATCCTATTGATCATGATTTACTGACCTCGCAACAAAGTCTGAATATTTTGGTTAGTCTTCCCGGCAGCACTACTAACAATTTGAGTGTTTATTGACATCATCGAGACGTCATGTTGGTTCTGCAGCATCTTCTCCTGAGCCTGATTGAACTGATTAAGAAGTGGATCCTGTGTAATCGGTTGCTCACTATTGAACTGCGTGCTTCCAGCAAAGGACTCCTGCACCTCTAGGAACTGCTCATGCATGTCCTCAAAGAACTTCCTTGTGTTGTCGGCGATGTCTGAGCGTTGGTGCTCACTTGTTGATTGGCCAGTTTGCTGCGTAGCCCAATCCTTAAGCTCTTCTGAAAGCCTCTCATCGAAGCTGTTTATTTCAAATGATTCAATATTGTCTATACCGAGCGCACGAATATCAGACAAACTGATCCCTGTAGGGTCCATAAGTGGTACCTCGTATAAATTTAAAATTGAAATTACTTAAGATCTATCGTCTAACTGACGAACAGTTCTTTCTCGTGAAGCGATTTCATGGTCAATGGAAAGTCGACTGGTGAACGATCTTTTAAGAATGCGTCGATTCTCTCAATCGCTTCCTTTTCTCGTCCAATACCGCTCATGACCGTGAGATAAACAGACAACAACGCATCAAGATTGTCGGTTTTGTTGTCCATTGCGTGGTTGAGCCTTTTTAGAGCTCCTTGAATATTACCTTTGGAAATTTCATTAACAGCAAACCCAATATCAGACGTTGCGTCATTGGGCACTGTGCATTCCAGATATTCAAAAATTGGTAGGGATTTCTCTGGTTGATAGAGAAAACAAGCGACAAAACCAAACTGGGACATGGTTTTATTTGATATTAAATTCATTAGCGACAGACCTGTTATATATTTAATGAACAAACATCACCTTTAACGTCTAGGAACAAATAACATTCGTAGCGTTCGACGACATTCAGTCACTTACTCATCCGTGAATTTATATTTTTATCCTAATTCACAAGCTGCCTGATCTCTTCCACTATCTTGCGGATTTAGATCAACTGGCAACGATCAAATCTTGCCACCCAAAAATTACAGTACTGTTAAATTTGCGTGTCAAATTTTGTCGAAGCATTCTCGGCAATAAGCCACCAATCCACCATTCGTTCAGCACATGCTGAAGAGCGAATAAATATTCACCAAATGTTTGTATTGGTTAACCGACAGATTACTCTGTTTTTTTACCGTATGTCCAGAATACACAGAAATAGTGAATATTTATTCACCTTTTTGCGATTGAAGTGTCAGCGCACTTGTCGCGTGGGCTCAAAGCTAGTGCCGACAAGGCCTACAGACTTTTCAGCAAGTCTGTTGCTCACAACATCTGGTGCTGATTTAGTAAGCCGTTACGGTAGAGAGAGTGGGTAGCTTTCCTTGGCGGCCGGTCACAGAGACGGGCGCCTACGATGCTTGTATTACGCAATCCATTCCCTAACTCTATTGCGAACTCGGCGCAAAGGGTTTTACCCCAATTGCGTTAACAAGCTTCTCGGAGAATCAAATGACAACTGCGACACAAGCAAAATTCGACTATCCGCATCATCCCACTGCGCAGGGCTACATGACACAGTCGATCAAGACCAAGTATATGGAGACGGCCATCAAGCAGCATCTGCTACCCGAAGCGGCGTTTCGAATGGCGGATATCCTCTCACTGACCGCAGCCAATGATCCGTACCAACCGATCCAGTTCTGGCAGCTATACAGCGTCGTGGGTCAGGATTGGATTGTTGATCTGGTAACACGATTTTATCGACGCGTGTTTGCTGATGAAACGAGGTTCAAATCTGTATTTGAGCGCGTGGGAGGGATGAATCGTCATGTGATGACACAGGCCGGCATGTGGATTGACTGCATGGGCGGTGGACAGACCTATCATGGCGAGTACCGGCTGAATTTTCATCACTATCACAATGCGATGAAACTGATGAACGACAAAGGCGCAGCGCGTTGGGTTGAGCTAATGGTGCAAACCTTGGGTGAGCCCGATATTGACTGGACCGATGACCCGCGAGTACGCGTGGCGCTCAATACGTTTTTGGCGTGTTTCATGGCTAAATATGCGCAGGACTTTAGCTTTGAAGATGTGTTTGATAGCGCCTTTGGTCAAACCAATGGCCGGTACAAGCGGCGCATCAATTTTTTGAAGCTAAGCGAAGATCAGATCCAAGCGCTACGGTATGAAGAGCTATATGACGCCTTACAAGCCCGGCGGGTACAGGTGAATGATCAAATGTCCAAAGCGATGTTGGTGAGCAAAGCTTTGGCCCTTTGAGTATGTGTTCTCAGAGTACGACTATCGCTTCGTCCATAAGCGAGCAATTGGCCGACGCAAGCGCAGCACCCGCGCTTGCTGGTTGAAAACTTTCAATCCTCGAGCCAACCAACTGCAAGACAGATATGACTCAAGCAATCGGATAAGCAGTTTGGCAGGTACTGCTGCTGAGTTTGGGAGCGGTTCAACACGTTGACAGGCGATATCTAACTCACCCAACATAGACTCTTTGGACATTAACGCATTTTTATTTTATGAACTTTGCCTCTGATAACTGGGCAGGAGCCCACCCTGCCGTCGCGCAATCTCTTACAAGGCACGCGGACGGATTCGCGGCAGCCTACGGCGCATCAGACTTGGACAAGCGTGTAGAGCGGCGCTTTAACGAAATATTCGACCGCGAGGTGGCGGTATTTTTTGTCGGCACCGGCACAGCGGCTAACTCATTGGCACTGGCTTCGGTCAATCGTCCCGGCGGCGTGACGCTGTGTCACCGCGAATGCCATATGATCGAGGATGAATGCGGCGCGCCAGAGTACTTTACCGGCGGCGCTCGACTCGCGCCGGTGGAGGGCGAGCTTGGACGTATCGATCCGCATTTGTTACGCCAAGAAATCAAACGCTTCCCGCCGGAGTTTGTGCATCATGGCCAGCCGATGGCGGTATCGATTACGCAGTGTACCGAGGTGGGTACCGTCTACACCCTGCCCCAGATTCGAGCCATTAGCGAAATTTGCCGCGAGCACCAACTACCGCTGCATATGGATGGCGCGCGTTTTGCCAATGCGTTGGTTCACCTTGGCGTGACGCCAAAACAAATGACGGCAGATTGTGGCGTAGATGTGGTGTCGTTTGGCGGCACTAAAAATGGCTGTTGGTGTGCCGAAGCGTTGGTGTATCTCAACCCCGAACGGGCGCGGGATTTGCCGTTTATCCGTAAGCGCGCGGCGCAGCTGTTTTCTAAGACGCGGTTTATTGCTGCGCAGTTTGACGCCTATTTTGACGATGGGCTCTGGATATCGTTGGCTACACATGCCAATGCGATGGCGCAACAACTGGCTTTGGCGGTAAAAGAATCGCGCAGTGTGCGTCTGGCGTGGAAGCCGGAGGCCAATGAATTGTTCGTCATTCTTAAGCGTAAGGAGTACCAACGGCTGACGGACGGCGGTGCGAAGTTCTATCCCTGGAATCCGCCGCATGCGTTTCATGGCCATATGGCGGATGATGAAATGATGGCGCGTTTGGTGACGTCTTTTGCAACGACGGCAGAGGACGTTGAGCAGTTTGCTGAATTAATGAATTGACGAGTTGCTGCTTCAATCGTCCGTTGCGACGAAACTAGCAACGCGTCGTGCTGCGCACGATTCGCGGCAGCGGAGTGCCGATCCCACTTTTGGCGTT
>JABXIC010000286.1 GCA_013373265.1 Methylocystaceae bacterium | reverse complement strand
TCGGTGATGATGGGGAAATTGTGGGAGATTGAAGGTTACCACAGTGAAAAAGGGTCTTTTCCAATGGAAATGACCGTGACCAAATTGCAAGTTGGTAGCGAAGATATCTATACAGCCGTTTTTCGTGATATTACCGAACGTAAACAAAGCGAAGAACGTATCCGCCATCTTGCGCATCATGATTCCTTGACAGGCTTGCCTAATCGTCACCTGTTTCAAGACCGATTGAACCATGCCATTAAAGTGGCTAAACGTTATGACAAATCTTTGGTGGTTATGTTTGTTGATTTGGATAAGTTTAAACCAATTAATGACACCTTGGGCCACGAAGCCGGCGATTTTGTATTACAGGAAATTGCCCGACGTTTCAGAAAAATTGTGCGTGATTCAGATACGGTTGCACGTATCGGCGGTGATGAGTTTGTGATCCTTTTGGAAGAATTGGACACATCGGATCCCGGTCCCATGATTGCTGAAAAGATTTTAGAAAGTATGGAGGAGCCGATCCTTGCTGGTGGGCGCCAATGTCATTTAGGGGCCAGTATCGGGATATCACGTTTCCCGGAAGATGCCATGGAAAGTGATGACCTGATGCGCTGTGCTGATGAAGCAATGTATGCTGTTAAAACGGCAGGCCGAAATGCTTATAGGGTTTATGAACCGAACATTTCAGTTTTGGGCAGAGCTGGGTAATTTTTCTTTTTTTTAAATTGAAGCTTTATTAATACCTATCTTTCAAGATAAGGTCTTATATTGTTTTTTGAATCTGAGAGGTTAACTGTGTCGCGTCTAGCCAAACAGTTTAAAATAAATCTGACTATTTTAACGGCAGTGATTGTGTTTGCAATTTCTTCGCCAGTGTTGGCGTCTTCAGAAAAACCCTTTATCGGATTGCAAATTCAGGGGATTTCTCCCCTCATGGCTAAAACGTTGGGGTTAAAGAGCAGCCAAGGCGTCATGGTGCGCGATGTGGCTTTCCCCGGCCCGGCAAGTTTGTCTGATATCAATCGAGGTGACATCATTCTTAAACTCGCTGGAGAAACGGCTGCAGATGTAGGGGCGGTTGTAAAAATTGCCAGTGGTTTTAACGCGGGTAGTCAAGTCGATGCAGAAATTTTACGTAATGGTAAAAAGCTCCACGTTAAAATCACGATTGGGGAAAAACCGCCAGCATGGGATGTGACGCGCAATAGTAATTTAACCATCACCCCTCTGGGGATGACATTTGCCGCTCTGACGGACAAGGTACATGAACGCTTTAACTTGCCTTGGAATACACGCGGCGTTGTTGTCAGTCTTGTAGATGAGAAAAAATCAAAAGGCCTTGATATCCATGTGGGGGATGTGATCCTGCAAGTCAATCAGACCCCGGTGTGGGAGCCTGAACAGATTGCGGATTTTTTGCATAAGGCCCAGAAAGAAAAGCAAGAAATGGTTTTATTGTTGATCAACGCTAAAGACGGTTATCGTTTTGCTCTTCTTCCCGTGCCACAACAATAGTTATTCCGGCATCATAGGGGGGTCGAGGTCTTCGTCCCAATTTTTATCCGGCTTGTCAAAGCGACCGACCCAACCTTCCAGTAAGGTGACATGTTCACTTTCTTCTTCGGCAAATTCTTTTGCAAGTGCGATGACGTCATCATTATCACTGTCAGTCGCAATTTTGCTATAGAAGTCAAAGGCACCTTTCTCGACTTTCATGGCGAGTTCCAAGACATGATAGGGTGTCATTTTATAATGTGTTTGAAAAACATTGGCCGCTTCAGGGCTATCACCATCTTCCCAAATAAAGTTCCAGGGCGCAATATGAGGCAAGGTCAGTGACTTCGCACGTTCTTGCATCTCTGCAGCATGTTTATTGGCATAACCGGCTAGTGTCTTAAATAGGTCGGCAACTTCCGGGTTATTGTGTACGTCCATGGCATCGGCTATTTCATTATATCTTTCAGCCGCTTCCATTTCCATGGTGATGGAATGGGCCAGCAAGATTTCAATGCTTTCTATCTTGAAATTTGTTTTTTCAGTCATGGTGTCCCTCGAAAAAATTAGCTTTTTTCACGTTGTTGTTTGATGGCTTGCACTAAGGTTTCTGGCGGTACGGCGCCCGGGATAATTTGATCACCAATAATAAAACCGGGTGTACCAGTAATGTCTAGGCGTTGTGCAATTTCTCGTGTTGAGACGATCTCTTCCGTGACTTCGTCACTTTTCATATCTTCTTGAAGTTTTTTGATATCAAGTCCGACAGACTCGGCTGTTTTTAAAATTTTGTCTTCACTCAAACGGCCATTAACTTTCATCATAGCCATGTGAAAGTCCATGTACTTTCCTTGCTTTTTTGCTGCCAAGGCGGCACGTGCGGCAATTTCAGATGCAGGGCCAAGGATGGCAAATTCTTTAAAGACATAGCGGATATTTTTGTCTGAATTGATGACTTCCATGACGCCGGGAAAAGCCCGTTTACAATAGCCGCATTGATAATCGAAAAATTCAACAAAGGTTACATCGCCTTTAGGGTTGCCACCTGTTGGGGTAATCGCAGTTATCAATTTATTTTTTCGGATATCGGCTAATGCGATTTTTTGCATTTTCGCCTGTTGTTCTTGTTGCTTGGCTTGCAGAACTTGCATCGCCTCCATAATGATTTCAGGATTTTTCAACAAGGTCTCTCGAACAAGTTTGCGGACTTCATCTTGTTGTGTGTCGTTTAAGGTCTCTTCTGCATGAATTGAAAAGGACAGAACGCAAAGTGAAAGTAAGGCAATAAAAAAACGCATGGATATCAGCTCATAATTTAAAATACATTAGGAAGGCATAATGAGGGGTGAAGTCGTTGGGTGCAAGTAACATTTAGCGACTAAGTTGAATTGTTGCGAATGTCATACCGCCCACATCGATGTTGGATTGGGCGCTCATGCCGATAAAGGTAATCACGACATTTCCTGTTTGGTCTTTGGGCCAGGCGCGTTTATAGAGCATTGATAAATCAACGGCTTCAAAATGCCATTGGTTTGTTTGCTCAATACCGCCGCGCTGAACGTAGTATTTTACTTTGCCCATATTATAGATGTTACCACGCTTTAAGCCATAATTGTCAAAACCTATGGCAAGGATCCGGTCAAATGGCGGTAGGTTTTCACCTTGCCATACCATTTGGTCAGCTTGCAGCGGGGGGCTTTTCACATCACCGCCATAAAAGCCGATAACAAGACGCACAGGATGATGTTGGCTTTTATGTTCTGACACATACCATCGCCATGTAAGGTAAGGGGAAACCAGCATTTGGGCTTGAAGGTAGCGTGCCAGGATAAAGTCTTCGCGTGCGCTTTGAATATGGACACCTAAAAAACCGTCTTTGCGTACCATGGATATGTTGGGGATATGGCTTGTGCTGTTAAATAAGTCATCTGCATCAGCACCTTCAATCACCCAGCCCAGTGGCATTTTATTTTGATAAAAACGGGTATGGGTATCCAATACGTTAATGCGGCTGCCCGTCCCGATCTTAAGATGTTTGGGAGGACTGGAAACACAAGCTGTGACGCTTAGGAGTAAGGATAGAAAAAGCAGAATAAGACGCATGACTATTTATTTTGTTTTTTCAACAGGCGTTCAGCCGTCATCTGGATATCTTGGGATTGTAACCATTGAGGGCTGCCCGTTTTTAGCCCTTTTTCAGCACGTGCCGCAAGATAGTTGGCGTCTTTATAACGCCTTTGCAGTAAAGATTCTTCAGCCAAGGCAAGGGAACTTTCTGGCATTTTACCTGCTTTACCATAGGCAATGCCCAATTGGCGCCAAGCAAAAGAAGAATCTTTTTCAACCCGCACCGCTTGCTCAAGGATATCAATGGCTTTTTCAAACATTTTTGGATCGTTTTGTTCAATATAGCTACGACCCAACGCGATTTGAATCAGTGGGGTATTGGGCAGGAGTTCATCTGCTTTTTCATATGATTTGACCGCTTCTTTTAAATCGCCATTTTCAAAATAAATCTGGCCTTTTAATTCGTGAAAATAAGGGTCTGTCGGATGTTCTGCGATAAGGCCATTAATTTCAGCCAGTGCTTTATCTTTTTGGCTGTCTTTATGATAGGCCATGGCCCGGGCATAACGTGCAGGAAGGCTTGTATCACCCAATGGATAGAGTCGCATGGTATGTTCCGGGGGTAACAAGAAAGCGTCGAGCTTTGCACGCACGCGTTGGTGCATTTCCTGATAGGCAGGCGGCAGGCGTTTGTCACTTAACGGGGATTCAGCAACATGTTTTTCTAAAAAAGAAAGTCGTTCTGCGGTTAAGGGGTGAGAGCGAATATAAGGGTTTTGATCGGCTGTTTTCGTGACTTCGTCTTTTTTTAATATTCGGAAGAATTCCAGCAGCCCTCTTGACGATATGCCGGCTTTATCCAGATATTTTGTTGCGGCTTGGTCGGCAGAACCTTCTTCTGTTCGGCTATATTGCAGTAAAGAGCGTTGGGCGGCATCTTGGCCCCCCATTATAATGGCAGCACCTGCATCGGCGCGTCCGGCTAATATAGTGGCCCCCCCTAAGACGTACCCAAGAATCGATTCGGCTGAAAAACCTTGCATTTTTTGGCGCAATCTTGATAAGTGTCCACCCGCAATGTGGCCTGTTTCGTGTGCAATCACGCCAATGACCTGTTCAGGGGTACGTGCGCGTTGTAAAAGGCCTGTGTGAATAAAAAGTTTTTGCCCACCCGCGACAAAAGCATTAATCCTACTATCGCGAACCAAATATATTTCAATGCCATCGGGGTAGAGATTGGCTGCTTCAAACACTGGCTTCGCGAACAAAGCAATGGTATTTTCTATTTCCGCGTCTCTGATGAATGAGATAGAGTTCGCCCAAGCTGGATGAGAGATGTGGAAAAACAGGGTCCAACACGCAACAATGAAAAGAAGTCTTATGGTTTTTAACACAGGTTTTTACCACCTTACGAAAACAATGAATACATACGCTAGCCTGCCTGCATGGCTGCGTCAATTGGCAGTCGTGACAATTTTATTTTCTGTTGCGGCTTGTAGCACGGGGTCGAAAGAAGAAGACAAAGGAAAAATCGGTTTTGTCACAGGTTTTCTTGGAGGTGTTGTCGCAGATGAACCTCGTGCAGCATTGATCGGACGCGACGTTCTATCCGCTGGTGGGACAGCCGCTGATGCCGTGACAGCGATGTATTTTGCTTCTGCTGTGACTATGCCGTCTTCGGGCAGCCTTGGTGGTGGAGGTGTTTGTGTGATCCATGACAATAAATCTGCCAAAACAGAAACGTTGGATTTTTTGACGAAAGCCCCAAAGACAAATACGGTCGGTGTTGAACGATATGTCGGTGTGCCGATGAATGCACGGGGCTTTTTTATCCTGCAATCAAAATATGGGGATTTGCGTTGGGGCCAGTTGGTGGCACCGGCTGAAAACCTTGCACGATTTGGCACTCAGGTATCGCGCGCACTGGCGGCAGAACTAAAACCTGTTGCGAATGCCCTTATCCAAGATAAGGAAGCTGCCCGTGTTTTTGCCGATGCCCAAGGTCGCCCGGTCCGTGAAGGCGATTTCATTAAACAGCTAGACCTTGCTGCCACATTGACTGAAATTCGTACCAAAGGCCCCGGTGCTTTATATGTTGGTCCTTTTGCGACACGGTTTATAAAGGCGGTAAAAGCGGCTGGTGGTTATATCTCTAAAGAAGATTTACGTGATGCATTGCCGCAATGGCGTGAAACAGTAAAAAGCCTGCCTTATGATTATAAAGTTGCACACTTTGCCGCACCACCTGCCAGTGGCGGTGTTGTCGGGGCGCAGATTTGGTCTATTTTAGCTGAATATGATGATCTGGATGATGCCGATGAAGCCACACGCCTGCATATGATTGCCGAAGCCTCTATGCGCAGCTATGGGGATCGGGCGCAATGGGTTTTACCATCGGGTGAGAGCAAGCAAAACGTTGAGACATTATTGAGTGAATCACATATAAAAAGCCTGATGAATGGGATGAGTGAAACACACCATCAAGCGGCAAACAGTTTGCGTGCTGTTCCGCAATTGACGCCGGAAGCCCCTTCGGCTTTGAGCTTGGCTGCCGTTGACCGGTATGGATCAGGCGTTGCATGTAATGTATCTATGAACAATAGTTTTGGTGTGGGGCGTATCGCACCGGGGACGGGCGTTTTATTGTCGGCTTTACCGGGCTTGAACGGGCGTGGTCCCATGCCTTTGGGACCAATGGTTGTTGTGAACTCCAATTCAAACGAAATATATTTTGTGGGGGCGGCCTCACGCGGGGTAACGGCCCCGACATCACTGCTGAATTTGGCAACACGGATTATTATGGCTGGTGAAGACCCCGTTGCAGCCATGAAGAAACCGCGCGCCCATCATGGTGGCGCACCGGACAAGCTTTATTATGAAAGTAATCTGAATGCCAACAGCTTGCGACAATTAAACGCAATGGGCTATGAGACCGTACCGTTTGATAATCTGGGGATTGTGAATGCTATTTCTTGCCCTTTGGGATTACCGGTTGCACCGGCAAGCTGTCGGGCCATGAGTGACCCGCGTGGCTATGGCCTGTCGGTTGGGGCAGAATAATTATGACATTGAAAATCGCTAAACGGGGGAGTGTTGCGCCCTTTATCGTGATGGATGTGATGCGCGCGGCGAATGAGCGTGAAGCCCGTGGTGGGGATGTGATCCATCTGGAGGTTGGCCAACCCAGTTCAGGTGCGCCCAAAGGTGTTTTGGAAGCAACCCAAAAGGCATTGATGTCTGATAAGGTCGGTTATACCGATGCCTTGGGTATTGTGGCTTTACGTGAACGTATTGCCCGCTATTACAAAGACTATTACGGCGTAAATGTTGGGGCTGATCGCATTGTGGTGACAACCGGATCATCCAGCGGTTTCTTACTGTCGTTTTTGGCTGCCTTTGAGGAAGGCGATAAAGTGGGTTTGACGGCACCGGGCTATCCGGCTTATCGCAATATTTTAAAAGCGTTGGGGTATATCCCCGTTGAAATCCCCGTGGGGCAAGAGACTCATTTTCAGCCCACACCGGAAATTTTAGCGTCTTATCCAGATTTAGACGGGTTGATTGTGGCAAGCCCGGGCAATCCGACAGGTAGTATGTTAAGTCGGGACGATCTTACGACTTTGTGCCGTTATTGTGATGAGAAAAAGATAAGGTTCATTTCAGACGAGATTTATCATGGGATCACATATGATAAACGCGCTGATACAGCCGTAGAATTTAGTGAAAATGCTATTATTATTAATAGTTTTTCAAAGTACTTTTCAATGACGGGCTGGCGTTTGGGCTGGATGGTGGTACCTCAAAATATGGTGCGCCCTATAGAGTGTCTGGCTCAAAATATGTTTATCTCTGCCCCGACCTTGTCACAGTTTGGTGGTGTGGCGGCATTTGATTGCATTGAAGAGGCAGACAGAAATGTGGCCCTTTATGCTAAAAACAGAGAGTTGCTATTAAACGAATTGCCCAAAGCAGGTTTTACTAAGCTGGCACCAAGTGATGGCGCTTTTTATATTTATAGTGAAATCAGTCATTTAACTGACGATGCGGAAAACTTCTGCAAGGAAATACTCAGCAAAACGGGTGTGGCAACGACCCCCGGTGTTGATTTTGACAGTGCGCGTGGTCATCAGTTCATGCGTTTCTCGTATGCGGGGAGTTTCGATCAGATGGTCGAGGCCGCAAAACGACTGCAAGTATTTTTAAAGTAAAGAGATGAGCGCGTGCACAGGCTATTTTTTGGGTTGATCTGGTTTGTCTACAAACCAGTCGCATCGATCTAATGCATTTCTCGTGAAGTTTGGTAAAACACCCATATTGTTGAGAACTTCATAAAATTTGCATTTCATGCAATGTGCACCTTCGCCGCATTTTATTTTTTCAGACATGTACCAGAACTTTCCAAGCCTCAAGAGTTTGTTTGAGGGTATCTATAATACCAATTTTTTAATGTGGTTTATAGTTATACTTTTTTGATGACAATTTGATGTATATCAAAAAAAGACCGATGAAAATTTATTCATCGGTCTTTTTATCAAAGAAAAGATTTACAGAAGAGGTGGTTAGCGGCTCCACCAACCTTTGCGTTTTGGTTTATCTTCTTTCACTTCTTCCAATGCGCCATCGCTTGATTTAACGGTGACGGCTGTTGTAGCAATGACTTTGGCTTCGACTTTAGGTTCTTCAGCGCGAACTTCAGCAACTGCGGGCGC
This sequence comes from Methylocystaceae bacterium, assembly GCA_013373265.1. Classification (GTDB taxonomy): domain Bacteria; phylum Pseudomonadota; class Alphaproteobacteria; order Rhodospirillales; family Terasakiellaceae; genus Terasakiella. Next base: position 1,573 of record JABXIC010000286.1, on the reverse strand, counting down.
AACAGGGGTGTCATTGGCTTGTTGCGGGGTTTCCGCCTCAATTGCTTTTGCTTTTGCTGTAGAAGCACGACGGCGCGGTTTGCGTTTTGGTTTTTCTTCAGCAGCTTCACTATCGCTTGTAGCCTCTGTTGCTTCACCCGTTTGTTCTACAGGTGCAGAGGTCTCATCAGTCGTTTTGCGACGTGGTGTGCGGCGGCGTTTCGGCTTTTCTTCCTGAGCTTCAGCCACTTCCGCAGGTGTTTCATCAGTAACGCTCAGCGTTTCTGTTTCTTCTGCGGCAACGTCTGCCGGTTTTTCGTCACGATCTGTATCCGGGCGGCGGCGTCTCATGCCGCGACGACGGGGACGACGACGGGGTTTATCTTCCGTTTCAGTTTTTTCTTCAGTCGTTTCTTCTTCTACAGCAAGGTCATCCGTATTGCTTTCTTCTTGTGTGTCAGAAGTCTCACCTTCAACGAGCTCTTCTTCACCTTCGACACCCTCTTCACTGGGGCGACGGGTGCGGCGACGGCCACCACGTTTACCGCGACGGCGGCGTTTACGAGGTTTATCATCATCATCGTCATCATCGAGATTGTCTTCTTCATTCTCGGTTTCAATGATTTCTGTGCTTTCAACCGTTTCTTCTGTCTGGTTTTCAGCTTTACGGCGTCTTGGACGGCGGCGGCGGCGGCGTTTCGGGCCCTCGCTGTCATTGTCTGTTTCGGTTTCATCATCAGACGTTTCCATGACTTCGTCTTTGATGTTTTCCATTTTGGTGGAATCTTCCGGCCCTAAGGGACGGATATTGGCTTGATCTTCTTCTGATTTGGCTTTGACACGTTCCAGCCTGTAATCAGGTGAAACAAGCGTATCATCACCGGCAAGTTCAACCGACATTTGATATCGGGCTTCAATTGCAGCAAGTTGTTGGCGTTTTTGGTTCAGAATATAGAGCGCCACCTGGCTGGGAACATTGACGATAATTTCATCAGAACGGCGACGAATGCCTTCTTCTTCAATCACGCGCAGGATATGCAGTACCATGGACTCAAGTGAACGACGCACACCTGTTCCATGACAGAATTGACACGGTTCCGTGCTTGTTTCTGTAAAGCTGGGACGCAGGCGTTGACGTGACATTTCCAACAGACCAAACGGACTAATGCGGCCGATTTGAATGCGTGCACGGTCATTTTTCATGGCGTCTTTAACGCGGCGTTCAACAGCAATTTGGTTGCGTGAAATTTCCATATCAATGAAATCGACAACCACAAGACCTGCCAAATCACGCAACCGCAAAGACCGCGCGATTTCGTCAGCGGCTTCCAAGTTGGTCTTCAGCGCGGTTTCTTCAATATTGCGTTCTTTGGTCGAGCGACCAGAGTTCACGTCAATAGCAACCAAAGCTTCTGTCGGGTTAATGACGATATACCCACCTGATGGCAGCTGTACGATGGGGCTGTGCATGGCATCAAGTTGACCTTCCACCTGATAGCGGTGGTAAAGCGGTATTTGTAATTCGTCGCGGTAAGGCTGTACTTTCTTTGCGTGGCTGGGGATCAACATTTTCATGAAGTCTTTTGCCGTGCGG
>JABXIC010000144.1 GCA_013373265.1 Methylocystaceae bacterium | reverse complement strand
GCAATGCCGGACAACGTCTTAATGGCACAAGGTGCTATGATCATACCCTTTGTTTTAAAAGACCCTGACGAAATAGCGGCTCCCATATTCTTACTGTCATGCACCACATCAGCCAAAGCTTTGACATCTTCCAAAGACACATCGGTTTCGATCTCCAGATTAATCTGGGCGCTGTCACTAACAACCAGATGGGTCGGATGGCCGATCTCTTTAAGTGCACGCAACAATTCAACACCGTAGATGACACCAGAGGCACCGGAAATGCCGACAATCAGGGGTAAGGTCATATATTAATCTCCTTGTCCATCCTGCTTAAACAGGAATCCGCTGGCCGTCCAGCACCGAATTTTCTCACACCAGCCATGAGCAGCAAGAGGGATATAAGATGTATAAAAATATCCGACTCCTGTCATGCGTTATTCTTGACATCTGCGATCAAATCCCCAATAATGGAGAACATAACGGGAAAGTTGCCCATTACGGGGGCTTTTTCCAGTTGATCTTGCGCAGTTTTAGCGAAGATCACAAAAATGTGAACATGAATTCGTATTGCTTTATAGAGGATATGACCATGAATGTGACCTACTTCACTCTCTACCCACGAATGTAGCGTTAAGTTGTTGGTGCATGGTTTTTAATGCACCGGAAAGAACAAACGCATTCTTTAAAACACGCACATCAGTTTTTAGCGTGTCGGCAAGCGCAATCGGTTTTTTTTCGACCATAAAAAGCACTTGTCAACGTTGTGAGTATAGGGAGTACCTAATATGACTGTTCTGTCTGCTAATCTACCCGCATTGCCGAGAGATTCCGGTGACAGCCTTAACCGTTATCTGCGCGAAGCTTGGAAATTTCCCATCTTGAGCGCGGACGAAGAATATATGTTGGCCAAACGTTTCCATGAAACAGGTGATGTGGACGCTGCCCACAAATTGGTGACTAGCCACCTGCGCTTGGTTGCTAAAATCGCCATGGGATATAAAGGCTATGGCCTGCCCGTTGCCGACCTTATTTCTGAAGGTAACGTCGGGCTGATGAAAGCCGTCAAAAAGTTTGAACCGGAAAAAGGTTTCCGTCTGTCAACTTATGCCATGTGGTGGATTCGCGCTTCAGTAACCGAATATATCCTGCAAAGTTGGTCTATGGTCCGTTTGGGCACCATGGCCGCACAGAAAAAACTGTTTTTCTCGTTACGCCGGACAAAACGCAAACTGGAAATTGTCGATAATGGTGAATTGACAGATACACAAGCACAAGCCATTGCCGATCAAACCAATGCGACCAGCGCCGAAGTCCATCAGCTTAACCGCCGTTTGGCATCGCGTGACATGTCGTTGAACGCGCCCCTTTCCATTGATGAAGGTGGCGAACATCAAGACTTGTTGGAAGATGAACGCCTCAACCCTGAAGCCGAAGCCTCATCAAATCAGATGACATCGCTGCGCAGTGAAGTTGTCGGCGAAGCGTTGGAAAACCTGTCTGAACGTGATCGTGATATTTTTGAACGCCGTCACCTCAGTGATGAGCCACCAACCCTGGAAGAACTGGGGATGGAATATGGCATTTCACGCGAGCGTGTGCGCCAGTTGGAAGCCCGTGCCTTTGGTAAAGTCAAAGAGTTTATCCTTGGCCACTCCATGGCGGCACAACTCACATAAGCCTGACCGCTTCCCCTTTTCCCCTCCCATAGCATCCGCTGCGGGAGGGGGCTCACCTATGCGCAAACAAGCTGCGCCATCGTTTAGCCCCCCTTCCTACCCGCCAAACTATTGGAAAAAGTAGACAAATTGCTTTCATAAACATATTGTTCTACAATTCATTGGGATCATTGCTAAAATGCGGCAATAAATGGATTGGGCGAACCTATGAGCATTGCTTTCAGCAATAGGCTGTTTTTTCGACAAACACGCAATGCGTTGTTGGTGGCATTGGTTCTCGGGATTACTATTTCTTTTGTTCAGATTGTCTTCGATTTAACGTCAGAACAAAAACGTATCGATCAAACCGTTTTACAAGTTCTCAACACCACTAAAGAATCTGCCGCCCAGGCCGCCTATAGCCTAAACAACGAACTCGCCTTGCGGGTGGTCAAAGGCTTGTTTGAATATAAACCCATCTATTCCGCTGAAATCAACGATGACTTCGGGCGGCAACTTGCTTCCCTTGAACGCCCGACCGACAAGCATCACATGGCGTGGATTGGCCCGTTGATCCGGGCGGATCAAAATTTATATACCGTCCCCCTCTACGTCGCTGACGGCGGTACCTTAATCGGGGAAATGCGGGTGCTGGTGGACCGCTTTCAAATTGCTCAGAACTTTCTGGACCGTGCCGGGCTTGTTATTTTAACAGGGATTGTGCGCAACTTTGTCTTGGCCATCTTCTTTGGATTTCTGTTCTACCTCACCCTTGGGCGACCAGTCATGAAAACCATTGACGATTTAACCCAAATTGACCCGACACAACCGGGTAAGGTGAAACTGTCTGTACCTCATGGACATAATGACGATGAACTGGGACTTCTCATTCGTAAACTTAACAACATCCTTACCGATTTTGATGAAACCTTGCAGCAGCGTTATTACGCCGAAGAAGAACTCAAACGCAAACAAAACACCATTCGTCAACTCAATCTAAGACTGGAAGAGCGCGTCAAACAACGCACCAGCGAGCTTGAAGCCGCCAATAAAGAAATGGAAGCCTTTACCTATTCCGTTTCCCACGATCTGCGCGCCCCTCTTCGTACCATCGGCGGCTTTAGCAATATTTTGCAGGAAGAGTTTGGCAATGACCTGAATGAACAGGCCACCCACTATCTGGACCGTGTACGTAGCGGTACAGAAAAAATGGAAAACCTGATTAACGATCTGCTCAAATTATCGCGTTCCACACGCGGTGACTTACACAGAAGTAACGTCGATTTATCTCTCCTTGTCGAAGAAATCATCACCGAAACACAACAAAATGAACCCGGTCGGAAAATCTCAGTCCATATATCCCCCGAAATTATTGCCTATGCAGACAAACGCCTGATCAAAGTCGCGTTGGAGAACCTGATTTCCAATGCTTGGAAATATACAAGGCACGTCAGTGGTCCCAAAATATTCTTTGGCATGACGGATAAGGATGGGCAAAAAGCCTATTACCTGCAAGACAATGGGGCCGGATTTGATATGACCTATGCGGATAAGCTCTTTTCCCCCTTCCAGCGTCTTCATTCCACAAAAGAATTTGATGGGACCGGTGTTGGATTAGCAACCGTACAACGCGTCATCCACCGCCATGGTGGAGAGGTTTGGGCAGAAGCAACCGTTGATAAAGGCGCAACCTTTTATTTCACCTTGCCACGTCCCCTCATTGATTTTGCAGAAACAAGCTCAATTGAATAACCTAAATAATTGCCATACGTGGTGTCTCATCCCCTCGTTTTAAACCCTTGGATTTTGCGAAAACGATTAGAGATAACTATTATTTTTCAAACCCCTTTGCCCCCGATAGATTAATGAAAATCATTCAAGAACTATTGCTCAACCGCAATCAACATGACTCGTAATTAACACCACTATAAAGAAATTCATTGGCTCTTCTTAAATTATAAGTTAAACACAAACGTGACGTAGTACCCAATCAACTAAGTCATAACCATGACCAACATGGTAAAGAGCCAGGATGACGAAGAACAATAAAAAACGCCTTTTACCGTCCATGTCTATTGGGCAAATTGTACTCTTACTGTCCGTTACCGTGACAGTCATTGCGATTGTTATCGTGATTAATCTGTCTCATGTTGTGCATGACAAAGCCATTTCAGACCTTGCCCGCGAAGAAGCCCGCCAAACCTCACGCTTGATATTTCAGTCTCTTTATTCCGCCATGAAAAAAGGGTGGGATAAAAAAGAGATCGAAGAAACCATTGATCGCTTAGACAATACCCTACCCGACTTATCCATTCATGTTTTTCGCGGCTACATCGTCAATAAACAGTTTGGGACTTTACCCGGTCAGGCCGAAACCGTTGCCAATGACCCTGCCTTACAGAAAGTCCTGAAAAGTGGCGAAGAAGCTCTGATTCCGACAAAGCAAAATATCCGTTTTCTCTTCCCGCTTAAGGCGGAACAAGAATGTTTAAGCTGCCATACAGAGGCAAAAGTCGGGGATGTAAATGGCGTTATTGACATCAGCTACCCCATCAACAACCTTAAAATTTCTCTGCAATTTGTTACAAATTCCGTAATTCTTTATTTTGGCATAGTCATTGTGGTCATTTTTGCGCTGATGTATTTCCAGCTCAAATTCATGATTGCCCGACCCATTAATTCTTTGACTAAACTGATTTCTGAAATTGTATACAACACAGATCTGTCCAAACGTATTAATAATACCGACAGCCCGATTTCAGAAGTCTCGCATCTTTCGCAATATTTTAACAAACTTTTGCATACGGTGCAGGAATACCACAATCAATTGCAAGAATTTGCGGTAAAAGACCCTTTAAGCGGGCTTTATAACCGGCGTAAGTTTGATGAATTCCTCACCCATGAAATCAATCGGGCAAAACGGGCAAAAAATAGTTTCTGTGTCATCATTTTAGATTTGGATAATTTCAAACATATAAATGATAGTTACGGTCATCCGGTGGGTGATTTGGTTCTCAAAGAAGTCGCCAGCATCCTGCAACAGGCCTCACGACGCACCGATATTGTTGCCCGCTTAGGTGGGGACGAATTCGCCCTCTTATTACCAGAAACAAACAACGAGGCAGGCCTCGACGTTGCTGAAAAAATCAGGAAAATTCTTGAAGAAACCAGCTTGAATCTCCCTGTAGGGCGCGCCAAAGTTCTTGCCAGCCTTGGACTTGTCAGCTATCCGGCAAATGGCGACACCATCCACGACATTGCCATCTCTATGGATGTTGCCATGTATAAGGCCAAACGGTTGGGCAAAAACCGTGTATCCACCATTGATGACCACGACAATAAAGAAGCGCGTCGTAGCGTAAAACGCGCAAACTTCTTACAATCTGCCTTGGATGAAGACAGGGTCGAGCCTTTCTTTCAACCCATCATTAACCCGGCCACTGGCGATATTTTTGCCTATGAAGCCCTGGCACGTATCCGCACCGAAGATGCCGTGATCACCGCTGGTGAATTTATTGAATATGCTGAAGAATTCGGCATGGCACATATGATTGATGAACGTATCTTCCAAAAAGGATTTGAAGCGCTGCAAAAAACGGGCAATCCAAACGCCCGGCTTTTCCTGAACGTGTCTTCCAAAACCTTCTCCGACGAAGAACGTCTGCGCAGATTGCCAGAAACCCTGGAATCTTTTGGTCTTAAGCCTGATCAAATCGTCCTGGAAATTACCGAACGCGAAGCGCTCCCTCATTTAAATCAAATCATCCGTTTGGTTGATGACTTGCGTGAACGCGGCCTTAAGTTTGCTTTAGATGATTTTGGCAGCGGCTTTTCTTCCTTTATGTATCTCAAATATTTCACCATCGACTTTGTCAAAATTGAAGGCAGTTTTGTGCGTCATATGGCAACCGATGCCAAAGACCGGATTATGGTAGAACATATCCATTCAATGGCTGAAAAATTTGGCCTGCGCACCATTGCAGAATTTGTAGAAGATGAAGCGACAGTGCAACTCTTGTGCGACATCGGCATCAACTTCGCTCAAGGTTTCCATTACGGCATGCCCCAAGATTTATTGGAAAAAGAATAAGAGAAATATTATTCACCCCACAAGTCATTCCTATTGTGGCCTCCATTACCTGTTCGCTTTTTTATAACTCAAAGTACTGATACTTAATATAATATTCAACGCCAAGAAAAATAAATCCAATGGTCCGGCCCCTCCTTCATGATGCCAAATTACCCCCCTATCTCCCATTTCCAGACATGGCAACCCCTACGGCTTGCCATGAAGCAATTTATTAAAAACCACACGTAAATTGTTGCATTTTAATAACTTTTTGTGCATGTTGTTTGTACCAATTCAGCAGTGAGATTTAATGTTAAGAGTTCGACTGACCAAACGTGCAATCTTGTTTCATGCCATGCTGCCAATTTTAGCTGCATGTTATTTGACGTGGATGCCTTGGAACGAGCCCTTATTTACAGATGCCACTTACAGCTACATCAATTTTGATAGCCGTCACTCATTAGGCTATCCATTTTTCTTGCAAATCATGGATATGGTCTCGCCGGATCGATTTTCTGCGGTCTATTTCCAAATTTGGTTTTTTGCTTTTGCCGTTTTCTATCTCTCGCTCAGCATACGAAAAAACACAGACAATCATTTCTTTGGCTTGCTCATCACCATACCGATTCTGTGTAATCCTATTGTGTTAGCAACTCATTTTACGCTTTTACCTGATTCTCTCTTTATCAGTTTCAGCATTCTTGCCATGAGCTTTTTGATCTCTGCCTTTGGCTGTGCCCGATTTATCAACCTATTGGGGGCCGGGCTTTCTATCGGATTTTGTATCACCTTATGCCCACAAGGCTGGGCCTATAGTCCCTTGATCTTTTTCGCTGCCCCTTTAATGAAACGACGCAATCATTGTTCCTTGACCAAGGCCTTCATGATACCGGCAGTGGCCTGTGCTGCTTTGGTTCTTTTTGAAGCTTCCACCTATAAAGCCATCCATGAAGCCCCGGCAGCACGCGCAGCCGCTGAACATATTTTTGCCGGTGCGGCGCTCATGAAATCCAGCCAGCCCACACCCTATGCTGAAAAAGATCCGCGCACTAAAATCTGGAATATGATCGAGAATGATCTTGAAGATGCCCGCAACGATATTTGGGATACCACTCAGTTTGATAAAAGAAAGGTCCTTCTCAGCCAGAAAGAAGCACAATTGCGCGATGGTTTTGCAGATCAAGCCTTGTTGGAAGCCAGCCAGCTTTTGGCGAAATCGGAAAATGATGTGCGCATGGATATTGCCAGTGCACGTATTGTCCAGGACCCCTTAGCCTTTCTGCAAATTAGTACAGATCATTACCGCAGCCTATGGGCTACACATGTCCCTTATACCTATGCCGTCTGGGCCATCACCTTTCTCTGCTGCTTTTTTGGGTTCTGGCACTTCTTAAAAGGGGAAGCTTTCAACCCCCTCTTTGCAGGCTGCTTTGTTTCGGCGCTCGCGATACATTTCCTCACCATCTGGGTTGCCCATACCGGGCTTGGCCCGCAAAATGTGGTCATGCTGCTCAACCCGCTCATCACCATTTGCTTAACCTGCATTGTCCTAGGGATTTATACGTCTTTCATCAACCCTATTCGAAATGACGCTTAAACCACGCCAAGGCTTCCTCTTCTGTGGCAACAACCATCTCTGGCGCACAAGCCATCATCAGATTATCCGGCAAATCAAAGTCTTCGACCGTTAAACCAGTGTCATCAACTTCATCAGCACCAACCCGGTGTAGTCCCCCATAAAACTGACGGCTACGTTCCAGATAGGTATCCGTGCTGCCATAGCCCACAACGGGCAGACCTAGAGCCTTTGCAAACCCCATTTCAAACGCTGTCCCACCATCCATACCCGGACCGCGAAAAGGTTGCATATCCGCGATGATCCCATCACATGATTGGATAAGATTGATATTGGCATCATAAATCGCACGCGCCCCAGCTTGTTTGCTGTATTGGCTCAGGTCCAGATCGGCATCCATGGGGAAGACACCTTCCAACCCAAATGCGCTACAAAGCTCTTTCAGGCGGTGGCCTTCAGCTACAGGGTCCGGGTAAAAGACACCGGGTCCGGCCAGATAAATGCGCTTCATCATAAAAATATCCTTTGTTCCCTTTAAGGAATCACATCCATAGACAGATTGACAACAAATATTCAAAAAAATGTCATTTTTAAATTTGATATTTCGACTATTATCAAATTATGAAAACAACAAACGCTGCACAAATGCTCGCGGCCCTTGGCTATGAAGCACGACTTGAAATCTTTCGCTATCTGGTGCGCATCGGACCGGATGGAGCAAGCGCAGGTGATATTGCGCATCATTGCAACATCACCGCATCAACCTTGTCCCATCATCTCAACCAAATGCGCCAAGTCGGCTTGATCACCCGTGTGCGGGCCTCGCGATCTTTAATTTATTCTGCCGACTTTCCCAATATGGGCAATCTGATCAATTTTCTGTCCGATGAATGTTGCAACGGACACCCGGAACTTTGTCTTAAAGGAACAGACACATGACACTTCGCGTCGCCATTAATGGATTTGGCCGCATGGGCCGCTTGGTCTTACGCGCCGGATGGAACACACCGGGTATAGAATTTGTCCATATCAACGAACCCAAAGGCGGGATTGAATGCGCTGCCCATCTTTTGCAATTTGATACCGTGCACGGCACATGGGACCAAGAAGTCAACACCACTGACAATAACCTGATCATTGATGATCAACAGATCAGCTTTAGCGAAGAAACCAGTCCCCAAGCCGTGGATTGGGACGCATTGGACATTGACCTTCTGCTGGAGTGTTCCGGTAAATACCGCACAGATGAAGTGCTGCACCCCTTCCTTGATGCGGGCATCAAAAAAATTCTGGTGGCCTGCCCGGTTAAAACTGAAAGCGCCCTTAATCTGGTGTATGGCGTGAACGAACATCTATATGAAGCCGATAAACACCATATCATCACAGCCGCTTCTTGCACCACCAACTGCATCGCACCTGCCATTAAAGTCATCCATGAAAAAATCGGCATCGAGCGCGGATCCATCACCACCATTCATGATGTCACCAACACACAGATTATGGTTGATGCCCCGCATAAAGACCTACGCCGTGCGCGTTCTGGGCTAAATTCTCTCATCCCCACATCCACCGGGTCCGCCACTGCCATAACCGTGATTTACCCTGAACTGAAAGGTAAGCTGAACGGTCATGCGGTGCGTGTACCTTTGTTGAACGCATCTCTGACCGATTGCGTTTTTGAACTGAAACGTCCGGTCACGGTCGAAGAAGTCAATGCCTTGTTTGCTGAAGCTGCGGAAGGAGAACTTAAAGATATTCTTGGCTTTGAAGCTCGCCCGCTTGTTTCCACCGATTTCACCAATGATCCCCGCTCCACCATTGTAGATGGGCCAAGCACCATGGTTGTTGATGGCACCCATCTGAAAATTTATCTCTGGTATGATAATGAATGGGGGTACGTCAACCGCATGATGGACATCGCCCATATGATTGCCACGCAAAAATGAGTGATCTGAGAAATTACGCCTGTGTAACCGCCAGCTATTGGGGCTTTACCCTATCAGATGGGGCCTTGCGCATGCTGGTGTTGCTGCACTTTCATCATCTCGGCTATAGCCCGCTTGATCTGGCTTTTCTCTTTCTTCTGTACGAAGCCATGGGCATCGTCACCAATTTTGTCGGCGGTTGGATTGGTGCACGATTTGGCCTGCGCCTGACCCTCTTTGCCGGACTGACCATTCAAATTTTGGCCTTAATCTTATTGTCCTTGCTGCAAAATGATTGGGCGATCTCCCTGTCGGTGACTTATGTGATGGGGGCACAGGCCTTAAGCGGAATTGCCAAAGACCTAACGAAGATGAGCTCCAAAAGCGCAGTCAAATTGGTGGTTGCCGATGAAGGATTACTGTTTAAATGGATATCATTACTGACAGGTTCAAAGAATGCCTTGAAAGGTATTGGATTCTTTTTAGGCGGCCTTCTATTGGAAAGTCTGGGCTTTCAATATGCCTTGTGGGCCATGGCGCTTACCTTGACGGCTGTGCTTATTTTTGCGGTCACTGCCGTGCAGGGGGAATTGGGCAAAGCCAAGTCTAAAATCACCGGAAAGGATCTGTTTTCCAAATCGCGCGAAATAAACATTTTGTCCTTTGCGCGCATCTTTTTATTTGCATCGCGCGATGTCTGGTTTGTG
>JABXIC010000182.1 GCA_013373265.1 Methylocystaceae bacterium | reverse complement strand
GAATACGGAGAAACCACCGTGCCCTTTGGCAATGTTGTTGATCAATTCCATGATCAAAACGGTTTTACCTACACCGGCACCACCGAACAGACCAATTTTACCACCTTTAGAATAAGGGGCGAGAAGGTCGATGACTTTAATGCCTGTTTCGAGAATTTCCTGATCAGTAGACTGTTCAGAGAAAGTCGGTGCTTCACGGTGGATCGGCATAACGCCTTTAGTCGTTTTCAGATCCCCTCGTTCGTCGATGGCTTCACCAATAACGTTGATGATACGACCCAATGTTTCCGGACCAACCGGAACAGAGATCGCAGCACCTGTATCTGTAACGGCTTGACCACGAACGAGACCGTCTGTGGTGTCCATCGCGATACAACGAACTGTGTTTTCACCAAGGTGTTGGGATACTTCCAACACCAAACGTTTGCCATGGTTATCAACTTCCAAGGCAGACAGGATTTCTGGAAGGACGTCGTCAAACTGTACGTCGACGACCGCACCCAGTACCTGGGTTACCTTACCTATATTTTTTTTGCTCATCGCAAAAAGCTCCTACTTGCAATATTGCAGCTAACGGTTACAGCGCTTCTGCGCCAGAAATGATTTCGATCAGTTCACTCGTAATAGCGGCCTGACGTGCGCGGTTGTAAGTCAGGGTGAGACCATCAATCATCTCACCTGCGTTACGGGTCGCGTTATCCATGGCAGCCATACGTGCACCTTGTTCGGAAGCAAAGCTTTCTAACATGGCGCGGAAGATCTGTACCGAAAGGTTACGCGGCAACAACTCTTCCAAGATGTCTTCTTCTGAAGGCTCGTACTCGTACAAAGCTTTCAGGTCACCATCTTGTGTTTCTTCCTCGGCAGTTTCAACTTGATCCACTGCGAACGGAATAACTTGTAAAGGTGTTACCTCTTGTGCAATCGCTGATACAAACTTGTTGTATATGACTGTACAGACATCGATTTCACCTTCTTCGAACATGGTTCGAATGCGAAGGGCGATATCATCGGCATCTGAATAGATGGCGCCGTTCTTGGTCAGGTTTTCCATCGTATCAAGGATTGTATCCCCGAATTGACGTCTTACCTGATCACGACCTTTGCGCCCGATACACAAGACTTTTACGGATTTGCCTGCATTTTGCAATTCTGCAATTTTATTGCGGGCAAAACGACCAATGTTTGCGTTGAAACCGCCACACAGGCCACGGTCAGAGGCAACAAGCACGATAAGGTGATTGTCGTCTTTGCCGTTACCAGCCAGCAATTCCGGTGCGCCGTCGACACCGTCGAAGCTCTTTGCAAGAGCTCCAACCATGGCTTCCATACGCTCCGCATAGGGGCGGGCGGACTCCGCAGACATTTGTGCCTTACGGAGTTTCGCTGCCGCCACCATTTTCATGGCCGAAGTGATCTTCTGTGTCGATTTGACACTGTCGATCCTGATCTTTAGGTCCTTGAGGTTTGGCATATGCCTAATTCCTCTTCTTCAACGACGAAAACAATTAAGCGAAAGACTTGGTGAAATCCCCAAGGAACTTCTTGAGTTTTTCTTCGGTTTCATCGCTAAGTTTCTTTTCTTCACGGATTGTCGTGAGGATTTCAGAACCATTCGCGCGAATGTCATCAAGCATTGCTGCTTCGAAGCGGTTGACATCACCGGCAGGAATGCCGTCGAGGTAACCGTTCACACCAGAAAAGATTGATACGACTTGTTCTTCAACCGGAAGCGGAGAGAACTGAGCTTGTTTAAGCAACTCAGTCAAACGCTCACCACGAGCCAGCAGTTTTTGCGTAGAGGCATCCAAGTCGGATGCGAACTGAGCAAATGCAGCCATCTCACGATATTGAGCCAATTCCAATTTAACAGAACCCGCAACCTGTTTCATGGCTTTGATCTGTGCAGATGAACCTACACGAGATACAGAAAGACCAACGTTAACAGCAGGACGGATACCTTTATAGAACAGTTCAGTCTCCAAGAAGATCTGACCGTCTGTAATTGAAATCACGTTTGTCGGAATAAAGGCAGATACGTCACCACCTTGTGTTTCAATAACCGGCAAAGCGGTCAATGAACCAGCGCCCATGTCGTCAGACATTTTACAAGCGCGTTCCAGCAGACGAGAGTGCAAATAGAAAACGTCACCCGGATACGCTTCACGGCCTGGCGGGCGGCGAAGAAGCAGGGACATCTGACGATAAGCAACCGCTTGTTTGGAGAGGTCATCATAGCCAATCAGTGCGTGCATCCCGTTATCACGGAAGTACTCACCCATGGCGGCACCGCAATATGGAGCCAAGAATTGCATCGGAGCCGGGTCAGAAGCGGTCGCAGCAACAATGATGGAATATTCCATTGCGCCTTTTTCTTCGAGCACTTTAACCAGCTGTGCAACTGTAGAACGTTTTTGACCAACGGCCACATAGACGCAGTAAAGTTTTTCACTTTCGTCTTTGGCGTTATCGTTTACGTTCTTTTGGTTCAACATAGTGTCAAGCAAAATGGCAGTTTTACCAGTCTGACGGTCACCAATGACCAATTCACGTTGACCACGACCAACCGGGATCAAGCTATCCACAGCTTTCAAACCGGTTTGTACAGGTTCGTGTACAGACTTACGCGGGATAATGCCCGGCGCTTTAACTTCCATCAGGCTCATTTTAACGTCTTTTAAAGGACCTTTGCCGTCGATTGGATTACCCAAACCATCAACAACACGTCCCAAAAGGCCACGGCCAACCGGCACTTCAACGATGGCGCCTGTACGTTTTACCGTATCGCCTTCTTTGATGCGACGGTCGTCACCGAAAATAACGATACCGACGTTGTCGGTTTCTAAGTTCAGTGCCATACCTTTCAAACCACCAGGAAATTCAACCATTTCCCCGGCTTGAACGTTATCTAAACCATGTACGCGGGCGATACCATCACCCACAGACAATACTTGACCGACTTCAGCTACATCAGCTTCAGTCCCGAAATTAGCGATCTGATCTTTGAGGATCGCAGAAATTTCCGCGGCGCGGATTTCCATCACCCAACCCCTTTCATGGCGAGTTGAAGATGCTGCAACTTGGTGCGCAAGGAACTATCTACCATGCGCGAACCGACCTTAACGATTAAACCGCCAAGGAGTGCAGAGTCCACCTTCTGTTCAACAGCGACATCACTGCCAATTGCTTCCTTAAGAGAAGCAGTCAACGAATCAACTTGCTTTTGCGTCAATTTTTTAGCGGAAGTAACCTCTGCGGATACTTCGCCTTTAAATTCAGCAAGAAGCGCTTGGAACGCAACAATCATGCCTTCCAGTTCAAAGAGGCGGCGATTTTGTGCCACCACTGAGATAAATCGTTTCGTGAGATCTGAAATGTTTGCCTTGTCCATGACAGCAGTCATGGCGCGGCCTTGTTCTTCGCGTGCGATCACGGGACTATGAACAAGCTTGGAGAGATCTTCACTTTCGCTCAGCATTGCGCTGAGGTCAGAAAGATCCTGAGCCACTTGATCAACCGCATCATTTTCCTTCGCTAAATCAAAAATAGCGTTGGCATAACGACCGGCAAGTCCGCTTGCACCTTGTGCTTTAGAAGCCACCTGGGACAGCCCTCGACATCTGGTCCACCCGAAGGGACATGCGGATGCACGTCCCCAAACGACAAATTCCACCCATTGGCTTGTCAAATGATCAAGCCAAAGAGTGGCGCTGTCATAACACAACGATAGCAGGAGATGCAAGTAAGCATATTGTGCATACCTAAATTAATCGAAACCTTGGGAAAATAAGGCGGTTTAAGGCATGTGGTCATACCAGGTTTCGATTGAAACAGGCAATTTTGGGCAGGGAATCGGAGGCGTTTGTGAAATTGAATTGATTGAAAGATTCTTACAAAAAACTATAGGGGTCTATATCGACCTGAATTCTGACACTGTTGGCGATGGACGTTCGATCCAACCAGTCCTTAATGATTTTTTGGATCGGCAGCTTTTTATCGGTTTTTAATAGCAGTCGGCGGCGGTGGCGTCCCCGGATCATGGACAGTGGCGCCGGGGCTGGACCCAAAGCCAGAAGCCCCTGACCGTGGGGGGCGTTACGGCCCAATGCGTTGGCGGCGTCATCGACCAGTACTTCATCTTCGCCTGAGACAATCAATGCGGCAAGGCGACCAAAGGGTGGCATGCCGGCGGCTTTGCGTGCGTTGGCTTCTGTTTCTAAAAAGCGATCGCGCAAGCCGGACTTGAGGGCTTTCATGACCGGATGGTCCGGCATGAAGGTTTGCAACATCACGGTCCCGGGTTTATCCCCCCGTCCGGCCCGTCCGGCCACCTGATATAAGAGTTGATAGGTCCGTTCCCCGGCGCGTAAATCCCCGCCAGATAAACCTAGATCAGCATCGACCACCCCGACAAGGGTCAACATGGGGAAGTGATAGCCTTTGGCCACCATTTGAGTACCGATTAACAAATCAACTTCGTGATCTTCTACCTTCCTGACCAGTTCACCAGCTTGGGCGGGTGAGGTCACCGTGTCACTGGCAGCAACGACATAGCGGATATCGGGAAAGGTTTCGGCAACTTCTTCGGCCAGTCGTTCCACACCGGGGCCACAGGCGGCAAAGTTATCTTCACTTCCACAATTAGGGCAGGTGTGCAACGGGCGGGTGAAGTAACCGCAATGGTGGCATTGGAGCTTGCCTATTTTACGATGTTCGACCAACCAGCTTGTGCAATTGGGGCATTGCAGGCGATGACCGCAAGAGCGACAGAGTGTAAGCGGCGCATACCCGCGACGGTTTAGATAGAGCATCACCTGTTCGCCGCGTTCAACCGTTTCTTTGATGGCGGTGATCAGGGTCGGTGACAGCCATTTTTGACGTGCAGGCTTATCAAGGCGCAGGTCAATGGTTTTGACAATGGGCAGGGGGACATCAGCATGGCGTGCGGGCATATGCAGGTTGGCATAGCGGCCTTCCCAACTGTTGACCGCTGTTTCTAGTGAGGGGGTGGCAGAAGCCAACACCACCGGGCATTTGCCCATTTGTGCACGCACCACTGCCATATCGCGCCCATTATAGATGACACCTTCTTCTTGTTTAAAAGAGGCGTCATGTTCTTCATCCACAATGATAAGACCCAAGTCTTTGTAAGGTAGAAATAACGCAGAACGTGCCCCGACAACCACTTTGGCCTGTCCGCGAATGATCGCACGCCAAGTGGATTTACGCATGGCTTGTCCGATGTCGGAGTGCCAAACGGCAGGTTCTACACCAAAACGTTTTTTAAAACGGCTGAGCCATTGTGAGGACAAAGCGATTTCCGGCAAGAGGACAAGAACTTGTTTATTCAGTGACAACGCTTTTGCCACAGCTTCAAAATAAACTTCCGTTTTACCGGAGCCGGGTACTCCATCTAGGAGTGTGACGTTAAACCCTTTGTCCTGTCCGGCTTGTTCTGTTTTGGCGATCAGATCATCAGCGGCTGTGCGTTGTTGGTCGGCAAGGTCATATCCTGTGCGTTTCCAATCGGGGTCTTGAAAGGGGGAGGCATCGCTGAGATGTACGATTTGCAGTACCCCGTTCTCGCCCAGGCCTTTCACGACAGAGGCACTAACACCAGCTTCATGGGCAATCACGCTGGCACTTAAGGGCGGCATGCCTTGCATAAAGTCAAGGACCCGCTGGCGCGCTTTGGTCATTTTAACCGTTTCAAGCTCATCATCTGACTTTATTATATAGGCGGGTTTGGGAGCCGGGTCTTTGAGGGCGCCGGGGACACTCATGACCATTTTTAGGACGGAGCCTTGTGGTTGCAGCGTATAGCGCGCAACCCAGTCCACAAATTCAAGGGATTCTGCGGGGAGGGCAGGTTGATTAAGTTTTTCTATAACGGCTTTGAGCTTATCGGATGCAATATCAGGATTTTGGGGGGCAATGTCCCAAACAACGCCTGTGCGTTCACGCGGACCTAACGGAACTGTGACGAAGTCGCCCTTTTCCAATGTCATGCCGGGAGGGCAGATGTAATCATAGGCCCCGCGCAACGGCAGGGGAAGGAGGACGCTGATACGTTGTTCTTGGTCGCTAAAAAGGGACAAGGTTACCTTCTGAAGTCACGTTATTTTGTCACAGGCTCTAGCACGGATAAGAGTGACGTACATATTAATATGTCATAAAGTCCGAACAGAAAATAAGAAAGTAAGGAAAGTGTCGATATGAATGTGTTCTTGTTAAATGGTGCTGAACCACGCGGATATTCCAAAGGGTTTTATAACGGTGCACTGGGCGAAGTGGCTAAAGATTTTTTTGATGCCCGCGCCGATGACTTTGACATGACGATCATTGCTGAGGGATATGACAGTGCTGAGGAAGTGCAAAAGCTGAAAAAAGCCGATGTCATTATTTTTCAATTCCCGATCTATTGGTTTCATATGCCGGGCAAGATGAAATGTTATATCGATGATGTCTTTATGACCGGGCGCGGTGAAATTTGGATCAATGATGGACGTGACCAAGGTGGTCTTTATGGCAGTGGCGGGTTGATGCAGGAAAAGAAATACATGCTCTCCACCACATGGAATGCACCGAACGAAGCTTTTAATGATCCGGTCCAAGTGTTTAAAGGTGCTGATATCGACGGGGCGCTCTTTCCCTTTCATCGCATGATGGCCTTTATGGGGGCAACGGCGCTTGAAAGTTTTTCCTGCCATAACATTGTGAAAGAAGGTGATGTGGAAAAAGACAAACAGCGGTTTTTGACACATCTGGGCAATATTTTTAAAAACTAGCTGCTGATTTTTATTTTTATGTCATAAAGTCTTTACCCAAGCACGATAAAACGGCACACAGGTACCAACAGGTAAATTTAAGGAAGATGTTATGAAATTTTTTGTCGATACAGCGGATGTTACCGAGATCAAAGAACTGGCTGATGTGGGCCTGCTGGATGGTGTAACAACCAATCCATCTTTGATTGCCAAATCGGGCCGTCCTTTTCTGGAAGTGGTTGCTGAAATTTGCAAGATCGTTGATGGTCCCGTCAGTGCGGAAGTCACGGCACCGGATTTCGACACCATGATGAAAGAAGCCGCTGTGCTTCGTAAAATTGCGGATAATGTGGCGATTAAAGTGCCGATGACACGCGACGGTATTAAAACCTGTAAACATTTAGCCGATGATGGCTGCATGGTGAATGTGACGTTGGTCTTTTCAGCAGCGCAAGCCTTGTTGGCGGCCAAAGCGGGTGCGGCGTTTGTGTCCCCTTTTATCGGTCGCTTGGATGATATTGGCCAAGATGGCATGAGCCTGATTGAAGATATCGTAGAAATCTATGGCAACTATCCTGATTTGCAAACGGAAGTACTGGCTGCAAGTATTCGTGGACCATTGCATGTGGTGCAAGCCGCGCAAGCTGGTGCAGATGTGGCAACAGTCCCGGCAAAAGCCCTGTGGCAATTGTTTAATCATCCTTTGACGGATAAAGGCTTGGCGGCATTTGAAGCCGATTGGGCAAAAACTGGTCAAACGATCCTCTAATCTGTTAGACTAGAGACAGCTTAAGAAAAGGGATTGGGTTATGAGCACCGAAACGGATATAGATTTTAAACCGGATATGGACGCATCAGCCGTTATTAAATATCTGCGAAAGAATCCTGATTTTTTCGTGCATAACCCAGCTCTCCTAGAGGTGCTTGAACTGCCCGCACGTTATAGCGGTGAACGGATCGTTGATCTTCAATACGAAGCCTTGAAACGATTGCGTGCCAAACAAGACGTGATGGTTGATACGTCACGTTCCAATATGTCTGTGCAAATGGCGACTCATGAAGCTATTCTCGCCATGTTGGAAGCGCGTAGTCTGGATGAATTTATCAGCATTATCCAAGATGAAGTGCCAATTCTGCTGGATATCGATATGGCGGCTGTGGCCTTGGAAGGTGCGGTTGATAGTATTGATATGTCCGCAGACGGTATGCCTGTACTGCTTCCCACCGGGGAAGTGGAAAAACGTCTGGGCGATGACGATGTCTCCCTTATGGCGCATGTTGAAGCGGGTGATCCCATTTTTGGGGCCGCGCGTGATTTGGTCAATTCCGTTGCCATTGCACGGCTTTATCCCAGTGACGTGATGCCTGCGGGACTGTTGATCCTGGGTGCGCGAGATGAAAATACATTCAATCCTCATCAGGGCACGGAACTGATTACCTTTATGGCCCGCGTTGCTGAAATCTTGATTGAAAAATATTTGGAAAATTCTGATACGGACGTTTGATGTGACCACCAACGCGCAAGCCCTCAACCGGATTGAGTTTGATTGCGAACCGGCATTGAAAGAAGCCATTCATGAATGGCGTCTCTGGTTGGAAAGTGAAAGGCGTGCTTCCAAACATACGTTGGATGCTTATTTGCGTGATCTCTCAGCCTTTTTTATTTTTAGTCAAAAACTGTTGGGCTATCCGGCAGGTGTCGCGGATTTAAAAAGCTTTACGGCGGCCGATTTTCGTGGATTTTTAGCGGAACGTACAGAAGCTGGCATTGCACGCAGTTCCATCAATCGGCAAATGTCGACCTTGCGTAATTTTTTTAAGTTTTTGGACCGTCGCAATATTTTACAAAACCCGGCCCTGGCGGCCGTGCGCACACCAAAACAAAAACAATCCATCCCCAAAGCCCTTAGCCAACAAGAAGCCGTTGTCTCTTTAGAAGCTATTCAAGAGCTCAGCCACGATGATTGGCATGAAAAACGGGGTATGTCATGGATTGCCAAACGCGATGCGGCTGTGTTGACATTGCTTTATGGATGTGGCTTGCGGATTGGGGAAGCGCTGGGCTTGCAACAACGCGACGCCCCGACCAGTGATGTGTTGCGCGTTGTGGGTAAGGGCAATAAAGAACGCATGGTCCCGGTCTTGCCGTTGGTGATTGAAGCCGTGGCGGCGTATCGTGAGGCCTGCCCTTTTAAATTAAATAAGACTGACCCGCTTTTTGTTGGGGCTAGAGGCAAAGCGCTTGATCCCGGTGTGATTCAGCGTCAGATCCGAAAATTACGCCCTTTGTTGAATCTTCCTGAAAATGCGACACCTCATGCTTTGCGTCACAGTTTTGCGACTCATTTGCTGGCTGGCGGGGGCGATTTGCGCACCATTCAGGAATTGTTGGGTCATGCGTCTTTATCGACCACGCAGCGCTATACGGCCGTCGATGCTGCCAAATTGAACCTGGAATATAAAAAAGCACATCCGCGCGCGTAAGCGATTTACTTTTCTTTCGAAGGCTGGTTTGTGGCGTCGCCAAAAAAGAACTGTTTTCCAAAGAGCATCATCAGGAACACGGCGACCAATTCTGCGGCAAACGAGATCAGCAGGTTTTGGGTCAGAAGGAAAGTCACCAAGAAGACAGCTGCCATGATGGCCCATGCTAAATGTTTCATCTTTTAAACGTTCCTAATCTTGTGTGACCTGAAAGACGGTCATTTCATGGTTAAAGAATGTGGCGCCAGTTAAAACGCCATAGAGACAGGCACCTGTATCTAATCCAATACGGTGGGGTTCCAGCTTGGGACCGGGGATGACGGTATGACCATGTACGATAAAGCAGTTATCCTCAAAAGCTTGATCGAAATCGAGAAATTCATTTCTGATCCATGCCCAATGAGTGTCGGAATTATCGAGTTTGTGAGCAGAAAAATTTTCTTTCAATGATTTTTGTGGGTCAATGCCGCCATGAACGCAGAGGATGTTGCCGGATCTGTAATGACTGACGAAAGTATTGAGGTAGTCGATCCGTCTTTGCCCAAGTGCCTGGACTAAATCAGAACGATGTTGGCTGACTTCCAGCTTTGCAAGTGGCGGAATTTTGATTTGCAAGTTTTCTAGTGTGCTTAAGCCACCGTTACCGCGCCACATGGCCCATTTACTGCGGTAGCTTTTTTCGCTGCTTGCATTGAGGACGCGTAGCAAAAGCTGTTCATGATTGCCCAACAAAGGGATGATGTTCCAATTTTCTATACCGTCATGTAATAAATCAAGAACCTCAATTGCAGCATCACCCCGGTCGATCACGTCACCCAGTAAAACCAAATCAATCCGTTTGGCTTTTTCAGGAATGGTTTTTTTGATACAGGGAATGATCTCTTGAAGCAGATCAAAACGCCCATGAATGTCCCCTATGGCAACAAGGGCTAGATCAGGTTCAGGCGTTCCTTTGATGGGAAAAGGCTTTCTTATAATTTGCATTTTAGTTTTTTGAAAATAGGAGTTTAAGGCCCATGAACGCTATGATACCTGCAGCACACCGATCTATGGATGTCTTCATGCGCAAGTAGGTGTGACGGTTATGGTCTGTTGAAAAACTATAGGCGACGATAATATACCAAATCGATTCAGTTATAAAAATCAGAGAAAGCAAGGTGATTGCTTCAATGATGTTTAAGCTATTCGTCAAAAACGATGCAAATACACTGGCAAAAACAATGGCTGTTTT
>JABXIC010000272.1 GCA_013373265.1 Methylocystaceae bacterium | reverse complement strand
TTCTTTTAAGCCATCAACCATATCGTTAAAAGCAAGGGCTGCCTGATCCAATTCACGCAATCGGCTACGCGGTAAGGTCGCCACATCGTCAACAATCCCCATACGGATGGAACGCGCCACTTCAGACAAACGAATAATAGGCTGTGCGATTTTACGACCGACTTTCATCGATAAAATAATGGAAATCAGCAAAACGACAAATCCGGCACCCGCCATTTTAAACAGTTCTAAGGCTTGTGTTTCGTCCGATTTTGCAGCATTGATATACACACCCGTGACCCATGGCTTTTCACCAAAACGCTGCAAGGGCCGGGTCGCCACAATATACATTTCATCATCAATACGTGCCGTATTAATTGTTACATTGTCAATCGGAGAGATTAAACGGGCACGCACAACGTCTTTCGATAATAACCGCGCCAGTTTTACGTCTTGGAATTCTTTGACTTTTGGTAAAGGGATTTCACTTTTACCTTCAATCCAATCGTTTCTTTTTCCTAACTCGTCAGAAACTGTGCTTCCATTTATCAACAAAGGATGGGCCAAGAGATGATCATCGCCATATAAAACAAAGGGCGTTAAATATTGGTCTGTGGATGCAGCCATAATGGATTGGGATAAATTGGCAACCGTCACACCAATAAACAGAACTCCTTTTAATTCACCATCTTGAAAAAGCGGTGTTCTGACATCTGTCATTGTTTGTTGTAAATCACCAAACCAAAGCAAGCGCCCCCAACGGCTGGATTTCACATCTTTCATCAAGTCAAAAAGACGTTTGTTTTCTTCATCGGTTGTTTCTTTTTTGACGACCCAGTCGTTCGTATCACGACGCAAATATCGTGCGTACCCATCCCTGTAAAGAATACCTGCACCTGTGACACTTGGAGTCGAGCCGAGCATTCCCCGAATGAATGTTTCGACTTCGTTATAGTTATTGATATCCAGATTGCCGTTTTTCACCTGATCACTTAACCAATGAGATTGGTATTCTGCAGGCACCAACAGGGTTTCCACTTCAGTTTGCAGTTTATTTAACGCCGTCCCAATAAGAATCCGGTGGTAGTCTTTGGTCAGTTTTGACGTAAAAGTCAGTCCCAAATACAGAACAACAGCCACAGCAAGCACAAGTAGCCCGCCAAAGCCGACAAACAAAACATTCTGAATCGGTTGTCGAGGAAAAGTTATTTTCCTCCATAAATTCAAACGATTAGCCATATGCCCCTAAATACCCCTAGCAAAACAAACTATTTCCACGCTTGAAAAAAGTGTTTAGGATATGAGTCTTCACATAAACCACTTCAGTGCACAAGAACTTATAGAATGTCTCACGCCGATTTTATCCACCTTCGTTTGCATACGGCCTATTCCTTATCAGAAGGTGCAATCCGGATAAAAGAGCTTCCCAAGTGGGTTCAATCTGAACGCATGCCCGCCATTGCCATGACCGATACAAACAATATGTTTGGCGGGCTGGAATTTTCCCAAACCCTATCAGGGGCGGGTATTCAACCCATTATCGGATGCCAGATTTCTACAAAGGCACAAGTGCAAAACGAAAGTGACAGTGGCATTAAAGGGCGTAATCTTGGTCCTGCAGAACCTGATCAAATTGTTTTACTCGCACAAAATGACGTGGGCTATCGCAACCTCATGCGGCTGGTCAGTCGTGCCTTTTTGAAAACAGAAGACACCCAAGACCCACAAATCGCGCTTGAGGATGTTCTCGACTTTAATGAAGGGCTGATCTTACTGACAGGTGGGCATAAAGGCCCTATCGGCGCGTTACTTCTTGCTGGACAAAAAGAAAAGGCAGAATCACTTTTATCAAAATTAAACAGTGGCTTACCCGGTAGAGTTTATGTTGAACTTCAGCGTCATAATTTACCGGAACAAGATCAGATTGAAGATGATTTTGTTGACCTTGCATACAAGCTAAACATCCCCTTGGTTGCCACAAATGAGGCCTTTTTTCCAAATCGGGAGATGTATGCCGCCCATGATGCCCTGGTTTGTATCGCAGGCGGAACTTATGTAGATCAAACAGATCGTCGCAAGCTCACGCCGGAACATTATCTAAAATCACCCGCTGAAATGCGTGCGCTATTTAAAGACCTGCCCGAAGCATGTGACAACACGCTGGTGATCGCCAAACGATGTGCGCAAAAGGTCGAAACGATTGACCCAATCCTACCACCGTTTGATTGCGGCGAAGGTCGTAATGAAGCCGATGAGCTTCGTAAAATGTCAGAAGATGGTCTAAAGCTACGGCTGGAAACAGACGAATTTGAAGAAGGGATGACCCCCGAACAACGTGATGAGATTTCCAAACCCTATTGGGAAAGGCTTGATTACGAACTCGGAATTATCAACCAGATGGGCTTTCCCGGTTACTTCCTGATCGTTGCAGATTTCATCCAATGGGCAAAAGAGCATGACATCCCGGTCGGGCCGGGCAGGGGGTCTGGTGCGGGGTCTTTGGTGGCTTATGCCCTGACCATTACCGATTTGGACCCGCTTAAATATAATCTGCTGTTTGAACGTTTCTTGAACCCTGAACGTGTGTCCATGCCTGACTTCGATATCGATTTTTGTCAGGATCGACGCGAAGAAGTGATTAAATACGTACAAGACAAATACGGGTATGATCACGTAGCCCAGATCATCACTTTTGGTAAACTGCAAGCGCGCGCGGTTTTACGCGATACAGGCCGTGTCTTACAAATGCCCTTTGGCCAGGTTGACCGCATTTGTAAATACGTCCCCAATGACCCCGGCAAAGCCATGACGGTCAGTGAAGCATTAGAAGCAATCCCGGAATTTAAACAGGAAGTCAAAGACGACGAAACCGTTGAACGTATGGTCGGCATTGCCAAACAGCTTGAAGGCCTTTATCGACATGCCTCCACCCACGCTGCTGGCGTGGTGATTGGGGATCGTCCTCTAGATAATCTGGTCCCGCTTTATCGTGATCCCAAGTCAGATATGCCGGTGACTCAGTTCAATATGAAATTTGTTGAACAAGCTGGTCTGGTCAAATTTGACTTCTTGGGCCTGAAAACCTTAACCGTTATTGCCGTTGCACTACGCTTCATCAATGCCAACCGTGATGTGCCGCTGGATATCTCCAAAATCCCGCTTGATGATAAAGCAACCTATGAAATGCTAGGCCGAGGCGAAGGCGGCGGGGTGTTTCAATTGGAGTCCGAAGGCATGCGTGGCGTTCTGCGCAGCATGAAACCCAACCGTCTAGAAGACCTGATCGCGGTTGTGGCCCTTTATCGACCAGGGCCGATGGATAATATCCCCAGCTACATTAAGCGTAAACACGGGCAGGAAACCCCTGACTATTTGTACCCCACGATAGAACCCATCCTGAAAGAAACCTACGGGATCATGATCTATCAGGAACAGGTTATGCAGATCGCGCAAGTTATGGCGGGGTATTCCCTAGGTGGTGCGGATTTGCTGCGTCGTGCCATGGGTAAGAAAATCGCTGAAGAGATGGAAAAACAACGACAGCTCTTTGTCGAAGGATCTGTTGAACGCGGCGTACCTGAGAAAAAAGCCAGTGAGATTTTTGATATCATGGCGAAATTCGCCTCTTATGGTTTTAACAAATCGCACGCGGCTGCTTATGCCTATGTTGCTTATCAAACAGCCTACCTCAAAGCCAATTATCCGGCGGAATTCATGGCTGGCATCATGTCATTGGATTTGAATAACACGGATAAACTCAATTTATTCCGCCAAGAACTGGATAAAATGAAGATACCGCTCCTTCAACCAGACATTAACAAATCTAATGTTATCTTTGGCGTAGAAGAAATACCAAACCCCAACGAAGAAGTTGGCGGTACCATCAAAGCCGTTCGCTACGCTTTGTCTGCGGTCAGAAACGTTGGCGAGGGCGCTATGGCTTCTGTTGTGCGAGAACGTGAAGCAAATGGTCCATTTAAAGACCCATTTGATTTTGCCAATCGGGTTGACAGCAAAGGCGTCAACAAACGGATTATGGAAAACCTTGTACGTTGCGGAGCCTTTGACAGCATCAATTCAAACCGCCGACAAGTCTTTGATGGGATCGAGACACTCATAAAACATTCAAATCTGGCTTCAGAAGAACGCAATTCTGATCAAATAGGGATGTTCGGCCTTGATGACACGGCCGTGAAGAAAGCAGCACAATTACCACAAGTGCCAGATTGGCCTCTAATGGACCGACTGCGTGAAGAAGCATCTGCCATCGGCTTTTATCTTTCTGCACATCCACTGGATGCCTATAAAACCACATTGAAGCGATTGAATGTAAAAACCTATACCGAGATTTTACAAAGCGGTGTTTCCGGCCCGGTCAAAATGGCAGGCACAGTCATTAGCAAACGTGAAAAGATTTCACAAAAAGGCAATCGCTTTGCCTTCGTACAACTGTCTGATGCCACCGCAGCTTTTGAAATGGCGGTTTTTTCCGAAACACTGTCAACCTCGCGCGACTATCTGGAACCCGGTCAATCCATCTTTATTTTAGCCGCAGCACAGTTTGAAGAAGAAAGTGTGCGCTTTATCGCAAATGGTATTGAACTTTTAGATGTTAAGGCCGCACGGGCAACGGCGGGCTTAAAAGTCTATATCGAAGACCAAACAGCCGTTCCCCTGATGAAAGAGCTTCTGGAGCGTGAAGGCAAGGGCAGGGGCAACGTGGTCCTCATGGCCCGGGTCGATGCGACAACCGAAGCCGAAGTCAAACTGACAAGCGGCTATCGCATAACACCCGGACTACTTCAAGCGGTCAAGGCGGTACCGGGCATTGCGGATGTGCAAGAAATTTAGGTGGTAAATTCGCACAAGTAAATTATTGATTGCAATACACTCATTCATCACCATCTCAATTATTGAAAATACACTTGGGAGTGATAAATATGAGTTTAAAACGATCAATTATTGCAGGATTTTCTGCTGTTATTTTATTAAGTGGGTGCGAGACGAGTCTTAGCACAAAAACAATTGATATTAACTCCGAAACGATTGCAACCGGATGGACATATTATCTACCGCAACGTAGTTTTGAAATCAACTATCAAGCAACAATCACGGACTGCAAATACATCTACGACAACGATCAAAACGAAAAACAACTTCACATCAAAGCGTTGCCGCATGTCACCATAAAAAGTGAAATCGTTGCTGAAAAAAACAGACTACTGCAACTGAACTACGACGATCTATCTGCTGGCAACAAGGTAACCACTAGCATCGTTAAGTTTTATCCAAACGGAACTCTTAAATCCGTTAACGCACAAGCCGACGACAGGACAGCCGAAATCGCTGGGAATATTATAAAAACCGGACTAACGCTGGCCTCAATTAGTCAGGGGGTTCCCATAAATTTTGCTAAAGATCAAAAAAATATTAATAAGGAACAAATCAAAGCTGATGAACCTTGCGACGCTGATTTACGAGCAGCAATAACTGATTTCAGAGATAAACGAGATACTTACTTACGCAAAGCAGCCGAATTACGTATTAACGACCCATCCGAACTGACGAAGTTGAACGCGGAAAAAGAGAAATTGAACGCGAAGCTCAAACAACTTCAAACGGCTTACGACACCTCCGTTAGCGAAGGGCGATACGAACATTTGGAAAAAATCAGAAACGAAATCCAAAATCTCACAAAGACTGACGTTAAAACCAATAATGCTAACATCAAAAATAACAGCACAACGAAACTCACAAATGAAGTGAAAGAAGCCTTTGAAAAAATGAATAAAGCCAAGGTGGGTATCACAGCAAGCCAAAAGACCATGTGGATTCCCAAAATCCCTAAACCAGGAAATGACAAAGACCCTGCGCAGTTAACAAAAGAAATAACGGTCTCTTTTGAAGGTATTATCAAGAAATACGAAAGGAAAGTTACAGAGGTTAACAACTTGGCATTAGTCGCAATGGCAAATTTTACGATCTCTAAAAATGAACTGGATCACCTTGCAACGAAAACAGGACTTGATCAAAAAGGAGTTATATATCGCCGTCCCGTGCGTTCTGAACTGAAGGTTTGTACGGTTGATTCGACAAAAAAACTCCCTGATGAATGCTCTAAAGAGACGACTATCCAATCTGCCTTTTACATGATGCCGCAATTTGGAAAAACCTCCTACCTTCCTTTCAAATCAAAAACCTTCGGAGATGCCAACTTAGTGGCCTCTTTTGCGGAAGATGGCAATCTCTCAGAGTCAACATACACATCTTCGGCTAATTTAGAGAAAATGAGCGGTTTCTTACTTAACACTGCAAAGGACCTTCAAGCATTTCACAAAGCCAAACGCGAAAGCAAGGTTACAGAAATTGATGGAATTCGTAATGATACTGAAAAATATAATGCCCTAGCCGAACGCGAAACTGCTAGAAAAGCCTATGAAGCCTTAACCCAAGAATAAGCCATGCAAGGGGTTTCTTGCTTTTTCAAAGAAACCCCTTGCATTTCCTTTCAAAAAGGCTTAACAAGCGCGCCTTAACTTCACACGCAAGGAATTGCGGGACTGTGGGGAGACATCCCACAAGCTCGATCCGGTGTTCTTAAATGAACTCACACAACCTTGCGGAGGATCAACCGGAAAAGGAATGTAAAAATGGCATTGCCAACCTTTACTATGCGTCAGCTCTTAGAAGCTGGTGTTCACTTTGGACACAACACCCGTCGCTGGAACCCCAAGATGGATCAATACCTCTTTGGTGTTCGCAACGGCATTCACATTATCGATTTGGCTCAAACAGTTCCTTTGCTTCACCAAGCAATGGTTCAAGTGCGTGATAAAGTTGCTGGCGGCGGTCGTGTACTGTTCGTTGGTACAAAACGTCAAGCTGCTGGTGTTGTTGCTGAATCTGCAACAAAATGTGGTCAGTACTTCGTAAACCACCGTTGGCTCGGCGGTATGTTGACAAACTGGAAAACTGTTTCTGGTTCTATCAAACGCTTGAAAACGCTTGAAGCACAATTGGCTGGCGACATGACGGGTTTGACCAAAAAAGAACAACTCAACCTGTCACGCGAATGTGAAAAACTTGACCGCACTTTGGGCGGGATCAAAGAAATGGGCGGCCTGCCTGATGTTATGGTCGTTTTTGACACACAAAAAGAAGCTATTGCAATCAACGAAGCGAAAAACCTGGGCATCCCGGTTATCGCCATCCTCGATTCAAACAGCAGCCCCTTGAACATCACACACCCGGTACCGGGCAACGATGATTCAATCCGTGCCTTGAAACTCTACTGCGACCTGTTGGCTGGTTCCGTTCTTGACGGCATTCAAAGCCAAATGTCAGCCGCTGGTATTGATGTTGGCGCACAGGAAGAAGCACCGGTGGAAAACCTGCCGGAAGCTCCAGCCGCTGCTGAAGAAGCACCTGCTTCTGCCTAACAGTTAAGTAAATGACAGTGGAGATTTGTTTCTCCACTGTCATCGCTTTGACATAAAAGACATGTAAAAGCGTTTAGATTTTATTCTAGAGATAAGAGGGATCCTATGGCTCAGATTACTGCTGCGCTCGTTAAGGAACTACGCGAGACTTCTGGTGCAGGCATGATGGACTGCAAAAAAGCATTGAACGAAAACGACGGTGATATTGAAGCAGCACAAGATTGGCTGCGTCAAAAAGGCTTGGCATCTGCTGCCAAAAAAGCCGGTCGCGTTGCTGCTGAAGGTCTTGTTGCTTTGTCAACTGGTGACAAAACGGCTGCTGTTATTGAAGTGAACTCAGAAACAGACTTCGTTGCTAAGAATGAGCAATTCCAAAAATTCGTTTCCAACACTGCTACTGTAGCCCTTGACGTTGCGGGCTATGACGAACTTAAAGCGGCTGCTTATCCGGGCAGCAGCAAAACATGTGAAGAAACACTGACTGAGCTTGTCGGCACAATCGGTGAAAACATGAACATCCGTCGCATGGAAAAACTTTCTGTCGCGAACGGTGTAGTTGCTTCTTACATGCATAACGCTTCTGGCGAAGGTCTTGGTAAAATCGGCGTTCTGGTTGCATTGGAATCAGAAGGTGACCAAGATAAACTCAACGCACTCGGCAAACAAATCGCCATGCACGTTGCAGCGACAAACCCATTAGCTTTGGACCGTGACTCTGTTGACGCATCCGACATCGAACGTGAACGCACTGTCTTGATCGAACAAGCTAAAGAAGCTGGTAAGCCTGAAGAAATCGCCATCAAAATGGTTGAAGGCCGCATGCGCAAATTCTACGAAGAAAATTGCCTGCTGGAACAAGCTTTCGTTATCGACCCTGATAATTCAGTTGGTAAAGCCGTTGACGCTTTGGCAAAAGAAATTGGTTCTCCCATCAAAGTTACCGGCTATGTCCGCTTTGAATTGGGTGCTGGTATCGAGAAAAAAGAAGAAGATTTCGCAGCAGAAGTTGCGGCAGCTGCAGGCGCGTAAGCCCTTTAGCAAACATTCTTTTTAAGAAAATGAATGGCGATGGAGTTTTTTTGCTCCATCGCCGTTTGTTTTTTGTAAACAGCCGTTGATTATTAAGACAGGGCAGGGTATTTCTAATCCTCCATAAAAACATGGTTAGAGCGGCAGCAAACACATGGCGAATACTCCAAAATATAATCGCGTCCTCCTGAAACTTTCTGGTGAAGGTCTCATGGGTGAAAAACAATTTGGTTTGGACACAAAGTATGTGGACAAAATTGCAAGCGAAGTTAAAAAAGTTCACGACCTCGGCACACAAATTTGCCTTGTTATTGGTGGGGGCAATATTTTTCGCGGTATTTCAGATGCTGCAGCCGGAATTGACCGCACAAGCGCAGACCATATGGGCATGCTGGCCACTGTCATGAATGCCTTGGCCATGCAAAGTGCTCTGGAACGTCAAGGCGTGCCGACACGTGTTCAATCCGCCATTCCCATGCAAAGCGTATGTGAACCCTATATCCGTCGTCGCGCCATCCGTCATATGGAAAAAGGTCGCATCGTTATCTTTGCTGCCGGGACAGGCAACCCGTTCTTTACAACTGATACAGCCGCTGCTTTGCGTGCCGTGGAAATGAACTGTGATGCCATCTTAAAAGGGACGCAAGTTGATGGCGTTTACAGCGCTGATCCTAAAAAGGATCCTCAGGCGGAACGCTATGATACGCTTTCATACAAAGATGTACTGACAAAAGATTTAAAAGTCATGGATGCAGCTGCAATTACATTGGCCCGTGAAAACGGCTTGCCGATTGTTGTATTTTCCATGCATGAGCCGGGGTCATTTGCAAATGTGATTAATGCACAAGGCCTGTTTACGGTTATAAAAGATTAAGAAAAGGGGAAAGACTGGTGTCTAACGTAAATTTCAATACACTTAAAAAAGAACTTCACAGCAAAATGGATAAAGCCGTAGAGGTTCTGCATCAAGAATTTGCTGGCTTGCGTACAGGCCGTGCATCCACAAGTTTGCTTGATCCCGTGATGGTTGACGTCTATGGCGCAAAAATGCCGATCAACCAAGTGGGTACTGTGGGTGTACCCGAATCACGTATGTTATCCATTCAGGTGTGGGACAAAGGTAATGTCAAAATGGTGGAAAAAGCCATTCGTGATTCCGGATTGGGGCTTAACCCTCAATCAGACGGTACATTGATCCGTATTCCGATTCCGCCGCTGAATGAAGAACGTCGTAAAGAACTGGCCAAAATAGCTGGTAAATATGCTGAAGACAGCCGGATTGCCATTCGCAACATTCGCCGTCACGGCAATGATGAACTGAAAAAATTTGAAAAAGACGGTGACATTACAGAAGATCAATTGAGAGACTTCTCAAAAGATATTCAAGAAGAAACCGATGCCGCCATTAAAAAAGTCGATGAGGCTTTGGCACATAAAGAAGAAGAAATTATGCAAGTGTAACTCGCATGAGTCAGGTGTCCTTGAAAATTCAACCAGAAAACCATCCCTTGCACGTTGCCATCATTATGGATGGCAACGGCCGTTGGGCTAAAAAACGCTTTTTACCGCGTACAGCCGGTCATAAAAAAGGCGCTGATGCCGTGCGTCGATGCATTGAAGCCGCTGTTGAACTTGGTATCACCCATTTAACTCTATTTGGTTTTTCTTCTGAAAACTGGAAACGCCCGCAAGATGAAGTCACTGCCTTAATGGGGTTGTTGCGCTACTATCTGGAAAATGAAGTCAAACGGCTTCATGAAGAAGGGGTCGTCATCAAATTTATTGGTGACCGCAGCATGTTGTCTAAAGACATCGTAACCTCTATCGAACAGACAGAGGCATTGACGCAAGACAATGGCACACTGGTTTTAACCATTGCATTAAGCTATGGCGGGCGTGCCGAAATTGCAGAAGCTGCAAAAGCACTGGCAAAAGATGTCGTTACCGGTAAAATTTCAATTGATGATGTGGATGAAGAACAGTTTTCAGCCAAGCTGTTTACCGAAGGCATGCCGGACCCTGACTTGTTAATCCGCACCAGTGGTGAACAACGCATCAGCAATTTCCTGCTTTGGCAACTTGCCTATACAGAGTTTGTCTTTATGGATGTTCTTTGGCCGGACTTTGAGAAAAAACATCTTCAAAAAGCATTGGCCGATCTTTCAACCCGCGACAGACGATACGGAATGGTCAGTGTCTAATTTCTTGGAAAACAGTCTGGTTTTACGCATCATTTCGGGTATTGCAATTGCAGTTCCTTCTATTGCCGCCATTCATTTTGGCATGCCCTATTTCAACATTCTTATCGCACTTTTAGGTGTGGTCATGGCATGGGAATGGTCAAACCTATGTTTAAAAGAATTTAAACTACCCGGTATTTTATTATGTTGTTTTATCGGTGTTACACCGTTCTTAGTGCTCATCGATCTCAACCTTTTTGAAGCTATTTTATTTGCACCTGTTATGTGTGCCGTGCTTTTTGCCGTATCGCCCAATAAAAAAGGTAAACTATGGTTTGCACTTGGTGCGCTTTACCTCTGTATCCCCATATCCGCTTTCATATTTTTGCGCACAGAAGCCGAAATTGGCGTCGGTATTGTTTTTTGGATTGCCTTCATGGTTTCTGCCACGGATACGGGCGGCTATTTTTTTGGCCTAACCATTGGTGGACCAAAACTTGCGCCACGGATCAGCCCAAAAAAAACATGGGCCGGATTACTGGGCGGCATGTTGGGTGCTTTTATCGTAGGATTGGTGTTTTCCTATATCCTTGACTGGCACGCCCCTTGGTCGATTTCAGCGTTAAGTGCAGGCCTTGCGATTATTGCCCAGATTGGTGATTTGTTTGAATCACACATCAAGCGTACCTTTGATGCCAAAGACTCAAGCCAAATAATCCCGGGTCACGGTGGCGTTCTGGATAGGTTAGATGGTATGCTATCAGCAGGCGCTGCAATCGCGGGGCTTATCCTTGCCACAGATGGACAGATTTTAGCATGGTTTTAAGCGCCCAGTTACATCCCCAAGCGGCCCCACGCACCATCAGTATCTTAGGGGCAACCGGATCAATCGGCACCAGCACCATTGATTTGATCTTGCGCAATCCAGACCAATTTAATGTGGTTGCGTTAAGCGGGAACTCAAATGTGGACCTTCTTGCCAAACAGGCAAAAGAATTAAATGCTGACTTTGCCTGTGTTGCTGACCCCAAAAATTATCTTGCCCTGAAAGATGCTCTCAGCGGCACTAATATTGAAGTTGGGGCGGGGGAAAGCTCTGTACTTGAGGCCGCCACACGTAATGCCGATTGGGTTATGGCTTCTATCGTTGGTGCGGCCGGATTGGCACCGACTTTGGAAGCGGTGAAAAGAGGGGCTACTGTTGGTCTCGCCAATAAGGAAAGCCTCGTCTGCGCGGGTGATCTAATGATGCAAGCGGTTAAAAATGCCGGTGCTGTACTCTTACCTGTTGATTCAGAACATAATGCGATTTTTCAGGTCTTGGATTTTGACCGACCGGAAAGAATTGAAAAAATCACACTGACGGCTTCCGGCGGACCATTTCGCATGTTTAGCACAGAAGATATGGCGATTGTGACACCTGAACAAGCCGTTGCTCATCCTAACTGGTCCATGGGGGCAAAAATCTCAATTGATTCGGCCAGCATGATGAACAAAGGTCTGGAATTGATTGAGGCCTATCACCTTTTCCCTGTACGTGAAGATCAGATCGATATTTTAGTGCATCCTCAATCCGTCATTCATTCCATGGTATCTTATGTAGATGGGTCTGTTTTGGCACAACTCGGTTCCCCCGACATGCGCACGCCCATCGCCTATGCACTTGCATGGCCGGACAGGATGGAAGCCCCATCGCCTAAACTCGATCTTGCAAAAATTGCACAACTTAATTTCGAATCACCTGACTTGGATAGATTTCCCGCATTATCACTGGCGCGAAATGCTTTAAAGCAAGGAAAATCAGCACCTGCTGTCCTGAATGCAGCCAACGAAATCGCCGTTCAAGCCTTTTTAGAACGACGCATTGGATTTCTGGATATTCCAAGAGTGGTTGAAGAAATGCTTGAAAAATACGAACATCATGTTCTTCGCCATATTGATGACGTATTGCAAGTAGATAAAATAACACGGATCAATGCCCGTCAAGCCATTGAAAAAATACATTAACGGACTTATTTTACGCATACTTTCAATTTATTGGTTTTTATTAAATGTACGATTTGCTTTTTGCCAACCCTGTTGTCGCGTTTATCTTCGCACTTAGTGTTTTGGTTTTCTTTCATGAACTCGGTCACTATTGGGTCGCTAAACGTAATGGCGTCAAGGTAGAAGTATTCTCCATCGGCTTTGGACCGGAACTTTTCGGCTGGAATGATAAATCCGACACACGTTGGAAAATCTGCCTGATGCCCTTTGGCGGTTATGTCAAAATGTTCGGTGACAGTGACGCCGCCAGCAGCGGTGTTGATGAAAGCGTCCGTGCCTTTAGTGAAGAAGAAAAAGCTGTCTCATTTTTCTATAAACCGTTACGCGCCCGTGCAGCCATTGTTGCAGCAGGCCCAATTGCCAACTTCATTTTAGCTGCCGTACTATTTGCACTGCTTTATATGGCGGTGGGTGTTCCGGAAAAATTCTATGCCGGCATTGGTGAGGTTGTCGCTGATAGCGCTGCTGCGCAAGCCGGACTGGAAAAAGGGGATCGCATCCTAAGTATTAACGGGACCTCCCTTGATACATTTGATGATCTTAGAAACATCGTCATGGAAAACCCCGGTGTCGATTTGCAAACGGTTGTGTTAAGAAATGGTCGTGAGTTACAAATCGTCATAACACCGAAAGAAGCAGAAGTTGGTGGTAAAACGGTGGGTCTATTGGGGGTGCGCCCCGATGCAGATCAAGCTGAATATATTAAATACAATCCGGCAAAAGCTGTTTGGATGGGGGTTGAACGCACCTATGATCTATCTGCACAAATTCTGTCTCACTTAGGCACTTTAATTTCAGGTGGCGGCAGCATGAAAGACCTCGGCGGACCGTTACGTATCGCACAAGTTTCCGGTGATGCCGCAAAATCTGGCTTTGATAGTTTAATTTATTTAATGGCGGTACTTTCTGTTAACCTTGGTTTGATAAACTTGTTTCCTATACCGATGCTGGATGGTGGACATCTGGTTTTCTATGCTGCAGAAGCTATTCGTGGTAAGCCTTTAAGTGAAAAGGCGCAAGAATATGGTTTCCGTTTAGGCCTAACTCTGGTATTGGGTTTAATGGTCTTTGCAACATGGAATGACCTTGTACAGTTGAAGGTATTCGATTTTGTCAAACAGCTCTTCACCTGAGCATAAAACTCACTAACGGGGGACAAGGTGAAACAACGTCAACGTATCGCATCGCTTAGTGCAGGGATTGCACTAGGCTTATCTGCAGCACTCTCAAGCGGGGCCGCTTCTGCGGCTTCATTGATTGAACAAATCACCATTGTTGGTGCGCAG
>JABXIC010000143.1 GCA_013373265.1 Methylocystaceae bacterium | reverse complement strand
TTTACCAGCACCGTTTGGGCCGATCAGGGCTGTAATTTGTTCACGCATGGCGGTAAATGACAGGTCACCAATGGCAACCAAACCACCAAAGCGCATGGTCAGATGTTCAACTTCTAAAAGCGGCACACCTGGGATTTCATTTGATAAATCGCTCATCGTGTTTCCTCCGCTTCGTTATGAAGTCGAATAGTTGGTTCTCTTTTTGAAAGCAGTCCTCTTGGTTTCCAAACCATGACAAGTACCATCAGCCCACCAAAGGTAAGCATGCGGTATTCAGCAAGTTCACGGAAGACTTCCGGTCCTAAGACCAGAACAATGGAAGCCAAAACAACACCAACTTGAGAGCCCATGCCGCCCAAGACGACGATGGCCAGAATGATGGCAGATTCAATAAACGTAAATGATTCTGGGCTGATAAAGCCTTGGCGTGTTGCAAAGAATGATCCTGCAAACCCGGCAAACATGGCACCAATTGCAAAAGCAGACAGTTTGGTGTTTGTCGGATTGATCCCAAGGGAGCGACAGGCTGTTTCATCTTCACGCAGGGCTTCCCATGCACGTCCAACGGGCAGCTTACGGATACGTAAGGTGAAGAAGTTGGTGATGAGGGCTAACGCCATAATCAGGAAGTAAAAGAAAACGAACTTATGTTGGCTGGAATATTCCAGACCAAATAGTTCATGAAATGGCGGTAAACCTTCAGATCCTTTACGGGAGAATTCAGCTAAACCAAAGAAAGTTGGTTTTGGGATGGATGAAATGCCATCCGGGCCACCAGTTAGATCGTACCAGTTCAGCAGGATCACACGGATGATTTCACCAAAGCCCAAGGTCACGATGGCAAGATAGTCACCACGTAGTCTCAGAACCGGGAAGCCCAGAATGATACCGAAGCTTGCAGAGAAAATACCTGCCATCGGCAGACAAATCCAGAATGACAGGTCATAGGTGGTTGCGAGCAATGCGTAAGAATAAGCGCCAACAGCATAGAAAGCCACATAGCCCAAATCAAGCAAGCCAGCTAAGCCAACCACAATATTCAAGCCCCACCCCAGCATGACGTAAATCAATACATAGACAGCCAAGTCAAGTGAATGGCGGTTTGCCATGGGCGAAAACGGAAAGATAATTGCCGCAGCCAAGAGTAACAGAAGCAAAACACGACGGTTTTTATTGATAGCGGCACCAATGCCACCAGCAGCATTACCAGCAGCTTCTCCAACAGCGGGGAAAAAAGTTGCTTGACCTAATGCAATCAGGAAACGCCCGATCGCAGTGACAACGATGGCGACCAAAACCCATGAAAAGCGAGGTTCTGCGGTTAATGTGCCATTGAGGTCAAATGTTTTAAAACCAGCAAGTGGCAGGGCCAATGCACCTGCAATTAAGCCAGCAAGTCCTGCTTGTTTAAGCAGACCAATCATATCAATTGATTTAATGTTTTGAGACATGGACCGTTACACCTTCTCGATTTCAGGTTTACCAAGAAGACCCGTTGGACGGAAAATCAAAACCAAGACAAGGATTGAAAATGCAGCCACGTCTTTATATTCAATGGTGAAATATCCAGACCAGAAAGCCTCAATCAAACCAATCAGAAGGCCGCCAAGCATCGCGCCCGGTAAGGAACCGATCCCGCCAAGAACAGCGGCGGTGAAGGCTTTCATTCCAGCTAAGAAACCGATGTAGAAATCAATAACACCATAATAAAGTGTCACCATCAAACCGGCAACAGCTG
Organism: Methylocystaceae bacterium; assembly: GCA_013373265.1. Lineage (GTDB taxonomy): Bacteria > Pseudomonadota > Alphaproteobacteria > Rhodospirillales > Terasakiellaceae > Terasakiella. Next base: position 1,882 of record JABXIC010000143.1, on the reverse strand, counting down.
CCAAGGCAGCCCCCATGACGAAGGTCGTAGAAATGGTACGGTCCACATTTACGCCAATAAGAGCAGCCATGGTGCGGTCTTGTTCTGTCGCACGTTGGGCACGTCCCAAAGACGTTTTATTAATAACAAGAGTGAAGACTGTCATAAGGATGACCGTCAAAGCGATCATAAAAATTTGTAAATAACTGATAGTAACGGTGAAACCATCATGCTCCATAATTTCGAATCCACCAGAAATCATGGGCTGTAAGGGTTTTACACGCGCGCCTTGAAGTACTTGCACAAGGTTTTGCAGAAAAATGGACATGCCGATGGCAGAAATCAGTGGTGCCAGTCGGAATGAACCGCGCAATGGTCGGTAGGCCAACCGCTCAACTGTCCATCCCCAGATGGATGTAAAGAGCATCGACATAATCAGGGCAGCTAATAAAGCCAGAGGCAACCAGACCCCGCCGAGCATTGTGATGATAAGAAACGTGATCATCGAAACGAAGGCACCGATCATATAAATTTCGCCATGTGCGAAGTTGATCATGCCGATGATCCCGTAAACCATGGTGTATCCAATTGCGATCAATCCATAAATTGATCCCAACGTGACACCATTAATAAGTTGTTGGGTAAAATATTCCATTTTCGCCTTTAATTAAAGTCTCTCAAGATGTGGCGCAGCATCAAACAGGCCTAAACTTTTAAGTTTAAGTCTTTTTGGTGGAATGTTCAGGGACAAACATCGTCTCACCTCTAGAAGCCTAACCGTTTGCTAAACATCTCACAATAAGATGCCAACTGTGAATTAATATAGATCGTAAAGCGACCCTTTTGTATTACTTCGACCCTAGCTTGGAATGATTCGTTGTCAAGAAAAATAGATATTGCGTCGCACTCTCTTGTAGTTCTTGATCAGATGATCAATTTCAGATGTAAAAAAATTTTAATATTCTTATCTGGAAAGAATTATTCTTCTGCGTCAAGCTAAAATACACCCTATAGAAGATATTATCAGAACTATATTTAATTGCGATTCTGGGCAGGATTATTTTTTCTGTTTGGTTAAAATATATTCTAGCTTCATTTTTGCAGCATGTTTCAGCGCTTCTTCACCTAAGGTGATGGGGCCTGTAGAGACGGCTTCTGTATTGGAGATAGGGTCAATTGCAGAAACGCGGAGGTATTTGCCGTATTTACGGGTTTCAAAAAAGACCTGATGCAATTTTACACGTTCGTTCATAACAACTTCAAAATAAGAAAATGGGTAATTTTATTAAATATAATACTATTTTTATAAAGAGGTAGTTTTTTCCCTCATTTTGCACGGCTCTCTTAGGCGCGGGCTAATTTATTCACGAGGGTATCATTTTCGAGAAGAGGTATATTTTCTAATAACTCACGATAAAACTTATTCATTTGATTCCATTTTTCAATTCATTGAAATGTATGACGCCTTTATTGATCGCGCGTTCTACTCTGTCTTCGTCCACGTTGGTTATTATGTTAGCTGCTAAGCTATCAGGTGGGGGAAGCTTGGCGCATCTTTGCCGTTCTGATTTTTGAAGTCAGAGAGCATTATATTTTTTATTTTTGATTATGATTTTAAGTGTGATGAGAGCTTTTCTTAAAATCATATTAAATTTTAATAACACTCTATGGAAAATGGTAGCCTTATTGTATATTTTCAATCATTCATGAGGCATGTGATATGTTTTGTAATTATATTTCTCTTAATCTTGGCATTATGATTGAGTAGATTTTGACTTAATCGGGCTAGTTTTTTTTATGAGAATAGATTCTTTATCATATTGGGACGGGCATGTTCGTTTTGGGGTTGTGATGAAAAAGACGGTCTTTGTTTTAGCTGTGATATGCTGCTTTTTGATGCATC
>JABXIC010000246.1 GCA_013373265.1 Methylocystaceae bacterium | reverse complement strand
TCTTTCATCACATCGACAAAAACCAGAATACCGGCACTGAACATACTGGCACGAATAAGCGGGAGATGGACCTTTTGCAAAGTTTCTCCCGGTCCATGCCCAAGTGTACGCGCGGCACAATCCATATTTTTTGTAATTTTGCCAAGTCCGGCTTCAATCGCATTATAAGAGACCGACAAAAACCGCACGATATAGGCAAAGACCACGGCAACAATGGTGCCTGACAAGATTAATCCTGTAGAAAAGCCCAAATGTTCACGTGCCCAAGAATCGACCAGATTATCCGTCCATGCAAAAGGAAGCATAATCCCAACAGCCAGTACGGAGCCAGGCACTGCATAGCCGATAGAGGCTGCGCGCACACCGAGTTTGGTTAAAAAAGAGGGCTTTAATCGGACGCCATAAGCCATTAAGACAGCTAAGACAACGGCCAAAATGGCGGCAACGCTGGCTAAGATAAAACTATTTAAGGCCAAATGGAGGAAATTAAAGTTCATCCACCATTGGGTCGTATTGATCGTCCAGTTCAACAAAACTCCAGCCGGGAGGGCAAAACCTAAAAAGACCGGAAAAAAGCAAAAGGCAAAGCAAAGCGCTTGCTTGAAGGTGCTGATATGAAGCTTACGCAAAGCACGATAACGCACCGTTGTATGATGATATGCTGCTTGTCCGCGCGAATACCGTTCAAGCGCGATAAGGGAAACAATAAATATCAAAAGACACGCACCAAGTTGTGCTGCGGCGACAGGTTCCCCCAGTCCAAACCATGTGCGATAAATACCCGTGGTAAATGTATCAACAGCAAAGAAATTGACCGTCCCGAAATCATTTAATGTTTCCATCAAGGCAAGGGCGGAACCTGCGGCAATTGCCGGGCGTGCAAGAGGGAAAGCGACATCTTTAAAAGCTTGCCATGGGGTACGGCCTAAAGTGCGGCTCACTTCCAAAACACAAATGGATTGTTCTAAGAAAGCAGCGCGTGACAACATATAAACGTACGGATAAAGCACCAAGGTAAACATCGTTACCGCCCCCCACAGGGTGCGCACTTCGGGAAACCAATAATCACGCCGACTGGACCAGCCAAAGATTTCGCGCAAGGTTTCCTGAACCGGCCCTGCATAATCTAATAATCCCGTGTAGGTATAGGCAATTACATAAGCCGGAACGGCCAAAGGCAGTAATAATGCCCATTCGAACACTTTTTGGCCGGGGAATTTACACATGGTGACAACCCACGCGCATCCCGTTCCAATCACCAGTGTGCCAGTCCCCACACCGATCAGTAAGACAAAGGTGTTGAAAATGTAATTAGGGAGGACTGTGTCAGCTAAATGTGCCCAGATTTCACCAGAGGGTACGAAGACATAAGCAACGACGACAAGGACAGGTGAGGAAATGATCAACGCCGTAATGACGGTGAAGAAGGTCCAACCATTGAAAAGTCTTTTTATTTTTACCGATTCTAATGCGGTGACGGCTTGATCCAAAGTAATTTACTCAGTTATTGCGTTTGAAAATGACTTGCAACAAGAGATACAAGAAACAAACCTGTGCGTCCAGCCTCTAACATGAAAACCATAAAAAAAATGAGGACAGAATGACAAACACAGAAGGTTCGTCATCTATCCTCATTTTGATTGGGTTAACCCCTTAAAAAGTATTGCTGAGTACAATAAAGGTAATGGCAGAAAGAATAGCAGCAGCAGGAAGGGTAATGACCCAAGCCAGTGCGATAGGTTTCATCAACTGCCAATTTGCATTTTTATTGACCAACCCCACACCCAAAACAGCACCGATTAGGATATGTGTACTGGATACAGGTAAGCCCATAACAGAAGCCAACATCACGACACCTGCCGCTGAAAGTTCGGCTGCAAAACCGGATGCAGGGTGCATTTTCGTTAGATTGTGCCCAACAGTTTGGATCACTTCCTTACCGATAAACCAAAGTCCAGCGATGAGTGCGACACCAAAAGCCAACATGGCTGTCGTCGGTACAGCGGCATTGCTGCCAATTTCACCTGTGCGAATGATGTCCATCACGGCAGCGAAGGGGCCGATGGCGTTAGCAATATCGTTGGCACCATGGCTGAAAGCAAAACCAGACGCTGTGAAAACCTGCATCCAACTGAACATCAAGAAGGTCGACTTATCTAAATCTTTGCCTTTTAAAGTTTTGGCAAAAATAGCCGTTGCCAACCAAATTGTGGCACCGACCATACCGATCAATAAATAATTATCAAGCGTGCTCAAGCCGATATGCATGTGTTTAAGGCCTTTAAACAACAACATACCAGTAATTAACATCCCGCCGATAGCGGCGAACAAAGGCACATAATGTTCTAGAGCCTGTGTTGCATGTAATTGATCACGTTTTTGTTCAATGGCATAAAGTTCTTTGTAGTAATCTGATTCCAGATCATCAGGTTCAAAATCACCTTCTCTTACGGTATGGGCATCTCGAGCCATAGCTGAGGTGTAGGCAATTTGTTGAACTTCTGCCAGACGTTCAAAGGCTTTTTTGTGTTCACTTTTATGTTTTTTCTTCGCTTTTTTAATTTCTTTGAGTTCTTCTGCGGCTTGTTCGTTATAGCGAAGTACATAGTTTTTAATTTGGGAGAATAAAAGATAAGATACCAAGCCCCCCAACACAGGTGATAATACCCATGAAAAGGCGATTGTTCCGATTTTATTCCATTTCACCAAAGCCAGGGCCGTATCTGACCCACTGATCATAAAGCCAAGGGTCAAAGAACTTCCAACGATCCCGCCAATAATTGAATGGGTGGTCGATACCGGCCAGCCGCGCTTTGTTGCAATCAACAACCAAATGGCGGCCGATAGTAAAGCAGCCATCATGATATAGACAAATTGCATTGGTTCGATTGTCAGCGTAGATAGATCAACAATCCCTTTGCGGATCGTTTTTGTGACCGCACCACCAGCAATGACTGCACCGCTAACTTCAAAAATTGCTGCAACGATCAAGGCTTGTTTGATCGTAAGCGTCCCAGCACCAACACTCGTCCCGAAAGAGTTCGCAACGTCATTCCCCCCAATATTGAAGGCCATGAAGATACCGAATATTGTTGCCAGTATGAAAATTATAACATTGTTACTGTTAGTATAATCCAGCCCCCAAAAAATGAAGTAAGCTATCATTGCGATAAAACCAACTGTAAAAAATACATTCAGTTTAAAATCGCTCGTCGCGCTTGTTGTGTTAGACATCATCACTCACATAAAGAAATATCATACAAAAGTAGTACAAGTTATATCTTTGGATAGTGACAGTTATGTTTCGGATATGTAACAGAGATACTAAAATCTATAATTGAAGTAATTGTTTGATATTAACGCAATTAACCATTTTCATCTAATGGCTCTTCTATAAAGTCATCTTCGGATTCTGGTTGGTCCGGATGATCAAAAGGCAGCTCCATTTCGCCACGGACTGTATAGGCGTTGATGGCAGGGCGTGCATCGAGCAAACCTGCTGTTTTCAATTCTTCAATCCCGGGCAGGTCATCAATCTTTTCAAGACCAAATTGATCAAGAAATTCAATGGTGGTGCCCCAAGTCATGGGGCGACCGGGGGTACGGCGTCTACCGCGTGGCTTCAACCAACCCGCCTCAAACAGGACATCCAGCGTTCCTTTTGAAAGGGAGACACCACGAATTTCTTCAATCTCAGCCCGGGTGACAGGTTGGTGATAGGCGCAGATAGCAAGTGTTTCAATCGCTGCGCGTGAAAGGGTTTTCACATTTGCGCGATGTTCGCTGAGTTTTTCGGCTAAATCTTCAGCTGTGCGAAAGGCCCATGCATTACCTCGTTGAACCAGTTGAACACCACGGTTTTGATAGTCTTCCTGTAACGTTTTGAGCAAGGCTTTAACGTCTACATCTTCATTAAAATAATTGGACAGCTTTTTTTCGCCCAACGGTTCTTTAGAGGCAAAAAGAACGGCTTCTAAAAGACGCAGATGTTCAACAGGATGATCAGTCATGTTCGGTGCCCCTGCTTTCATTACTTTGAATATAGATATGACCAAATGTTTCGGATTGTCTGATTTTAATCTTACCATCGCGCGCCATTTCTAAGGCAGCAGCAAAGGTAGAAGCAATCGCCGAACGGGTATGAAGATTATTCTTTAATTCTGTTGGCAGGAACTGAACCAGCATGGTCCATTCTGGTATATTTCCAATGAAGCTGCGTAGCCGTTCAATCGCCATATCCATGGAATAGAGGTCCATCGGTTCAATATGTAGCGTTTGGTCGACATGCTTATTCATTTGATCGCCATAAGCCTTCATCAGATCATATAGCGTCACGTCATAAGAAACTTCATCCAGTTTGCCAAATGTCTCCGGCATGCCGCGTTTGAATATACGAAGCCCAAGGGAATTACGTTCAATCAGGGCTTCGCCAGCATTACGCATGGCTTCCAGGCGTTGCAGTTGAAAGGCGAGGGCGGCTGCCATTTCTTCTGCGCTTGGTTCTTCTTCACTGGCTTGGGCTGGCAGGAGCAAACGACTTTTAAGATAAGCCAACCATGCCGCCATAACGAGATAATCCGCGGCCAGTTCAAGGTTTTTACGACGCGCTTCAGCAACCCACTGTAAATATTGATCCGCAAGATGCAAAATAGATATATGGATCAGGTCGACTTTTTGTTCGCGCGCCAGTTCCAGCAGGATGTCTAAGGGACCTTCAAATCCTTCAAGATCAATGATAAGCGTGCCTTTGCGTTTGGGGCGCAAATCGTCATCTTCGTGCTTATCCAGATCAATAAGATTTTCCACAGAACCTTACCCCGCAATCCCCACGGCATGGATAATAAAATCAGTTAAATATTCTGCAGGTATCCCAACCAGATACCAAAAGATATTAAGATTCAAACCGACAAGACCGCCCACATAAGGCACCAAGAAAATCATCCCGAGAAGAATGAGCATGCCATAGCGTTCCAGGTTTGCCAAAGGTCGCGCCAAGGCATCCGGTAAAAGGCCTACGGCAATACGTCCGCCATCAAGCGGCGGCAAAGGTATCAGATTAAAGACGCACAATATGATATTGATTCTAATGGAGTTTGCTAAATTGTGCGCAACCCATAAATCCACATCTTGCGGCAATAAAGGAACTATGTAAAAGGCAAGGGCGGAAAGCACCGCAAGAAGGATATTGGCCCCGGGACCCGCAGCAGCCACATAGACCATATCGCGTCGTGGGTTGGACATATTGCGGATATTGACAGGGACAGGTTTGGCATAGCCAAACATCATTTTACCACCGGACAACAACAGCATAAGGCCGGGCATAATCAGCGTGCCAAACGGGTCCACATGCTTTGCCGGATTAAAGCTGACACGACCTAACATAAATGCCGTATGATCACCCAGTTTATACGCAATCCAGCCATGGGCCGCTTCATGCAGGGTGACGGCAATGATAACAGGCAATATCCAGACAGATAATAAAAAACCTATATTGGAAAAATCCATTTACGTGACCAATTCCATCAGTGTGTTAAATCTATATTCCGCTTGGTCGAAATCAATTTCGTCCATGCCTTCACGCACCAGTTTCCAGCCTTCTTCAAGCCTGTCATCGGTTTTATCGGAAACAGGGCTTACACCTTCTGCAACAGCAAGCATTTCTTCTTTATTGCCATTACAATGAAGAACCAAATCGCATCCGGCATCCAAGGCACTTTCTGCGCGGGTAGCAAAGTCACCTTGTAAGGCATGCATCGACAAATCATCGGAAATGAGGACCCCATCAAAACCAATGTGATGGCGAATGATATCTTCGATCAAACGTGGTGACATGGTTGCAGGCGCATAGGCATCAACAGCGCTATAAACGATATGTGCTGTCATGGCCCATGGCATATCTGCCAAATCTATGAAGGGGCGGAAATCGACGCTTTCAAGGATATCAATCGTTTCATCCACAACCGGCAAAGCCTTGTGGCTATCCACCAACGCACGCCCATGACCGGGGATATGCTTGATAATTGGCAAAACACCACCCGCCATGAAACCACGACAGGCCGCACGGCCCATAATGGCAGCCAATTCGGGGTGATTAGAATAGGCACGATCAGAAATAATAGGATCAGCGCCTTCAACGGGGATGTCCAAGACAGGTGCGCAGTCAACGTTAATGCCAAGATCTAACAGTTCAGAGGCAAACAAACGGGCGTTTAGATGTGCTGCTTCCAAACCCATATCCAAATTAAAGGCAGCAAGTTCCCCGATTTTGGCGGCTGTCGGGGCCTCACGCCAATGTGGGGGGCGCAAACGCGCAACACGTCCACCTTCTTGATCTATCAATATCGGCACGTCTGCATGAGTCACGCAACTGCGCAAATCATCACAGAGTTCACGCACCTGATAAGGGTCTTCTATATTACGGGCAAAGAGGATAAACCCCAGCGGATTAAGATCACGAAAAAAATCACGTTCCCAATCGGTCAACGCTAAGCCTTCACAGCCGAATATAACGGCGTTGGGGGCTGAATTATCGTACGCGGACAATGAAACACCCCACTTTGCGTTGTTTTAGTTTTGCACAAAGAGACTTTGCTTCATCCCCAGTGTCAACGGGACCTAAGCGCAAACGGTAATAAATCCCTTTGTCCGGCCCTAAATCAGCTTTGACAATATCTGCAGGAAGGGCGTTTACGATGTCGCCATTATCCTTTTTGATCTTTTCCCATGTGGCTTTGACGCCAGCTTCATTTTTTGACGACAGAAGTTGTAATAGATAACCATCCTTCGTTGTGGTTGGTTTAGTTGTTGGAGTGGGTTTGCTTTCTACACCTGCTACGACAGTCGTTTTATCTGTAGCGGGTGTATCATTTAAGGCTTCTGCGATTTTGGCAGCCAATGCATCTTTATCTTGTTTATCAACAGCAATGGGTTGTTCATCTCGTTTGACCAGCGCACGCGGGGCGTTGTCATCCGCCACAGGGGCAGGGGCTGGAGCCACCATATTTGTTGCCATTTCCGCCGGGGGAACTTCGGGCAGCGCTTCGGTTTTTGTTGGTGGTTCACTTATGTTTGCCGGTGCAGTTTGTTCAACTTTTTCAGTTTCCAACGCAGGCGGCAATTCCTTTGTCAAAGCGGGCATCCCGGTTTTAGAACTGACCGTTTCGTTTAATTCCGGCAGAGCTATGCCTGATGTCGAGGTGGGTTTATCTAAGGGTTGTTCCGGGCGCGGCAAGAGACGTTCCAGTTTGGGTTCTGTGTTTTCACCACTGACACGGTTATAAACAGTTTTATCTCGGTTGGGGACATCCATTCCGCCCGGATCACTTGGGCGTTCTTTCATCGCGCCTGTATCGGCGCGCACCACAGGAATGTTGTCTGAATTACTTTGTGGAGAGCCGACAAAATACCATGCAGCGCCGCCCAATCCAGCAATCACAGTAACAGCCAATAAGATTTTAATAGCTTTACCGCCACCGCTGTCATCACTTGAAACCGGCTTATAATCATAAGCTTCTGAAGACGGGTCCATCAAATCATCGTCAAAATCATCCCTATGGGGCATTAACGCAACTCCTGTCTTGGTTCAACACCCAGCACAAGCAAGCCTGAGGCAATGACCAGAGAGACCGCTTTTAAGAGGGCGAGCCGAGCTTTCGTTAGCTCGATGTTATCTGCGTGTAGGAAACGCAAGCTCACGTCCCCTGTGCCTTTATTCCACAAAGAATGGAACTCTGAGGCCATTTCGTAAAGAAAATATGTCACGCGGTGGGGTTCGTGTTCTTTGGCGGCGGCCTCAACAAGGCGCGGCCATTCTGCCATGTAACGCATCAAGGCAATTTCTGATTGATCATTTAACAAAGACAAATCAGCTTCAGCCAAATCTTTTTCAGTGATGGAGAGATTACTAAACTCTTCTTCTGATTTTCTAAAGACAGAATGACACCGTGCATGGGCATATTGCACATAAAACACCGGATTATCTTTGGATTGTTCGGTTACCTTGGCAAAGTCAAATTCCAACTGGGCATCGGCTTTGCGCGTTAACATGATAAAGCGCACAACGTCTTTGCCAACTTTATCAATCACTTCACGCAATGTAATAAAAGTACCCGCACGTTTAGACATTTTTACAGGTTCGCCGTTTTCCATCAGATTGACCATTTGAGCCAATTTGACATCCAGTTCAGCTTTGCCACCGGACATGGCTTTTACCGCAGCCTTCATCCGTTT
>JABXIC010000079.1 GCA_013373265.1 Methylocystaceae bacterium | reverse complement strand
TTGAAGAAGTGGCGGAAGCCATAACGACGCTTGTCTTTACCTGTTGTATCGTTTGAGTGTGTCAGACCAGCCATGAAGATCACGCCTGCTTCTTGACACAGACCTTGTACAGCCACAGCCACACCAGAAGATGAACCACCAGTTACCATCAAAACGCCGTCTTTTTCGATCATACGTTTTGCAGAAGAACGGGCCGCGTCTGATTTGGTTTGCGTATCACCTGTTACAAACTCAACTTTTTTGCCAAGAACACCGTTACCTTTAAGGGAAAGCGGTTTCAAGGTGTTGAGCATGCCGCCATCGCCTTCACCATTGAGGTGCTTGACAGCGAGTTTATAAGCGCGCAATTCGTCAGCGCCTTCGTCAGCGTAAGCGCCGGTTTGCGGTACGTTAAAGCCAAATTTGATGGATTTAGCATCGCCCGGATTGTTGACGAAGTCTGCACCCCATGCGTTACGTGTAAAGAATGAAGGTGCTGTTACACCTGCTGCTGCAATAGCTGTGCCCTTCATAAACGAACGACGATTTACTTTCATATCTCCCAAAGTCTTACTCCCTAATTTGGATGACATTTAAAACAGGGACTTGGACCTTGTGGTCGTTTGCCCCATTACGAAACCTACCTGATGGTATTTTTATTAGTTGTTCATAAGTGTTAACCGTAATTTTCAATAACCTCAATAACCCTTTGACGTAATGTTATTTTTTTGTCAATTTTAAGGAATTGTTTCTTGTTAATTTGTAAATTATTGACATTGCAGTGCAAAAACGCATTTGCGTAAATGGAGAAAGAAATGCCCCGCGCTCCTATTGGATTAAAGATCAAAAAGCGTCGTAAAACACTTAGTGTTACACAAGCACAACTTGCAGATAGGATAGGCATTTCAGCCTCTTATCTAAATTTAATTGAAAATAACAAGCGCGCCATCGGTGGTAAATTGTTGCAGCGCATCTCAAATGAGCTTGGCTTGGAAATTTCTGCTCTGGATGGGGAAAGTGACAGGCGGCTGATTCTTGATTTACAAGAAATGACAACGGACCCGCTTTTTCAAAATATGGACTTGTCTCATACAACGGCAACGAATCTGGTGGGACAGAACCCGCGTTGGGCACGCGCGCTTAAAAATCTCTACCGGGCATATCTGGATCAGGGGCAGACAATTAATGCTTTATCGGATCGATTGAATTATGCCCCTTATATTGATGATGCCGTCTTTCGGATGCGCACCAATGCAACAGCCATTCGAACCTCTTCTGAGATATTGAATTCTTCTGCTGATATGTCTGAAAAAGATCAGGACAGATTTTTCAGTATTTTAGCGGAAGAAAGCCAAAAGCTTTCAGAAGTGGCAACGGGCCTGAGTACCTTTATGGATAATGCGAAATTTCAAACCCGTTCCCTCACACCCGCAGAAGAAGTCGATGACTTTCTTATGGATCAAGGCGGGTATTTTCCTGTCTTGGAGGATGCGGCGCAGACATTGTTGGAAGAAGCAGACTTTCATGGCGGGGACACGGAAAGTATGTTGCAGGATTTCCTGAGTCTGAAGTTTGATGTTCATGTACGTTTTGCTGCTGATGGGGCGTCATTGGCGGGTGGTAAACAGCATCAATGTAACTACAACCAAATTACACGCACGCTGGAAGTTCCGAACTATGCTTCTTCTCAGGTTCGGCGTTTTGAAATGGCCTGCTTGTTGGTTGAACTTTCTATGATAGACGTTATTTCCAGCGAGATTAAAAAGTCTGATTTATTGATTTCACCCGCTTCACAGGAATGGGCGGCGACGGAATTGATTGATTACCTTGCCCGCGCCATTTTGATGCCTTATGACGAATTTTTAGAAGATGCGGTCCGTGAACGCTATGACGTGGATGTCTTATCGCGCAAATATACTGTCAACTTTCAATTGGCAGGTAGTCGTCTTGCCAGTTTACGGAAGAAAGGCGCTGAAGGGATCGCCTTTGCCTTGATGCATACAAATCCGGCAGGGCATGTTTTAAAGCGTACGACCTTACCCCGTTTGCCAATCCCGCGCTATGGCAGTGCCTGTCCGTTGTGGGATGTTTATAGTGCCTTTCAAACACCCGGTCGCATTGTGCGCCAGGTCGCCTGCTTTCCCAATAAGGAGAAGTTTTTGTTTGTTGCCAAAGCTGAGGCCCCAGATCAAACGGGTTTTTCACAGCCACGTGTACTAAAGGCAACCATGTTGGCGTGTGAATCTATTTATGCCGAACAAACGGTCTATGCCGATGGATTGGATTTTTCTTCTGAAAAACTGATGACGAATGTGGGCATGAACTGTCGTTTGTGCAGTTGGAGCGATTGTGCCCACCGTGAAGAAGACCCAATCCTGTCGCAATAAAATAAAAAATATGCTATGGGAATAGGGGATTGCAGCCAAATAAAGAGGGGAAGATGAAAACAATTATCGCGGGCTCTCGCACCATTGAAGATCGAGAGGCTTTGGAACGGGCAATTGCCGGTTCCGGCTGGGACATTTCAGAAGTCGTTTCCGGGACGTGTCGTGGTGTTGATGTGATGGGGGAAGAATGGGGCCGGGCCAATGACGTGCCGGTCAAGCCTTTTCCTGCAGACTGGTTGACGCATGGACGTACAGCCGGGGAATTGCGAAACCGTGAAATGGCACATTATGCTGATGCGTTGATCTTGTTGTGGGATGGTAAAAGTCCAGGGGCAAGTTGTATGCTGCGTGAAGCCAACAAAGCAGGCATCAAAGTTTATAACCAGATTTATGGTCTGGATATGCATGAATTGGAGGATACCGAGAAAAAAATTCTCCAATATTATCATGAAGGTAAAGGGCGCTTAATTAATGATCATGGTCATTGGCGTTGGGAATATGCCGAGGATGATGCCCCGCATGTGTCACAAGAAGCCGTGTCAGAATTGATCCGTCAAAACATGATGCAACCCGTTACACTTGAAGTGTTGCAAGTCATCGCTTAACGGTGCGTGTCATATCTTGCAAAGAAGCTCTATCTGTTGTCGATGGGGCTTTTTTCATTTTTTCACATTCAATACATTGCCCCACCTTATTGCGTTTACATTTGGCCTGTGTTTCAGGTTTGCAGGGCGGGGATATGTTTGGTGCGTGTGTCATTCAAGCATATTAATGCGCCGCTATGGCTGATGCAATAACGGCGCGGGGTTATGATTAAACGAGTTTATCTAGATCTTTTTCTTTGGTTACGGCTTTCAAAAACTCATCAAGGGCTGTGTTCAAGCCGACGGCACGTTCTTGCAAGTCATTTGATGCTGCCGTGATCTGTTCAGCGGCTGCGGAGGTGGAATTTGCACCTTCTGCAACATCGGTGATGATTTCCGCAACTGTACTTACGCCTTTCACGCCTTCTTGGACACTGGCACTGATTTCGGTCACTGCGGCAGCTTGTTGCTGTACCGCATCAGAGATGACGCCGCCAGCTTCTTCCACTTCAACAATGGTTTTGCTAACAATGTTGATGGCATCCACCGCATCATGTGTTGCAGCCTGCATGGCTTTGATTTGCTGGACGATTTCTTCCGTCGCTTTGGCCGTTTGGTTGGAAAGGGATTTCACTTCACCTGCCACAACAGCAAAGCCTTTACCAGCTTCGCCAGCACGTGCAGCTTCAATCGTAGCATTCAAGGCCAACAAGTTTGTTTGATCGGCAATGTCGTTAATCAGACTTACGACCTGATTGATGCGATCGGCTGCTTCTGACAGGGTATGAATGGTTTGATCTGCAACTTTGGTGCGATCCACTGCCGTTTGACTAAGCTCGGCTGAGCGTTGAACCTGCGATGTGACTTCATTGATAGAAGCGGAAAACTCTTCTGTTGCTGCAGCAACATTTTCAACATTATGCGCCGATGTTTGTGCGGCGTCAGCAACATCATTTGATTGGGTCGATGTGCGTTGTGCCGTTTCCGTCATGCTTTGGGCAGAGGCTTGCATTTCTGTGACGGTAGACAGGACAGTCTGTACGACTTCACGGATGTTTTGTCCCATCGAGGCTGCGTTGGTTTCAAAGGTACGGGTCTTTTCTTCCATCGCTTTGAGCCCGTCGTTAATAATTTCCGCACGGCGTGCAAAAGACCCGTTCAAGCCTTCTGGCAAGATGATACGGAAAAATTCATCGCGCGCGGCATATTTAAGGGCGGCACCGGCTTCACGGGTAAAAGCTTCTGTGCGGTCCAATAGCTGATTGACAGCTTGTTGCATCTCGCCAATTTCATCCTTGCGGGTTAGATTGGTGACACGCATATTTAAATCCCCATTAGACGCAGCTATTAAAATTTTTGAGCTGCGAATGATTTCATGCAAGAGACCACGGATGGCAAAATAGCCTAACAAACTGACGCCTACGCATAGAACAATGACGGCGATGGTAATATAGGTTGCCATTTCCCCTAAACCCTTGAGGGATTCATCTATTGTCTTTTCTGCAATAATCGCCCAGTTTACCCCATGGAATGTGAGGGGGGAATAAGCGGCAAAACTTTCTTTCCCCGTATAATTTTTTTGTTGGATAATGCCGTTTTCACCTTTAAGGGCTTTTTCAACAGCCAGCGTATCCACTTTGGTTTTAAGGATTGTAGGTTCTTTGGACAGGCGGCTATCACTGCGCATGAGTAAATCCTTACCCACCAAATAGGTTTCTCCTGTTTCCCCCATTCCTTCTGATACGTCTAAGACTTTGTCAATGCGGTCAATCGGCATTTGGAAAACCAAAATGCCATGTTTTTCCCCCGCTTGGTCAAAAATGGGGGCTGCAATAAAGCTGGCGGGTGCGCCGTTGCTGGGGGCATAAGGGGCAAAATCTTCAAAAGCGATTTCGTCTTTTTTGAAATTATTTAGAACTTTTTGGACGACATGACCAAGACCTGTGTCTTTCCATTTGCCAGTCAGGGCATTGGTTGCATAGTCATTTTCTTTGAAAACGGTATAGACGACTTTACCTTCATGATTAACCAGGAAGATATCGTAATACCCTTTTTTCTGGAGTAATTCTCTAAACCAGGGATGATAATGGCCATGGCTGGCGCTATAGGCGCTGTTATCGTCTGCGCGGTCGAGTTTTTCTTTTTCACCTAAGGGATTTGGATTTTTCTCAATATAGAGCTCTTTAAGGCGTTTTTCAGGGTCTTGTAGCTCATCCCATGATTCTTCAAATGCGGTGAGGCCGTCTACCACCATATCATTGTTGGTCAGGCTGATGAGGTCGGATTCAATCGAATGCAGGTAATATTCTAAGGCGGTTTGGCGCGATTTTTCCAGCGCCAGCAGTTTGTTTTTACTTTCGTCTTCTAAGCTATTGGCTGCAATGTTGTAAGAGATCATGCCCGTAATGACGGCAGAGATGATGGCGATCATCACCATAAGAGCAGGAAGCTTTTTGGAAATTTTCATTTGAGCAAACATTAGAAAATCTCCTTACTGATGAATGTTTCAGCGGATTTTAATTGTTGCATCTCATAGATGAACATATCGTAGCGCATCTCCTGTTCTTTCATCAAGCTTGTCAGGATTTTAAAGGATTCAGCCAGTCCGTCTTTTTTATTGTTGTGGGAGTCTTCGACTTCTTTTAGTCGACGATAAAGCGGCTGAATTATGTTGATGGCTTCGCGGTTGGGGGCGCGGCGATTAGAATGATAGCCAATAAGCTGATGTTCGTTATCAAAGGTCGGTGTAACATGGGCCAAGACCCAGTAATAGTCGCCAAGTTTTGTTTGATTTAAGACATAAGCAAAGATTTCTTCGCCAGCGGAAATCGTGTCCCATAGCAACTTAAAGATACATCTTGGCATTTCAGGATGACGAATGATGCTGTGCGGTTTGCCGACGAGCTCATGCTCTTCATAATCGGCGATCTCTAAAAACAATTCATTGGCATAGGTGATGATGCCTTTTAGGTCTGTTTTACTAACGAGAAAGTTGCTGGCTGGAAAGGTTTTCTCGTTTCCAGGCAGTTTATAGATATCGTTCATAGAGTACCTTTAAGATGTCGTTGGTGATGTCCGTTATATTGATAGTACATTATTTTGATTTAAGGTAAATCAAGTAAGATAGACAAGCTCGTATAAATACATACGAAAACGACCGTAAGTATGATCTTAAGGTAGATTTATATGGGTGTTTATTGCGTTATATGGAGAAGTTTAGTTTTTCTTGACAAATTTGGTCAAAATAACGATTTGTTGTCCGTTGACACGCCCCTCGATATGTTCGGGGTTGTCGTGCACGAGAGAGATGTTGCGTACCGCTGTGCCGCGCTTGGCTGTAAAGCCACCACCTTTAACGTTCAGGTCTTTAATGAGGGTGACTGTGTCGCCTGCTTCCAGCACTGCACCGTTGCTATCAATGTGTTTGATTGCATCATCGTCAGCAGTATTGGATGTTTCGCCCGCCTGTGCACTGGCGAGAACAGCATCATCAAGATAAAGCATATCCAATGCATCTTGCGCCCATGTTTCGCCCTTTTTGCTCAGGCGAGACAAGAGCCGCCATGCCATGACCTGAACCGGGGCTTCCGTGCTCCACATGCTGTCATTCAGGCAGCGCCAATGATGGACATCCATAGTGTCGGGATCTTCAATTTGTGAACGGCATGTGTTGCACACCACAATCGTTGCGTCATCCATATGTGCGACTTCGTAGTCACCCAAATCATTGGGGCTATCACATAATTGACAATTCGACATGGAAATCTCCTGCACTGAAATTAAGATGGCTTCTTCTAGCAGCGTTCACACAAGATGTTAATCATATTTTCATGTTTTTTTTGAGAAGAACGCGCGTCCTTTTCAAAAGACGTGTCACGGATGAGAAAAAACATCAGGTGAATAGAATAATACTAGGGGCTTGTCCCTGATCATGTCACCATACGGGCAGTTTTTTATTTGCACCGGGCAAGGAACATGGCGATGCACAATTTTAGTCATGCACAAAACATAAGTAAAAAAGTTTGCCGTTCTTCACATGGCATTGTTGTCTCACAACATCGGCAGGCTTCTGAAGTCGGGGCAGAAATTCTGCGACAGGGGGGCAACGCCATAGATGCGGCGATTGCCGTTTCTTTTGCTTTGGGTGCGCTGGAGCCCTGGATGAGTGGTTTGGGTGGCGGCGGTTATATGGTGTGCCGTTTTGCCAAAGATAATGATGTTAAAGTGATTGATTTTGGTATGCGCTCCCCGTCGGGGCTTGATCCGGCCGATTACCCAATCGTTGAGGGGGAAGCCAATGATTTATTCCCTTGGCCGAAGGTGAAAGATGAAGCCAATGTGATTGGTGCGACATCTATTGCCATCCCCGGTGTTGTTGCAGGGATGCAAACGGCCTTTGAAAATTACGGGACATTTGATTGGAAAAAATTGGTCCAGCCTGCCATCGACTTTGCAAAAAAGGGCATTTTAATCGATTGGTATACTCAGCTTATTTTGTCTGGCTCTGGTGCGGATATTGCACGTTTTGATAAGACGTCAGAGATTTTTTTAGATGAAAACAAACGCCCCAAAGTTGGGTCTTGGGTTTTAACCAATGAAAATAGAATCATCTTAAATGAGCTTGCCCATACTTTAGAAACGTTGCGAGATTTGGGTGGGGGCGCTTTTTATCATGGTGAGCTGGCTGAAAATATCGTTGCCGACATTAATGCAGAGGGCGGCTGTTTTCATCTTTCTGATTTAAATTCATACGAAGCAAAACTGGTTGATCCCCTTGTCATGCCTTATTCAAGCGGGTCGATCTATGTCACCCCTGAAATGACAGCCGGGCCAACGTTGATGAATGTGATGAACGCCCTGACCCGCAGTGAACTTGACCCCGACCAACCCGATGCCAAATCATTCAGCGCTTATGCAGAGAGTCTTCTAAACGCCTATTCTGATAGATTGTTGAATATGGGGGATACCTCTGCTGATGTGCAAAATGAAGGATGTACATCACATTTTAATATCGTGGATAAAGACGGCAATATGGT
>JABXIC010000227.1 GCA_013373265.1 Methylocystaceae bacterium | reverse complement strand
GTGCTTTTCCTGTCGGGTCATCAACCACTTGATAGCCATATGGTTGGTTGTTCAGGGATCGAATGAAGGGACCGAAATTTCCTCGATCCACAGTCTGACAAGACGACAACACACACACAGAAAGCAAAATCCCTAAAACTTTAAACATGCCCATTTATCATAACTCAACCGCTTCAATGACCCATTCTTCTTCTATCGCGTCCGCTTTCCATTCTTTCATGCTTGGCATGTCCTGCATCGTTTTCATGTATGTTGCCGCCTGACCGCTTACAGGGACTTGATAGGTCGCAAAGCGGTTCACGACAGGCGCAAACATGGCATCGGCAATTGTAAAAGAACCAAAAAGATACGGTCCTTCTTGACCAAACTCTGCACGACAATTAGTCCAGATTTCCACCACGCGGTCAATCTCGGATTGGCATGCAGCTGTTGGCGTTACACCATTGATGACACGCCGCATATTCATGGGCATGTCATTGCGGATATTAAAAAATCCAGAATGCATTTCACAAGAGATGGACCGGGCAACGGCCTTTGCCTTAGGGTCTGTTGGCCAGAGTTTTCCCTCAGGATATTGATCATTTAAAAACTCACAGATCGCAAGGGAATCCCACAAATCAAAACCATCCGCTTTTAAGATCGGCACTTTCCCGGCATGGGAATGGGCAAGAATTTTTTCTTTAAAATTATCTTGCAACAAAGGGATCACCACCTCGTCAAAATCAAGACCCAGATGTTTCAACACCAGCCAGGGACGCAGGCTCCAAGAAGAATAATTTTTATTTCCGATAATCAAGGTATAGCGCATTGCGTAAGGCTCCGTTATGCTGTCGTTGCGTCTTAGTCTTATAGAGAAGGAAACCCCATGGCTGCAACGGATTATCTTGTTAAAAAAAGCGATACAGACCCGATCTCGCTGATCCGTGTCCCCAGTGATGACTTTGACGACTGGCTAAAAAAACAACCAAAAGACCTGACCAACTGGATCAACGCCAATGCATATAAAGGGTCTGCCGGATCATTTTTGATCGTGCCTGACAAAAAAGGCCATATGGACAGTGTCCTTGTCGGCATTTCAAAAGAGACGCCGATGTGGGATTACGCCGCCCTGCCCGCCAAATTACCGGTCGGCACCTATCAAATCAAAGGTAGCGTCAAAGCAGCAGAAGCCGAAGCCGCCTGCCTCGGCTGGGCGCTTGGCACCTATAGCTTTGACTGGTACCGTGAAGAAACAAAAGAATTTGCCACACTTGTCTTGCCCAAATCTGCCAGCAAAGGCGATTATGATGCACTGGCAGAAGGCATAGAGCTAACCCGTGATCTCATCAATCTTCCGGCCGGGGATATGGGACCAGTAGAACTGGCGCAAGCCGCACGTGATCTCGCCGATGCCTTTGGTGGGGCTTGCTGCGTAATTGAAGATAAAGACCTGCTTGAGCATAATTTCCCTGCCGTTTACGCCGTGGGAAAAGGCGCTGCCGATGATCGTCGCCCCCGTTTAATTGATATGGTGTGGGGGGAAGACAAAGATCCTAAAATCACCTTGGTCGGTAAAGGGGTCTGCTTTGACACGGGCGGACTGGATATCAAACCGGCGCAATTTATGAAAATCATGAAGAAAGATATGGGCGGGGCAGCCCACGTATTGGGCCTTGCCAAAGCCATCATGATTGCCAAACTGCCCGTGCGTTTACGCGTAATTATCCCCGCGGTTGAAAATGCCGTTTCAGACAAAGCCATGCGCCCCTTGGATGTGGTCGATTCCAGAAAAGGGAAAACCATTGAAATCGGCCATACCGATGCAGAAGGTCGCGTGGTCTTAGCCGATGCCTTGGCCTTAGCGAGTGAAGACAAACCGGACATGATTCTGGATTATGCCACCCTTACGGGGGCCGCGCGTGTCGCCTTAGGCACTGAATTACCCGCTCTGTTCTGCAATAACGACGATCTGGCACAGGCCATTTTGGAAAATGGATCACAAGTCGATGACCCACTCTGGCGTATGCCACTGTGGAAACCCTATCGTAAAATGATTGACGGCAAAACGGGCGACATCTCAAACGAGGCTTCCGCCCCTTACGGCGGGGCCATTACAGCCGGGTTATTCTTGGAAGAATTTGTCGATAAATCAATAGCTTGGGCACATATGGATGTGATGGGCTGGAACCTATCATCGCGGGCTGGTCGTCCCGAAGGGGGAGAAGCCATGGGCCTACGTGCCGTCTTTGCAATGATAAAAAATCGATATTAATTCATATTAACGGTTGCCCTTACAGTGTAGCTCCTCTAAAACTGTTCGAAACCGTAACGAAATGGCGAAAAACATGGGCGTAGAACTCGAACCGGTCCAGGCGCTGGACCTTTGGCGAAAAGCAATTATTGAAAGTGTCCGCAGAGATGGACCAGACCTGTCAGCACGCCAAATGGCCTTGTTGCTGACGGTATATCTCACACCCCCGCCACATACGGTGCGCGGCTTAGCAGAGAGCATGAATGTCTCTAAACCTGCCATTACCCGTGCCCTTGATCGACTCGGTCAAATGGAACTGCTGCGCCGTAAAGTGGATGAAACGGATCGACGCAGTGTGCTTGTCCAACGCACGGTTAAAGGCTCCGTCTATTTGCGCGAATTTGGTGAAATTATCGTCCATGCAGCCGATAAAATGGGCCAAAGCTAACCCTTCTTTTCCTCACTTATTTTTCTGCAATGCAAAAAAATGTAAATCTTCCCTTTTTATATAAAAAATGTCTTATATAAAGGGTGTGCGTTTTATATCTAAGTGGAGAAATCAACATGTCGCTTAAAGCTTTTCAGGATGCCTACCCGGACGATCTCGCCCATTGTTATGGTTGCGGTAAAAACAATGAACACGGACACCAGTTGAAAAGCTACTGGGATGGTGATGACACCATTGCCGAATATAACCCGCGCCCTGAACATACAGCCATTCCCGGCTTTGTCTATGGTGGGCTCTTGGCCTCTATCATCGATTGCCACGGGACCGGTTCTGCTGCTGCTGCAGCCTATAAAGCAGAAGGTCGTGAGATGGGGGCAGAACCAGCCCTTCGTTTTGTTACCGCCAACCTCAATGTCGACTTCCTTGCTCCAACCCCGATGGGGGTGACATTGGTTGCCCGTGGGAAAATCGTTGAACTCAAGGAAAAGAAAGTCGTGGTCGAAATTACCGTTTCCGCCAACGATACGGTTTGCGCCAAAGGGAAAGTAGTCGCGGTAAAAATGCCCGACACCATGAAACCTGCCTAAGATAATCTAACCGACAGATTGCTAACAAATAAGGCCTGCTTTAAAAATATAAGCAGGCCTTATTTGCATGGGATTAGTCGTCTACCACATGGGTCATTTCATGTTTCAGACCTTTATAAAGGCTGACACACATGACCAACAGCACCACGGTAAAGGGCAGGCCAACGGCAATGGCTGCGGCTTGCAGTGCGCCCAAGGCATCCTTGCCCCCGCCAAACAGCAGGGCACCAGCAACCGCACCTTCAATCACCGCCCAGAAAATCCGTTGTGGAACCGGGGCATCCACCTTGCCGCCTGCGGTGATACTGTCAATCACAAGCGATCCTGAATCCGATGAAGTGATGAAGAAGACCAGCACCAGGACAATCCCGATAAACGAGATAACGTTCGTCATCGGCAGATGCGTAAACATTTGGAACATAGCCAACGAAACTTCGCCCAGACCATTGGCAAGTTCGCCGACGTTATTTTGGATTTGATCCAGTGCAGTACCACCAAAGACAGACATCCAAATCAGGGTCACAACGGTCGGGACCAGCAGAACGGCAGTGATAAATTCACGCACTGTGCGCCCTTTGGAAATACGTGCAATAAACATCCCGACAAAAGGTGACCAAGAAATCCACCAGGCCCAATAAAAGACGGTCCAGCCGTGATAGAATTTTTCATCCCCACGTCCCAACCAGTTACTCAACGGGATGATATTTTCGACGTAAGCAACCCCGGTGTTGTACATCGCGATCAAAATCGCAAGGGTCGGACCGAAGATAAAGACAAAGACCAACAACAAGGCAGCCAGGCCCATGTTGAGGTTACTCAGTAGCTTGACCCCCCCATCAAGACCACGAACGACCGACAGGACAGCCACAGATGTTACCCCGATAATAATGGCGATTTGCGTGTTGATGGTGTTCGGGATATCAAATAGAAAATGCAAACCGCTGGCGGCTTGCTGCGCCCCAAACCCAAGTGAAGTCGCCAGACCAAACAAGGTTGCAAGGACGGCAACAATGTCAATTAAGTTGCCAAACCAACCCCAGGATTTATCTTCAATCAAGGGATAAAAGGCTGAGCGAATGGTCAAAGGCAGATCTTTGTTGTAGGTGAAAAAGGCCAGTGACAGCCCGACAACGGCATAGATCGCCCAAGGGTGCAGTCCCCAGTGGAACATGGTTGCCCCCATGGCAAGATCTGCAGCGGCTTCTGTTTTGGCTTCCACATTTAAGGGAGTGCCCCACCAGTCGGTGAAATAGGCAGTCGGCTCGGCTACAGACCAGAACATCAAACCGATGCCCATACCGGCTGCAAACAACATGGCAAACCAGGACATCATTGAAAATTCAGGTGTCGCATCCTGCCCCCCGATGCGAATTTTACTTAAAGGGGAGAAGATGAGATAAAAACAAAATAAAATAAAAATATTCCCCGCGACCATAAACAGCCAGTCGAAGTTATTAATAGACCAGCCTTTCGCACCATCAAAAGCTTGTTTGGCTTCTGCGGGTAAAAGAATAGTCCCCGTGACAAAGAGAAGAACAAGAATAGCAGAAACCCAAAAAACAGGATTGTGCATATCCATGCCTAGGGCTTGGATATTGTCTTGACCAACTTCATATTCAGTCTCGAAAAGATCTTTTGACATTTACATATCTTTCAGATTGTTATCGAAAGGGCATGAGAACCCATTGTCCATTCTGTCTGTCAGAATCGGTTTGTCATTAACCTATGATAAGATGGCGCATGATTGTTTGGTGGATGAACAATGTGTTATATGATTGGACATGCCATGAAATCTGCCTAAGATATTTTCTCAAAAACTTGCCTCTCTCATGAAGAAGAGACATTCTATCTATTCACTTTTCTTTCAAAGGGGTAAGTCTTGAAAATCAACAAAGACGATCTTGATTGGGCTGTTTCACAAGAGATAATTTCTGCCCAACAGGCCGATAAACTCTGGACGGGACTGTCTGAAAAACATAAAGACCAACCGCGTTTCACCTTGGTTCATACCCTTTATTATTTTGGGGCGCTGATCATTATCGGGGCCATGACTTGGTTCATGACATCTGCTTGGGAAATATTTGGCGGTGGCGGAATCTTTCTGATCGCCAGCGCCTATGCCGCGGGTTTTACATTTTTGGGTGCAAAATTGTGGTCAAAAGAAAACTTACGAATCCCGGCAGGTCTGTTGATTGTCATTGGCGTGTGCATGACGCCTCTCATTATCTATGGCTTACAACGTTGGCTGGGCTTATGGGCCTTTGATGATCCCGGCGAATATCGATCATTTTATAAATGGATCAAAGGCGGCTGGTTCACCATGGAAATCGCCACCATTCTGGCAGGTTTATTGGCCTTGCGTTTCTTTAAATTCCCCTTCATCACGGCCCCGATCGCCGTGGCGCTCTGGTTTATTTCCATGGATTTAACCCCCATCCTGTTTGAAGGGAATGATTTCTCATTTCAGGAACGTAAATGGGTGTCTCTTGTTTTTGGCTTATGTATGATCATCGGCAGTTATTTCGTTGATCTCAAAACCAAACATGATTTTGCCTTTTGGGGATATCTATTTGGCTGTCTCGCCTTCTGGTGCGGCTTATCCCTGATGGACAGCCATAATGAACTATCAAAGTTTTTCTATTGTCTCATCAATATTGCGCTGATGGGCGTCTCGATCTTTTTGCGCCGTAAAGTCTTTATCATTTTCGGTGCGCTTGGTGTTTACGGCTATCTATATCATATATCCTCCACCCTGTTTGAAGACTCCCTGCTCTTCCCCTTCGCACTCACTTTACAAGGCGTGCTGATTCTCTATCTCGGCATCACGCTCAATAAACACGGCAATAAGATTGAGAGCTTAATCCCACAAGATTTGCAGGCACTGCGTCCCAATGCACGACACTAGAGGTCAATAAAAAAGGCCTTGGGGAAATCCTCCAAGACCTTTTTTATTTTTTAGAGCAAAAATCTTATACGCGTTTTTCAACGTGCAACGGTTGATTTTTCAATTCTTTGAAACGACTCAAGTAAGTTGGCAAAATGACGTCAGCACCTGTGGGCTCAACACCCAAATCTTTCAGCGTTAACGCCCCTTCCGAAACCACATTGTCCGTTTCCAGCATGACCACTTGGTCCCGTGTCAAAAGCGGGTTAGGCAAGAAACCAAGAATGCCTCCCAGGATTTTAGCAAACGGGAATGAAACCGGTGCCAGCAAACGTTTGCGTTCCGTATGTTTGAGAATACGTTTCATGACGCCCATGAAGGTCATCACTTCCGGTCCGCCCAATTCAAAGATTTTGCCTTTTGCATCGTCATTATCAATGGCATTCACAGCCGCTTGGGCAACATCCCCCACATAAACCGGTTGCAGTTTTGATCCGCCCTCGCCGTAGAGATTGATATCCAATTCACCATTTTCAAATTTCACATCAGGTAAAAGCGGTGCCCCAATCACAGGCAAGGCCGGCGTAATGCGCATCAAGCCTGCAAAAAGATTGAAGAAACCATCTTCAGGACCAAAGACAACACTCGGGCGCAAAATCGTTGCATTCGGAAAAGCCTCTAAAACAGACTTTTCACCGACCGCTTTGGTGCGCGCATATTCTGCTGCGCCATCAATATTTGCCCCCAGTGCAGAGACATGGATCAAATTGGCAATATTAAACTTGGCACAGGCACGTGCGACATTTTCTGCCCCTTCGATATGAACAGCGCCGAAGGATTGCTTGCCCCACTGTGACAACAGGCCAACCAAGTTGAAGACCACATGTGCGCCTTCCACAACACGTTCGACCATGTCGGCATTACGAATATTACAAGCGATGGGAATAATTTGACCCGGGTTACCATTAGGCTTCAAACACATTGCAGATTCAACATCACGCACGGCAACGCGAATTGTGTATCCCTGATCTGCAAGTCTTTTTACAATATGGCGGCCCAAGAAACCAGACCCACCAATTACTGTCGCAATACGGCGCCCCATCACCTTATCTCCTTCAAGCTTCGTCTATACCAATAAAGACCAGTTAATTCCTTCTTGGGGTTATATACCCCTTCGACAGACGCGACAACCATGCAGTTATGCAAAAAAGCCTATTTGATTAAAAACTTTTAGAATTTATATTGACAAGAAGGTGTGCGCACCCTAAAACCCGCAACCGTCCTTATAAGATGTACTTATAAAGTAATGTGCCCAGGTGGCGGAATTGGTAGACGCGCTAGCTTCAG
>JABXIC010000156.1 GCA_013373265.1 Methylocystaceae bacterium | reverse complement strand
AGATTTTATCGCCCAGCATGGCCAAAGCTTTGGCGCGTGCCATCCCGATCAGGTTCGGTAAGGTCCAGGTCCCGCCACTGTCCGGGATCAAGCCGATTTTACAAAAGGCTTGAATGAAGCTTGCGGATTCAGAAGCCAAAACAATATCACACGCCAAGGCAATATTGGCCCCGGCCCCTGCTGCCACGCCATTAACGGCACAGACAATAGGTTTTTCGATAGATTGGATCAGACGGACCAACGGGTTATAGAATTTGTCGATGGTTTCAGACAAATCGCGTGGACCACTGTCGCCAGAGACAGCACGGTCCCCTAAATCCTGACCTGCACAAAAACCACGCCCTGCGGCGGTTAACAAAATGGCACGCACCGTCTCGTCTTTTTGACAACTGAGAAGGGCGTCACGCAATTCTTTATGCATGGTTTCATTAAAGCTGTTGAGAACGTCCGGGCGGTTCAAGGTGATTTTGCCGTAGCCGTCTTTCTTCTCAAACAGGATGGTTTCAAAACTCATTGGTTTAGTGTCCCTTAAAATTAGGTTTACGTTTTTCCATGAAGGCACTGACGCCTTCTGATTTATCGTCTGTGGCGAAAAGCAGGGCAAAGGCTTTGCGTTCAAATGCGATGCCTTCTGCCAACAATCCGTCCGATGCTTTAAGTACAGATTCTTTGGCCAATCTTGCGGCAACAGGTGCCTTTGATGCAATTTTTCTGGCAAGGGCGGTGGCTTTTTCAAGGGTGAGTTCCGGTTCACATACTTCACTGACCAAACCTGCACGTTCGGCATCCTCAGCGGATAAAAATTCACCGCTTAAGACAAGGCGCATAGCTTTTGATTTGCCAATCATGGCGGTCAGTCGTTGTGTCCCACCTGCACCGGGGATAATGCCCAAGTTGATTTCAGGTTGCCCAAACTGGGCATTTTTTCCGGCAATCAAGATGTCGCAATGCATGGCAAGTTCGTTACCGCCGCCCAGACAAAAGCCATTGACGGCTGCGATCATGGGTTTGGGGAAATCACGAATGGTGCGCCAATGGTTGGCGCGGGGGTCCTGCAAAACCCCAACAGAGGTTTTATCCGCCATTTCGGTGATATCGGCCCCGGCCGCAAAAACTTTGTCCCCCCCGGTTAAGACCACACAACGCACGTTGTCGTCGCTTGTAGCTTTGTCCAAAGTTTGGGCAATTTCATGCAGCAACTGCGTACGCAAGGCATTGCGTGCTTTTGGGCGGTTGATCGTAATCGTCAGGACATGGCTGTCGTCCAAAGACGTTAAGATATCGTCGCAGCCGTCCATGTATGGGGGGTGGGCGTTTACCACGGTTTACTCCATTATCAAAAGTGATACAAAAATTTAAAAGTATCGTTTGAAAGTGATAAATTAATTTTAGGCAGTTGCTGTCAGGCCGATTCGCGTCAGATGTTCGCCGATGCGTTTTTCCCATTTTGCCAAAAGATCACCATTGGGGGTTTTGCGCAACCCATAAGCTTTATCTTGTTCAAAACGTTGGGAATCGCTTTTACCGAATGTGGCTGCAACACGGGGATACCAATAATTGACACTGGCTTGCGCTGATTCAGGGCTATAACCGTTTTCAAGTGCCTTTTTCAGACCTTTTCGTCCCAGTTCTGCATGTTCACCTTCGCGCGCCGCAATTTGGCCCATCACCGAGGACAATGGGGTATAGGAACAGTTGGAAATTTCTTCCAATTGGATGGAAGAGGCCAATCCCATCAACATGTTCATAACGACACTATCCAGCCAGCCTTCAAACGGGTAATGGAAGACGTTCAGACGCTTGTCCCCGCCCATGCGACGGTTGCCCAGATCAATGGTGCGTGATAGACGCGAATCCCAAGGGTGAGATTGAACATAAAGGTCTGTGTTGACGCCAAAATCTTCAAGCAGTTCCAGAACCTGTTGGGCATGGTCAAACTTTTCAGATACGATCTTGGCTGCGGTACAGCGTTCACGCATGCCCGGTGCCTTGTTGATGGTATCGACAAAACCGGCAGCGCCGGCCAGTTCAGAATCAACAAAAGCAACCATGACGCGGCGCAGTTCCCCACGATATCCGTGCGTCAGTTCATCTTTTGCCGTCAACTTTTCATTGTTCGCAATGCGGGCCAACAAGGCTTCTTCATTTTTGGGCATGGTTTCCTCACTGTTAAGGCGTCGTTATTGGGTCTTTTTTTATATCATACTATTTATTGCGATACAAAACTAGACAACTTTATCTAAATTTAGTATCAAAAAAAATAGAAACATTCAAATAGAAATGTTAAAAGATAGTGACAGGGTCCCTTTTTAGATTTGTATGAGTGATTATTTATCAAGGGAAACATAGGCTTTGAACCAAAAAGAAGAGTGACAAAATGAGCAACATCGTCATTTTTGTAGGCACAGAATCGGGCAATGCCCAAATGGTCGCGGAAGCGTTGAATGACGAATTGGGTCGTTTAGACCATGACGTGAACATTGTAGAAGAATTTGACGATGGCTTGGATGTCTTGGACGGCGTTGAGACGTTGATCGTCAGTTGTTCCACCCATGGTCTGGGGGAGTTACCCGATAATATCATCCCGCTTTATGAAGCGATGAATGAAGACAAGCCAGACTTGGCACATCTGAAATATGGCATCATTGCCTTAGGTGATCAGACCTATTCAGATACTTTTTGTAAGGCGGGTAAAGATATGGATGCCCTTTTTACAGAATGCGGGGCCAAGCGTGTGGGTGACCGACTGGAAGTAGATGCCTGTACGCAGCCGCTACCGGATGAAGAAGCCATTGATTGGGTAAAAGAGTGGCTGACGCTGCTTTAAGTAACAAGATTTATTTTAGAAATTTATAACAGGGAAAATCATCATGAGCCTTGATCTCTATGATCGCCATCGCGAAAAACTGGAACAAGCCTGCAGCGCGGCAAGAACACGCGGCTACTGGTCTGCCTATAAAGAAATGCCAAGTCCGCGTGCCTATGGCGAAACGGCACAAGATGATGGCATCAAAGCTTTTCAGGCCCATCTCGGCAAAAAATTCGAAATTGATCAACCCACAAATGGGGAATGGATCGGTGCAGAAGACGGTCCCTTCGGTGTGGAGCTCAACGTGAAATATCCGGCACCGGATGTGGATGCCATGATGGCAGCGGCAAAAGCAGCCATACCTGCATGGCGCAAACTTGGCCCCAAGGCGCGCGCGGGTGTTTGTGTTGAAATACTGAATCGTTTAAACGCGATGAGCTTTGAAATGGCTTTTTCCGTGATGCATACAACCGGACAGGCTTTCATGATGGCGTTCCAAGCAGGGGGCGCACATGCGCAAGACCGGGGTCTTGAGGCCGTGGCTTATGGCTTTGAAGAGATGATGCGCACACCGGATCAGGCTCATTGGGTCAAGCCGCAAGGCAAGAATGATCCGTTGGAAATGACTAAGAAATATAAGGTTGCCGGGCGCGGTGTTGCTTTGATGGTCGGTTGTGCGACCTTCCCGACATGGAATGGATATCCTGGCCTGTTTGCATCGCTGGTGACAGGCAATGCAGTGATTGTAAAACCCCATCCGCGCGCTATTTTGCCGTTGGCGATTACGGTTCGTGTGATCCGCGAAGTCTTGAGTGAAGTGGGGATTGATCCTAATCTGGTTTGTTTGGCGGTTGATACGCTGGAGGCCCCGATCACAAAAGAATTTGCATTGCATAAAGACACAAAAATCATTGATTTCACGGGATCGAGCCAATTTGGCAACTGGTTGGAAGACAACGCCAAGCAGGCCCAAGTCTATACGGAAAAAGCCGGGGTGAATGCGATCATCATTGATGATTTTGATGATATTAAAGGGATTGCACGCAACCTGTCTTTCACCTTTTCACTTTATTCCGGTCAGATGTGTACGACCCCGCAAAACGTTTTTATCCCCAAAGGTGGGATTGATGTGAATGGGGAAAACATGAGCTTTGACGATGTGGCAAAAGCAATTGCTTCAGGTGTTGAAAAATTCCTCAGTGTGCCGGAGCGTGCTGTTGAAGTGTTGGGTGCCATTCAAAATCCTGCGATCTTGGATCGTATGAGTGATGCCAAAAAAATGGGTGAGGTGGTTTTGGACACGACCGAGATCGATCATCCCATGTTTAAAGGTGTCAAATGTCATGCGCCTGTGATTATCAAAGTGGATGGCAAGGATGTTGAAAAATATTCTGAAGAAGTCTTCGGACCGATCGTTTTTGTGATTGCCACAGAAGATACCCAAGACAGTATCGAAAAAATGCGCACAACCATTTCAGAAAATGGTGCCATCACTTTGGGTCTTTATTCCAAGCATGAAAGCGTGATTGATGCGGTTGAAGAGGCCGCTATTGAAGTGGGTGTGAATTTATCGATCAATCTGACGGGGGGCGTGTTTGTCAACCAATCGGCTGCTTTCTCGGACTTCCATGCCACAGGGGCCAACCCGGCGGCAAACGCGGCCTTAAGCGATGGTCATTTTGTTTCCGGTCGTTTCCGCGTGATGCAAAGTCGCAGATAAAATATATCCGTCATCCCTGTTTGTGCAGGGGTGACGGTTTCTTTTAAGGGAGTTTTCTTTATGCCCATGTCCCCCAAAGTGTATGAAATCGACGGCATTGTGCCTGTGATTGATGAAACCGCCTTTGTTCATCCGGATGCAGTCCTTATTGGTGATGTGATTGTCGGCCCCGGCGTTTACGTTGGTCCGGCCTGTTGTTTACGCGGGGATTTCGGGCGTTTGATTTTAGAAGAAGGCTCCAATATTCAAGACACTTGCGTCATGCATGGCTTTCCGGGCACCGACACAGTGGTGGCAAAAAATGGGCATATCGGTCATGGCGCGGTCTTGCACGGCTGTATTATTGGTGAAGATGCGCTGGTCGGGATGAATGCGGTCATTATGGATGGGGCAGAGATCGGGCCGGAATGTATCGTGGCAGCCTCTGCCTTTGTGCGCGCAGGCATGAAGTTTGAAAAACGCTCTCTCATTGGCGGGATGCCGGCCAAGCTGATGCGCCAAGTCAGTGATGAAGAATTTGCATGGAAACGGGCGGGCACCAAGGAATATCAGGATTTAGCGATCCGATCCCTGAAAACCATGAAACCAGCCGTGCCTTTGCGCCAAGTCGAAGAAAATCGCGGTCGCATGCCAAGCGGCGGTGTGAAGCCGTTGTTTGAGACTAAATCTTAAAACGCAATTGCTGGGATGCACCATCTTTGATGTACAGATACATCCCCTGACCAAGAGAGCACCAGTCCAGCCCGGCGTCGTTTAACGGTTCGGAAGCGACCAAAATCGCGTGGTCCTGATGGCAGGTGTAGAGTGAAGGTGCATGTTCGTCATTTGCAAAACGAATGGCGATGGTTTCCGTTCCACTGCTGAGGCAAGCGGTGAAGCGCAAGGCTTCTTTGACATCATGTTTTTGCATGACATTTAAAATCTGCGCGATGGTTTTTTGAATCGCTTTCAGGGGATTCTCTTCAAGCCCGTGCATGACCATCAACAACAAGATTAATTCACTATCGGTGGAACCAAGGCGTGAGGGAAATAGATCATCGCTTAGGGTCATTTCCAAATCGTGGCGAACTTTGTGGTATTCCCCGATTTGACCGTTATGCATAAAAACCCAGTTTTTATAGGCAAAGGGATGGCAGTTTTCACGCGAGATCGGTGTCCCAGTGGAGGCCCGCACATGGGCAAAAAACAAACCGGATTTTATCTGATGGGCAATGCTTTTCAGGTTGCTGTCATTCCATGCAGGCAGGATGTCACGAAACAGGCCGGGCTTTTCACGTTCCCCATACCATGCCACGCCAAAACCATCACCGTTGATGGTGGTGACCGCTTTGCGCGCATGTAAGCTTTGTTCGATGAGGGAATGTTCCGCATCAAAAAGTAAACTGTCCAAAAAGACAGGATGTCCGTTATAAGCAAGCCAGCGACACATGATTGCCTCCATTATTTGAAGGTGTTGTTATCACGTTATCATTAAATGTGGCAGCAAAATTATTTCCGTAAGTCTGCGACCCAATCATCTTTTATTTTTTGATCAGGCGGTGTTTCTTCAGTGGCATCTTTATTTTTTTGTTTGCCGGGATCAAGAAGCATAACAATGCCTAACATAATGTTTATCCATGGCACAAAGCCTAACAAAATAAAGTAGGGACTTAACCCTATATCATTAAGCCGCCTTATTCCAACGACAAGTCCAGCATAGGTAATTGGGATAAGTGCAATGAGTAAATATAACGAAATACTATTATAGCTTCCATCTTTAAGAAAATATTTAATAGTATATCCAACCCCAGCGATTGGGACTGCTAATCCAATGTAAGGGAATCTTTTAATTTTAAGATTTTTTTTCTTCTCAAGATATATAGTTAAGAATGTTAGTATTGCTGTGATAATTATAAAAGCAGCAAATATGTTGAATGGTGTCAGTGTGTGTGTAAACATGTAAAAAGCCCCCATTATTGCAACCATAAGAGTTCTTTCAACAGAGCCTGTCAACAGTAAAATTACACCGCATCCGGCTGGTTTTCCGGCACGGCTTTGGCGAAAGCGTCCAGTTTTAAGCAGGTTTCGTTGATGCGGGTGATTTTAGGGTAGGTCGTCATATCGCATTGAAAACGCAGGGCATTATAAACTTGAGGGACAAGGCAGATATCGGCCAAGGTCGGTTGATCGCCCACGCAAAAGGCATCTTCGCCCAAGCGGGCTTCAAGGGCGTCAAATCCTTTGTAGATCCATGTGCGATACCAGTTTGCTTTATCTTCATCGTTGGCATCGAATTCTTTGCTGAGATATTGCAAAATACGCAGGTTATTGACCGGATGGATATCAGCAGAAATAATCTGCGCGAGCGATCTGATTTTTTGACGGTGCAAGGCATTACCGGGCAACAGTGCTGGTGTAGGGACTGTTTCATCAAGATATTCCATGATGGCCATGGATTGGGTCAAAACATCACCCGTGTCCAGTTCCAAGGCAGGCACCAACCCTTGCGGGTTTTTGCTACGGTAGAAGTCACTATGCTGCTGGCCCCCATCCTTGACAAGATGTACGCAAATATGTTCGTAGGCGATTTCTTTTAAATTTAAGGCGATGCGTACACGATAGGCGGCGGATGAGCGCCAGTAGTCATAAAGTTTCATGGATTTTTTACCACCTTCTGGCTGATTGTCCCAAAGATGGATTGACCGTTCTTATCCAGCATTTCAATGCGGATGGTGTCGCCAAATTTCATGAAAGGTGTTTTCGGTGCGCCGTCTTCAATGGTTTCAATCATACGGATTTCAGCAATACAGGAATAGCCAAGTCCACCTTCAGAAATCGGTTTGCCCGGTTCGCCATTTAATTTGTTAGAAACAGTCCCGGAACCGATAATGGCGCCTGCCCCCATATTGCGGGTTTTACAGACATGGGCCACCAGTTTTGGAAATTCAAATGTCATATCCACCCCGGCCTCGGGTTTTCCGAAGGGTTGACCATTTAAGGTAGAAAGAAGCGGCAGGTTCACTTTGCCCCCATCCCATGCGTCACCCAATTCATCAGGCGTAACGCAGACGGGGGAAAAGGCTGAAGCCGGTTTGGATTGGAAGAAGCCAAAACCTTTGGCCAGCTCACCGGGGATTAAACCACGCAGGGAACAATCATTTACCAGCATCAAAAGTTTGATGTGCTTGGCGGCTTCTTCTGGTGTGGTGGACATGGGCACATCGTCGGTAATCACCGCGATTTCTGCTTCAAAATCAACACCCCATTCATCGGATGCTAAGGGGATGTCATCACGCGGACCAATAAAGTCGTCTGACCCCCCTTGGTACATTAAAGGGTCGGTCCAAAAACTATCAGGCAATTCTGCCCCGCGTGCTTTGCGCACAAGTTCCACATGGTTGACATAGGCAGAACCATCGGCCCATTGGTAGGCGCGCGGTAATGGTGCCATACAGTCGGCTTCGTTGAAATCTTTGATGTCTTGCGCAGTGCCTGCATTTAGTTGAAGAGAGATTTCTTCAAGTTTCGGCGCGCATTTATGCCAATCATCAATGGCATCTTGGAGTGTCTTCGCGACAGAGGCGGCTGAAACACATTTGGTAAGATCTTTTGAGACAACGACGAGAGCGCCATCGCGGCTACCGTCTTTTAAGCTTGCTAGTTTCATTTGCGTCGATCCTCGGCAAAATATAAAATGGTTTCATATGATAATAATTTCAAATGAAACCATTTCAAGAAAAAAATGTCAAAACTTGCAAAAAAATATTCAATAACGCTATATATAAACAGAGAAACCTAAGGGCGAGGGGAACGATAATGCTATTGCGTGATGAGGAAGATGATGCCAAACAAGACTTGATCCTCGATCAATTTTTGCCATATCGCCTGGCTGTTCTGGCTCATTTAATGAGTGAAGGTTTCTCTAAACGCTATTCTCAAGAATATGATATGACCATCAGTGAATGGCGTGTTATGGCTAATCTAGGGCATTTTGAACCACAAAGCGCCCATGAAATTGGTGCCCATTCCCATCTTGATAAAGTTCAGGTTTCACGTGCCGTATCGCGCCTTGAGAAAAAAGGTTGGATTCAACGTGAAGGTGACACAGTTGATCGCCGTCGCAGTTTGTTGACCCTGACTGAACGCGGACGCAATGTCTTTAAGGCGATTGGGAAATCGGCTTTGGATTTTGAAGTCGATTTGAGTTCGTCTCTATCCACCGAAGAATACGCTGCGCTGGACAGAATTCTACTGAAGTTACAGAAAAGAGCCCAAAGTCTCGTTTAAGCGTCTTCTTCTGGTGTTTGTGGGGATGCCATATCACAGATATGCATGGCGGACAGGCCGATTGATGCAATCAAAAAAGCTAAAAACATTGGCACACCGATAAGCGTGCTGCCATAAATCATCGGCAACATAACAATCCATGGTAAAATAAGTTGAAAAGACATTTTTGATACTCCGCCATTTGGAAGGAAATTTCAGCGATTGTGCGCATCTGTTGGTTTCTTTTCAAGTTTAATTTTTAGTTTTTGCTTAATAGAATTGAATTAAGTAAAATTACGTAATAGACATTGCAAGTAGAAGTCAAAAGCATAACGTTGTGATAAAGCTCTTTTGGACATGGCCGGGATTTGCGATTATGTTTTTGAAAATATAAAATTGAAACCTGCTTGAGAAAACAAGTTATTTAGCGATGTCGAAGCAAAACATAAATGCGGCCGTTTTGGTTGTCGAAGATGATCCGACATTTCAGGAACTGACACGGCATTATCTCCAAAATAAGGGCTTCAGAGTTGATCTCTGTTCAAATGCTGAATCGGCACTGGAACACTTGCGCGTTGGTGACTACGATCTGCTTTTGCTTGATCATATCCTAGAGACAAAAATGGATGGGTTGGACCTGCTGACCCAGGTTCGCGCAGATGGAAACGAAATTGCTGTCGTGATGATGACCGGCACGAAGGATCAGGATTTGGTCATTCAGGCCATGCGCTTGGGCGCGCTTGATTTTGTGAAGAAACGCAGCGCACCAAAATTCCTGGCAAAGCTTGAAAATGCGGTTTTACGTGGCCTGCATGTTAGTCAGCTTGAGCGTAAAATGCGCCGAACCCATGCCGCTTTACAAGAAAGTGAACAACGCTACCGCAATTTGTTTATGAACAGTAAGGCCGTTACGTTGATTTTCAGGTCAGGGGACGGGCAGGTTATTGATGCCAATAAAGCGGCATGTGATTTTTATGGATATAGCTGTGAAGAGTTATTGGCCTTAACGGCGTCTGATCTCAACATGGAATGTGATGAGGTTGAAAACAGTAAGTCGGATCAACAAAATCATTTTTATTGTAAACAAAAGCTCGCCGATGGTTCTGTACGTGATGTGGAAGTCTATACAGGTCCGATTGAAATGAATGGGGAGACTTTTATCTATTCCATCATTCATGACATATCGGCGCGTTTGCGTGCTGAAAATATCATTGCGGGACAACATCGCACGCTGGAAAGATTGGCAAAGCAAGAGCCGTTGGAAAAAGTGCTGGATGAATTGACGGTCATGTTGGAAGTTGAATGTCCGGGTGCACACTTTGCTATTTTCTCAGTCAAAGGGGATCAGAATTTCTATCTGGAAAGCGCCCCGCAATTGCCGAAAGGCATTGTTGAAGAGATTCGCAGAAAAGGCCTGTTGAAAGAATGTCATTTAATTCAAGGGGATTGCGAGCATGAGGATTTTGAAGAGTTCACGGATGATTGCAAATCCTGTCAGGCACGTAAATGGTTTAGCGAAAATAATATTCAGGGAACACAGGTAGAACCGATTCTGTCTTCAGATCAAGAAATGATCGGGGCTTTTTGCGCTTTTTATCCAGATGACATGGATGTTAATAAAAAACAGCTAAGTCTTGAATTTATGAAAAAGAATGCTTCGCTTGCCGGGATCGCGATAGAACATCATAAGCAGGTGCAATCCATTGGCATGCAGGCGGAGTTTTTGCAGACCGTTATCGATGCGGTGCCAATGCCGATTTACTACAAAGATGAAGAAGCTCGCTATACCGGATGTAATCGGGCAATGGCAGAATTTTGCGAACGTCCGGTGAACCAGATCATTGGTCATACATTGTATGACCTTTTCCCTAACGAAGGGGACCCCTTTTCGGTACAAGACCAAAAAGTTTTCGAAGAAGGCGGGGCGCATCGGGTTGAAAGTTCTGTGACGCGTTCAGATGGCCTTCATTATGTCTTATCCTATAAAGCGCGCTTTGAAGGGCCTAAAAATAGAGTGGGGATTGTTGGTTCTGTTGTTGATATCACCGATAGCAAATTGACAGAAAATGAATTGAAACTATCCAAAACGGTATTTGAAACCACATCAGAAGCGATTGTGGTCACCGATTTGGAAAATAAGATTCAGGCGGTCAACCCCTCCTTTACTCATGTGACAGGCTATACAGAAAAAGAAGTGCTTGGCAAAGACCCCGCCTTTTTAAGTTCTGGGCGCCATGATGCGATGTTTTATCAGCGTATGTGGACCCAGCTTGTGGATACGGGGCGTTGGCAGGGTGAGATATGGAACCGCCGCAAAAATGGTGACCTTTATGCTGAATGGTTATCTATTTCTGCAGTTTATGATTCAGCGGGTAAAACCACCCAGTATGTGGCCGTTTTCAGCGATATAACCAAACGTAAAAAAGCCGAAGAGTTGATCCGCCATCAGGCGAATTATGACGCCTTGACCAATTTGCCAAACCGCAGTTTGTTCGTGGATCGCTTGAGTCGGGCGACGATGCGGGCAAAACGCCAAGAGTTTAAAGTCGCCTTAATGCTTCTTGACCTCGATCGTTTTAAATCGGTCAATGATACTTTAGGGCATAACACGGGGGATTTACTGTTGCGTGAAGCGGCTGTACGCATCAGCCACTGTGTGCGTGAAACCGATACCGTTTCACGTCTCGGCGGGGATGAATTTACGGTCATCTTACCGGATTTGAAACTCAACAGTGATATTGAAAAAGTGGTTTCAAAGATTCTTAAGGCATTGGCGGATCCTTTTTTGATTTCAGGTCATGAGATTTTTATTTCCGGCAGCGTGGGGATTACGGTATTTCCCGACGACGGGCGTGAACTTGAATTGTTGTTGAGAAATGCCGATACGGCAATGTATCGGGCAAAAGAAGCCGGGCGCAATGGCTATCGTTTCTTTACGGCAGAAATGAATGCAGAAGCCCACCAACAAATGATCTTGGAACGCGATATGCGCCAAGCCATCGAACGTGAAGAATTTGTTGTTTTTTATCAACCCGTTGTGGATATCGCCAGTGGTAAAATCGTTTCGTGCGAAGCTTTGGTACGTTGGGAACATCCTGATCGTGGCCTACTTGGACCCGGCTATTTTATCGCGCTTGCAGAAGAAAATGGATTGATTAATGAAATCGGGGGCTTGGTGTTGAAGCAAGTCGTTCAGCAGATTAAGAAATGGCAAAGCGACCCGATCATGCGTACCATTCGGGTCGCTGTAAACTTATCAACACGCCAATTGCAAAGTGAAAACCTGCTTGAGGACCTTAAAAACTTTCTTGCGCATTATGACATATCTGCCCAATCACTGACCTTTGAAGTCACGGAAACTTTGGTGATGCAAGACCCGGAACATGCTGCAAACTTGTTGGAAGAAATTCGTGGGCTTGGGTTCAAAGTGTCCTTGGATGATTTTGGGACCGGATATTCTTCTCTGAATTATTTGAAACGTTTTTCCTTTGATGTGCTGAAAATTGATCGTTCTTTCATTATGGATTTAGAAAGTGATGAAGGGGATTCTGCTTTGGTAGAAGCCATCATTGTGATGGCGCATAAGCTGGGTATAAAAGTGATTGCGGAAGGGGTGGAAAATCACAACCAACGTATTTTTGTGTCGCGTCAGAATTGTGATTTTATCCAAGGCTTCCTCTATAGCGAACCTATCCCTTGTGACGCGTTTCAAACCTATTGTATTGAGGCAAATACTTGACCTGCGAAGTCAGAGGTCTATAAACGTTGCCTACCTAAAAATATTTGGGATTATAGGCATGATGACCCCTCCTGATTTCGATCAAAAATTTTGCGACCAGTTGGAAGAATTGTTTAAGTGGCGACGAGATGTGCGCCGTTTTAAAACAGATGCCTTGCCCAAGGGAATCTTGAACACCTTGTTGGAAACCGCAACTCTGGCCCCATCGGTTGGCAACAGCCAGCCTTGGCGTTTTGTTAAAGTTTTGGATCAGGCACGTCGCAAAGCTGTGCGCGATAATTTCGAGGCATGTAACCAGGATGCTTTAAAAGATTACGATGGGGAAAAGGCGGAAACTTACGCCTCTTTAAAGCTATCGGGTTTAGACCGCGCACCGGCACATATTGCCGTTTTTTGTGATACAAAAACGAAAGTCGGTCTTGGTTTGGGGCAAAAAACAATGCCGGAAACACTCAAATATTCTGTTGTCTCAAGCATACAAACATTATGGCTGAGTGCGCGTGCCAAAGGGATCGGTTTGGGCTGGGTTTCAATTATCGAACCGGACACCATTAAAAAAATATTAGATATTGATCAAGAAAACTGGGATTTGGTGGCTTATCTCTGTATTGGTTATCCGGAAGAAGAACATGATGTACCGGAGCTGGTGCGTAACGGCTGGCAAGATCGTTTGCCATTACAAGAAATGGTGATAGAGAGATGAATGAACCTTGGAAACAAAAACCTTTTTGGATGCGCGCTGCGGCCATCTTTTCCATCGTTTGGATTGGGTTGGTCGTTGTCTTGACAAAAGGGCAACAGGATCATTGGCTTAATCATACCATGTTCTTATTGCCCATTGCCGTTTGGGTTGCAGTCTTGCTTGTTTTTAAGAAGCGATCAGATCAATAATATGTATGATCTTTGGGCGGTTCGTCGCGTTCTTGCGCCAGACTGAAAATACCCCAACCCATGCTGATGCTGCCGAATGTCACCCCCAACGAGGTGTAGAGCATGGCGACCACAATCCAGCCATCTTGAGTTCTTGATATCATGGTCCAGAGCTTGCTGATGTCAAAATAAAGGATCAGGGTGCTGAGGAAAAAACCGCCAAGAACGCCCGCCACCAGATGTTTAAATAAAAACACCAGTGTTATTTTCGCGGTCCAATGTAGATTGTTAAATGCTTTCTTCATGCGGTGAAGATAAGGCTTCCACCAAGAGTTTCAATCATTTGTTTGACTGTAGTATCGCAGGATTTCACACGGTTTTTGTCAATGCCGCGCAAAACAAGACTTACGCCGAGCTTTCCATCTTTAAAATAAGGATAGCTGCCAATATCAATATCGCTGAATTTCTTCTGAACTTCCCCCAACGCATCTGCAATGATTCCTTCAGGCAGATTGGTTGAGACGGTCAGTGATTTTACAGGTTTTCCGCCTTTTAAGCGATCTTGCAAATTTTCAAACATGGCTTGTGCAATTTTTGGCACGCCGGCCAAGACAAAGACATTTTCAACCTGAAAGCCCGGTGCTTTACTGATGGGATTTTCGATCAAGATAGCGCCTTTAGGGGTCTGCGCCATACGCAAGCGTGCCTCATTCAGGTCTTCCGGTTTATAATGGGTTTTGAGTATGGCCACAGCTTCAGGGTTATGGCCGAACTCAAGCCCGAACGCTTTGGCAACGCAACTGGATGTAATATCATCATGGGTCGGGCCGATGCCGCGAGTGGTAAAGACATAGTCGAACTTCGCTCTGGCTTCGTTCAGCGTATCAATGATGGTTTGTTCGATATCGGGGATAACCCGGGCTTCGTGGACTTGAATGCCAAGTTCGTTGAGCTGAGTAGCTAAATAAGACAGGTTGACGTCCTGTGTGCGCCCGGACAAGACTTCGTTTCCGATGATGAGGATGCAGGCAGTAACGGGTTTGTTCACCTTTGGCCTAATCCTTTTTCATTTTTTCATACATGCCTTTATAAGCCGTCATGAACTTATCAATGGTATGTTGAATGTTGTCGCGTGTGTTGCGCGATGTGTCTTCGCCTGTTTCCCGGGCTTGTTGACGTGAGAACAGCACCCGGTCTATTAAGCCAAGAATACCGTCCACGACACCTTGTAAGGGTTTGGGCAGGCTTGCTTTTTCATTTTCTATGTAGGTGGTGGCATTTTTGAAATCTTGCTCGTACTTGATCAGGTGCAAGACCAAAATGGCTTCGAAGAAATGGTCAAGGCAGTTTTTAAAGACGCGTGGGTCAGCTTTTTGGTGTAAAAGAGTGATAATCTGGCGGGCATATGCCATGGGACGGCGACCCATTTCCGGCACGGAAAGAGGCAGGCGGCCTTCATCCAGTTTTTGTCCCATGCAAGCGCCTTGTACTTCATCCAGACCAATAGAGTTTTTGGTATAAAGTAAGTTCATGATCAGCATTTCAAAGAATGTCTGATCGTTGTTTTTAAAGCTTTGTTCCAAGGCACGTGCAACTGCCCCCTTGGCGTTGGAGCCTTGTTTGGCTTGATCTGCAATCTGGATGATCCGTTCGGCCTCTGCCTTAAACAGATTTTCGCGCATGTTGGAAAGATAAGACAGGATGGAGAAATTGAAGGTTCGCGGGAAGAAGATTTCACCACGCGCTTCAGATTGCTTAAAGATATCCATAACTTTTTCCCAAGGTTCAACTTTCTTGGGGGCTTCTTTTCTGCTAGGGGCCGGAGCTTCTTTTTTCTCTTTACCCAGCAATTTCGAGAAGAGGCCGCCTTTTTTCTCTTGCTTGGCAGCACTTTTCTTCGGTGCATCTCCCATGCCTGCACGTTTGGCTGCAGCCGTTTGAGACGCGCCCCAGCCTGCGAAGCCGGATTCAACCACTTCTAATAAGGCGCGTTGTTTATCACGTAGCACGGCACGAATTTTTTCTTCGTCAGCTTTAGGGTCTGTTTCGTTATAAATTCGTCGTGACATAAGCTCACGGCTCGACATGACCAGTTCACGAATGGCGTCTTCAATCAAAACACTAAATTCGATGGAATAAAGAAACAGCGGGGGAATGCCGATGTCATTAATGGAATGGCGTCCATAGAGCTGCACACTCCTTAAACAATCAAGTTTGGCGTCAAAGTGGCGAACCAAAGTTTGAATACAGATTTTTTCTGCAACTTCATACTGGAACTCTGGTTCTTGAGGTTTTTTCTTTTTAGCTTCATCCGCCTCAGCTTCTGCACTGGCGTCCGCTGCAGCGTCTTTTGTATCTTTGGCCGCCTGTTTGGCCGCTGCGGCTTCCTGTTTTTTCTTTTCTTTTAATTCCTGGGACCGTTTGGGCAGGTTTTCCATCCCGGTCATGATCTCTTCTGCGCGTTGGCGCACCATGCGGGTAAACTGCCCGTCACGAAACTCTTTGCATTGTTCCATAACCGTCAGGACAAACTTGATTTGCGTCAGGCAGGTGCCTTTTTGCAAGAGATCCGGATTACCTTCTGTAAGGACCTTGAGGACGCGTTGAGCGGCACCGTCAACTTGGTTCATCATCGCTGCTTTTCCTTCAACAGGATTCAACGATGACAATTGCGTCATGGCGGTGGTCAATTCAGTTTTTTCAAAGTCGGCAGGTTTATTCTCAGACACGCTAGAACCGTTATTCGTTATATTTACCCAATGCGTTGTAAAGATTACGGACAAACGATTTAAAAAGCAATCGTTTGAACGTAAACATAATGCAACATATATAAGATATAAGACAAAGGTTAATAAAATCGATACGCAAGAACACTTATTGTGCGTGTTTACACTTGGGGTCTGGCGTGATGAGCAGCCCGTTTTCCATGGTTAAATAGCGTTTGGTGATCTTGCGGCGAAAATGGGCATCATGTGAGATGATGACCATGGCTTGGGGTAGGGCGTTAAGAATTTCGACCAACCGCTCTTGAGTCTTTTCATCAAGCGCGTTGGTTGGTTCATCCAAGAGCAAGACGTCCGGTTTCATAGCCAGCACGCAAGCAAGGCTGACCAGTCGTTTTTCACCGCCGGAAAGATTGTGCGTGGCACGATCACGCAAATGTTCCAGATGAAGCTCACTCAATGTCTGTTCAACAACCAAAAGAGCATCATTGACCGTGAGGCCAAGGTTTAAAACGCCAAAAGCAATGTCTTCGGCAACGGTTGGGCAAAAAAGTTGATCATCCGGGTCCTGAAAGACAAGGCCAATACGGCGCCGGACTTCTTTAAAATCTGCTTCGGTTTTCCGGATTTGTCCAAAGGCATGGACCTGCCCTGCATTGGGCTTGTTTAACCCCACCATGATATGAAACAAGGTGCTTTTGCCCGCCCCGTTGGGGCCGTTGATGGCGATCTTTTCACCCGCCTTTAAGGAAAAGTTGATGCCATTGAGCACAGGGGCTTGATTTGGATAGGCAAAATGGATGTTTTGCAGGTCGATAAGTTTATCCATAATGCTGGTCCACTGCTAAAAGTACGATAAGAATAAGCAAAGAAAAAAGGCTGAAAAATCGATCACGGCGATGAAAGTGAAATTCCTTTAACAGATAGAGCTTGCCTTGAAAACCGCGACATTTCATGGCTTCTAAAATGCGTTCAGATCTTTCCAAACTGCGCACCAACAACATGCCCAGTAAATAGCCGATGGAACGATAGGTGTGAAGATTGTTCCCCGGTGTAAAACAACGCGCTTTCATGGCAGTTCGCAGACGGGCGTATTCCTGTTTTAAGACATCAATATAGCGCACACTAAACAGCATGAGATGAACGAGGTTTTGTGGCAGGCGTAAGCGATTAAGCGCATGGCCCAACACAATGGCATCAATTGTTCCCACCAGGGCCAACAGGGTAAGGACTACGGCATTTGCTTTGATGGTGATCTCTAAAGCTTTGTAAAAGCCTTCCCATGTGGCGTTAAAAGGACCGATGCTAAACCAGAATTCCCCGGGTGTGGTGAAAGGCAGCATAAAAAGCATGAAAATGATAAATCCATCCATGGTCATCACTTTTTTCATGGTCTTCGCCCCCGGCAGGCGCGCAGATATCAATAGAAGAAGACTACAGGCCAAGGCGATGGATAAGGCAACAAAACCATGTAAGGCAATTACCGTACAGGCAAACAGGAAAGATGCGACGATGCGTGCCCGTGGATCCAGTTTCAGGAGCCACGGGTTTGCACCATCGTTTCTTATATGCATGTCGGAAGAGGCGGGGCTCATGTGTTTTTGTTTTCTTTGCGTCTTGCTGCAATGTAGAAAACAATCCCCGTTAGCCCGAGAATATAACCAATTCCGCCTAAGATGGATTGCAGATCATTCTTTTCTTTATAAGACGCAATCTCTTTCCTCAAGGGTTGGACTTCTTGACGAACGACCTTGGCGATCATGCGTTTAAGGTCAGGTGACTGCACTGATGGGGTGCTTGATGCCACCTTTTGAGGTGTTGATGCTGTTTCTGCTTGTTTTGGGTTTTGCAAGTTTTCCGGTAATTCATCACGGCTGACAATGACGGATGCCACATGTCCTGCCCCCAGATTTGTCTTAAAATGGTGTGCCACAGGTTTTGTCGGTGTGAAGCGGAACAGACCGTCCATCGTCACTTTCGTTTCACCCAGTTTATTGTCTTGATCGTCAAAGACTTCCACCAGGGTGCCGTCTTTGGCCATTTCGCCATCTGAAAAACCAACTTCACCTTCAATGTCGTTGCCATCCAACCATGCAGAGGCGATGACTTTATGGGCGTGTGCAGGCATAGACAGGGTCATGAATGCAATTAATAAAAGCCATTTATGCATGTTGTACCTGCTTTTCTTTGAAAAATGTATTGAACAGTTCGGGTTTGACACGATGGATTAGGCCGACTGCACACGCGCAGAGAAAGCCTTCAATCACCATGACAGGGGTATGGGCAAGCACCACAAGTTTTGCCGCAGGCAAGAAGGCTTCCCCCGTAAGCGCAAGTGCTAATGAAA
Organism: Methylocystaceae bacterium; assembly: GCA_013373265.1. Taxonomy (GTDB): domain Bacteria; phylum Pseudomonadota; class Alphaproteobacteria; order Rhodospirillales; family Terasakiellaceae; genus Terasakiella. Next base: position 20,198 of record JABXIC010000156.1, on the reverse strand, counting down.
CAGTAAGGGCGGTCAGGGCAATGGATCCGCCACCGGCCAGAGCACCCCAAGCCATTGCTAGTTTTTTATTGCTATGCTGGACGCCATTTCGACAAATATAATGCATGGCGACGGCCGGGAAAGCGATGGTAAAAGTATTGACGCCCAAGGTGGTGACACCCCCGTACCCAAAGAATAAGGCCTGCAACAGCAGCCCCACAAATAAAGCGGGGAAGGCCATCCATCCCAAGATCAATCCAGCCAGACCATTCATGATCAAATGGACGCTGCTGGGTCCAATGGGCACATGAATGAGAGAGGCGACAAAAAAGGTCGCCGACATCATGCCTGCTGCGGGAATTTTTTCCATATCCATTTTGCGCAGGCCCATGGCGATGCCACCGGCAGCGAGGATACCGCCGGCAATCACCACTTCGTTGGACAGTGCACCATCTACAATGTGCATGGTTTATTCTCCCATCTCATGTGCTTTGATCCATAAAACGGCATCTTGAGATAGTTCTTTACCGTTATAGGTGTTGTCCGGTCCGCTTCCCAAGGCAGCAAAGCCCCAAAAGCCAGCTTTGGGAATGCCAAAAGTAAACTTCCCTGCACTGTCGGTGATGACGTTTAAGGCACCACCGGGGATGGCAAAGGCTGTGTCTGTATTGGGGCTGTTTTTGTCCATGTCGGGTTCTGCCGACATATATTCGACTTCGATTTCAAGGTTTGGTACAGGTTGACCATTGCGTAAAACAACGCCGCTGAAGGTGGATCCGGCCACACTGCCATAGGGTTTGTTTAACGGTACGATTTCAGTTTTTAATCCCAAAGGTTCGTTCCACGATGTGGGGATTTCGCCTTTGTTGATATAGCTTTTGGTGATTTGCTGGATATAGATATCTTCGCTTTTTTCCAGATAAGGGCTGGGCACAAGGGCAAGGATATAATCGCCGTTTCTTTTAATTTTTATATTGGCGTCATAGGCTGCGGCTTCGTTGTGTCGACCTTTAAAGGTGGTGGATTTCAAGCTGGGGAGGAGGTCTGTTTTTTTACCTTTGAAGACGGAAAAAAATTCAACAGGTTGTCCCATGTCCATGACATGGCCGTTACCCATCGGGTGCCAAAAAACAAGTTTTAAAGGCACATCGCCCGCTTTTTGCAGATTGACGTTTGGCGTATAGAGTAATTGAAAATGCGCTTGTGCAGGCAAGGCGATGCTGGCGCTGAGAGCCAGAAAAGATAAGAAGAGTGCTTTTTTCATAATTGTGGTGATCCCCTCGATCAAAAAGATAAGTCAAACTGATCGGATAAAGGGGGAGAGTGAATGTTTTAAAAAAAAAACAAACCCAGGACCACCCCGTCCAATCAATTGGTTTTTTTATGGCAGGTATCCTGGCTTACGCTTTTTCGCCCCGTCTCCCTTCCCGGTATTTAAACCAGTGGGCCATTAGACGGCACATTTGCGCTTACAGTTGCGGGGGCAGCCACGGTATAGATCCCTGATGGGTACGTCGCACCGTGTTCCCTTTTAATCCCCTAGACTCTTGCCTTTGGGGAACCATGAGCAACGTTTTACGTCAGTTATGTAGATAGAGTCAATTAGCTAATGCTCATTGGTTCGTTTTTGGAAACAATCACTTTCAAAACTGTCGCTTTAAACAATCTGATCGCCCTTATAGATTTGGGAGACGGTTAACTGAATCATCTATCTATAGGAATTAATTATGAAGAAAACTTTCTTTGGTGCTATTGCTGCTTTGGTACTTTCTTATTCTATTGCACAGGCTGACCCCCTCACTTACGGTTTTGATAAAGACCATTCATCCATTGAATTTCATGTAAATCACTTTGGTTATTCCAATTTCCAAGCTGAATTTGGTGGTTTTGACGGCGAACTGGTTTTTGACCAGGACAAACCTGAAGCCAGCAATGTATCTGTTACCATTGACGTCAAAAGCATTGATACCGGTGTAGCGAAGCTTGATGCACATTTGAAATCAGCGGATTTCTTTGATGTCGCCAAATACCCAACCATGACATTTAAAAGCAAGTCCATCAAAGTAACGGGTAAAAATACGGGTGAAATTACCGGTGATCTGACATTGCACGGCGTAACAAAAGAAGTCGTTTTACAAACAATATTGAATAAAGCCGCTGTGCATCCGATGACGAAAAAAGAGCATGTGGGTTTTTCTGCCACAACGACGATCAAGCGTTCCGATTTTGGGATTAAAACCTTTATCCCTGCTATTGGTGATGAAGTGAAAATCAATATCGAAATTGAAGCTGGCGTTTAATAACGTACTCGTTAAGAAGTGAGCAAAACACCATGTCTATGCGCAACACGCACAAAACATTCGGCAACGTTGCCAAAGGAATACATTGGATTATGGTCCTTGGGTTTATCGCGCTTTATGTGATCGGGTATTATATGACAAGCTTACCGCTTGGCCCTGAAATGTTTGAAAAAATCGGCATTCATAAATCAATAGGCTTTATTGTTTTGGTCTTGGCCGTGTTGCGTTTGGCATGGCGTTTGATCAACCCCACACCAGATTTGCCGGATGAAATGCCGCCAATTGAGCGGTTGGGGGCGCATCTGTCACACATTGCCCTGTATGCGGTCATGATTGTGATGCCTTTATCTGGTTGGGCGATGAGCTCTGCGGCCAATTTTCCGATCAGTGTTTTTGGCTGGTTTACGCTGCCCTCTATCATGGCGCCTTCAAAACCGGCGGTCGAATTTCTAAAAGAATTTCATGAAGTGATGGCTGTGTGCATTTTAGTCTTGTTGGCTGTGCATGTGGCGGCCGCACTGAAACATCATTTCATCAACAAAGATGATGTTTTGACACGCATTCTTCCCTTTCATAAAGGTCATTAAACGATGTTTCGTATTTTTTTTCTTATCCTTACTTTTATGTCTACGCAGGCTTTGGCAACAGATTGGGAAGTGCAAACGGATGCCAGTAAATTAGGCTTTGTTGCCACTCAGGCTGGGGCAGAATTTGAAGGAGAATTTAAAAGGTTTGAGTCTCAAATCACATTCGATCCAGCGGATTTGGCCCATAGTGTTGTGAAAATCACGATCCCGATTGACAGTGTCGATACGCAAAGTGCAGATCGTGACAGCAACATTGTGTCCAGCGATTGGTTTGATGCGGCCAATCACCCGACAGCTTTGTTTGAAACCAAAGCGATTTCAACGGACGGTCAGGGTGGGTATGTGGCAGATGCTGAATTGACCATGCGCGGCGTTAAACAAAAAGTCAAATTGCCGTTTACTGTTGAGATTAAAGGGGCAAAGGCTCATGCCAAAGGGGAACTTACGGTGCAACGCACGGTCTTTGGTATTGGGCAAGGTCAATGGGTTGAAACCTCTATTATCGGCGATGATGTGCGTATTTTCTTTGACTTGAAAAGCGAAGCCAAATAGGTTCCCCTCATCTTTAAATGAGTGGGATCTTAAGCATGGCTTCTAAAAAGCAGGGCAAATATATCGGGGATGCTGCCGTCGGCAAATTTCTTGAACAGTATAAAAGCCAGACACCGTTTTATGTGGTGCGCTTGCGTGTGCTGGGTGCCTTGGCCAGTCCCAATAAAGACTTGTTGCCCGTGATGGTGGTGGCAAGTTTTTGGGCTGAAGATGCCTTCCCGAAATTTGTCACCAAAGACGAAGCAGAGACGTTCTTTTCCACTTTCATGGGGCTGTGGCGCCGTATGGAAAAAACCGTTGCGGCCGGTCAACAGCTGTTAAGCACGCGGCCCAAGTTTGCTGATCTTGAAGATGTCAAAGCCCTGTTAGGCCAACGTATAGAAGAGATTGAAGCTGGCTTTATTGAAGGTTTCTGGGGCGGCGAAGAAGACATGAAAATGCCGTCTGCAACGGCGGCGTTGATTGATGGCTTAAGTGATGAAGCCGAAGCCTATCAAGCCTTGCTTGATGACGTTTCCAACTGGCATGACTATACCCCTGTCATGCGTGATGCCTTGCGTGAAGAAATAGAAGAACGCGATAACGTTGTCGAAGATGCCATGAAAGCCTTGCTTTTATTGAAGCAAAAATCGGATGAAACATCTCATTAAGCTTGAAATCAGCTTGTTGTGAAACTTTCTTGTACATTGCCTGCGGCTTCATTGGTTTGAGTCGTGGCTGTTTCGACTTGCTGGATTTTGAGAATGGCAATACCTAGGCTCACAACCATAAGTGTAGACAAAATTAAAAACGAAAAAGTTAAACGCGTTTTGAGCGATATTTTATGGAATAGGGTCATATTATTCTCAAATCAAAGGGGTGACATGTGAAAATATGAGAAGAAAGTGCTTTAAGGATAATCAAATACGCTCACAAAAACGTGAAATCCATTTGTTGAATGAAAAAAATGCAATAAATATCGTGAAAAATTCAAAATAATCTGCTTAAAATGGCAAAGGGAAACAGCACGAAGAATTCGTGCTTTAAAAAATCTTGAGAGAAGTGCAAGAAAATAATATGGGCCAACATACAAAATACGAAATCCGGCTGAATGATTCCGACAGATGGTTTGTCGAAAAAGTTATGCCCGATAAGGCGATGGCTGAAAAAGCCTTTCAGACTTATGCCGAAGATGAAAATACGGAATATGTTGGTGTTCAATTGGTACGTGTCTGGACACGTGCCGATGATGCTGAAGTCGAAAAAGTCCTTAAGGAACAAGAGTTAACACCGAAAGTCGCTCCTGTTCGCCTTGCCAATATTGAAGAGGCCTCTCCCTGTGCCCATCGTGATGATTATTTAGGGTTGGGTGCGCGCATTACCATGAGCCGACTGTTGCGTCAGTATTTGGATCGTGAAGGCTTAATCCCCTCTGAATTACTTTATAATTATGACCGCGCCAAACGGTTTATGGCGGGGCCCTTGTCCACCACGGCGGTTGATCGCATTGCGACTTTACAGGCGCGCGATACGGGCGGCGATTCGCGCAAACGCCGCGACGCGATCTTTGAAGAAATTCAAGGCATCATGGATGATGTCCAAAAAATTCAAAAAACAAAGCACTTCAAATCCTTTGAAAGTAAGGAACTTCCTGAAATTGTTTCGACCGCTTCGACGATAGGCAAGCCGATCGCTTTTCATGTGTTATTGTGTAAAAGCACCCTGCTTTATCGTAGTGTGGAAGGCAAACTTGATTTGATTCTGACTTGGTTACAAAGCGAGACCGGTCAGGAGATGGAAGTTGAACTGGATAGCATCCTGGCTGAAATCATGTCTTCATCAACCCTCATTCAGGAAATGTTAGGTCCGCAACGTAATCTGGCAAGTGCTATTTTAACGTTGATGGACTGGGTTGATGGTAAAAAAATGCAAGGTACAGGCGCGGCCCCCGATGCGGTGAGTGCCATTTGCCGATTGTTCTCTCAAGGTCGCTTAGAGGCAACCCGCGATGTGCTGTTCGATTTTATTCTGCGTCAACTGGCTGGTAAGCAGCCGTTGGCCCGCAATGATCCTTCAACGGAAGATGATGAGTTTCTGAAGATTTTTGCTAGACTGGCTTCGCCTCGTGGCATGACGGGCGGTTCTGACATGGCGGAAGCCTTGACGCGGCGCTATGGGCGTACACTCAAGCAAGGCGGGGAAGGCGGGGAACGCATGTCCATCAAGTGGTTGCTGGATATGTTGCCCAATGGGGCCAGCCAATTGCCTTATCTTATTGCACTTCATGACGCTCCATTAGGTGAAGCTCATCCGGATGTGATCACTCAAAGTATAGCAACGATGTGCAATGCTATTCTGTCTATTTCGGATTTCACGGGGGACGGGGTACTTGCAAAGAAACGTCTGGTTTGCATGAAGGACCTTCACGAATTGGTGGAAGAGTCCTCGTTGGATGAGAAGCTGCAGAAAGATTTGTTATCAATGTTGGACCGGGTTGTGGAAAAATATCTGATGGATACAAAGCTTATCGACAAGCTTGATAATCCGGATGCCAGTTTGCATGACCGTGCGGTTAGGATGGTGCAGTTTTGCGGGTCTGGTGTGTTGTGGGAACACGGGCATGCCATGTCTTTGGCCCAGCAAAGGGTGATCGATCATTTAAAAGGAGTTGGGTTTATTGAGAAATTCACCGCAGAAGAGAGTGATCCTGCCAAAAAAGAAAAAATGATCCGAGATTTCTATAAGATGATGGCAGAAGCAGGATTTAAAAGCTGATCTGCGTATTGCTATTAAGGTGTACAAATCGGTTTTTTATACATAAACTGTAGCCACATAGAGCGGGATTATACGTTCGGGCAAAGAATATGACGGGAGCCGAAATTATGACTGACCAAAAATACCGCCTTGTCACGCGGGCAGATTTTGACGGCGTCGTGTCTGGTACTTTACTTCTGGAACTGGAGATGGTTGATGAAATCGTTTTTGCAGAACCCAAAGAAGTACAGGATGGTCAGTTCGAGATTACATCTAACGATATTTTAACCAATTTGCCTTATGTGGAACATGCGTATCTATGTCTTGACCATCATGCCAGTGAAGTTGAACGTGTGGGCGAAGGACGCAACAATCTGGTGATTGACCCCACAGCACCGTCTGCGGCGCGTGTGGTTTATAATCATTTTGGTGGTGCAGAGGCTTTCCCTGCAATTTCAACAGAAATGCTGGCAGCAGTTGATCAGGCAGATTCAGCCCAATATAGCGAAGAAGACATTTTGGCACCTGAACCATGGGGGTTGCTGAATTTTGTTTTGGATCCACGTACAGGGTTGGATCGTTTCGGCAAATTTAATATTTCTCACGAACAATTTATGAAAGATATGATGGTCTATTGCCGTCACCATCCGGTCGATGAAATTTTAAAAATTCCCGATGTGAAAGAACGCCTGCACCTTTATACGCTGCATGAAGAATTCTTTGAAGAACAACTTAAACGCTGTACCACTGTGCACAACAATTTAGTTGTTTTTGATTTGCGTGGGGAAGAGAAATTCTTTGCGGGAAACCGTTTCATGATTTATGCGATTTTCCCGCAATGTAATATTTCCGTTCAGGTTTTGCCGGAAATTGAGCCGGGCAAATGCTTGTTGGCAACGGGTAAGTCTTTGCTTGATCGTTCCTCTAAAACCGACGTTGGACATTTGATGTTGAAATATGGCGGTGGTGGGCACGTTCAGGTCGGAACATGCCGCATTGAAAATGATCAGGTTGATCAAGTCCTTGCAGAACTGGTTGCTAAGATCACCGCTGACGGTTGATTAATGCAGGTATAATGCAAGGAGTGGTGTTTCGACCTCAGGCGTCAGCATCATATTGAGCGCGTTGATTAATCCCATCTCTTCTTTTTGGATGTGAAAGGTTTCATGTCCGATAAACTCAAAACTGAGTTCCTGAAATTTTTGCCAGCTTTCTTGCGTAAAACCATCTTTTAGGGCCTTGGTCGCATTTTCACACAACGCCTGCGCGATGGGGCGAATGATGGCATGTTCACCGCTGAGCATATTGGCCATGAAATCAGCCCCGTTTTGACGCAGGATGGGAAACAGGTTTTCTTCTTCAAAGGCATAGTGGCGTGTGACGTCACTTTCACAGACATCAATCAGACGTGTCAGCAAATCGCTGATGTCGTCCATGTTGCTGGGCAGAGGCTTGTCGCGCCATTGATCTAGATCGTCCAAAGCAACCAGGGTGCGTTGGTGTTCCTGATGGAGGATTTCTGAAAGTCTCATGATTGCATGGTCTCCAAACTGCGTTTCTTACGTTGAAGTGCGATGATAAAAAATGTGAGAAATAAAAGCCCGGCGAATAGACCGCAGAGGCTGGCAAGCCGGATGATCAGCGCGTTTTCTATGAGTAAGGCCATGCACAGAAGCCCGACGGCGCACATATGCAAGGGGCCAATGACTTTTAAGAGCTTTTCATGTGTCAGTTTACTGGGCAGTTCAGGCATGCCGATTTTGCGTGCAATCTGCATGGAGAGTAAAAACGGGATGATCCGTTGCAAGATGCCAATGATAAAAGACACCAGCCAACCCAAAATTGCGATCACAAATCCGGTTTGAATGAACAAGGTGGCATCTTGGCTTAAATATCCCATCAGAATGACCAGAAGACTCAACGGTAAGCAAAGCCATGCAAACCGAATGATGTGCCATTCCGGACCCAAACGGGTCCGCATGCGTCCTTTGAGGATATAAAACATTTCTCCACTATAAAGCCCGGCGGCGAGGAACCCTGAAATAAGGGCAAAGAGGGGTTGATTGAATATCCAGAGAAGCAAGGCAGCTGTTGTTATTGCAAGTGTTGCCCAAGACAACTTGTCTCTAGTCTGGTTGCTGACAGCCAACATGGGGATCATGATACGGCTAAAACCCAAGGTCATCAGTCCCATAAAACCATAAAGGGCCAAGCCCCCGTGTAACAGGGCGGGGTGGGGCATAGGGATGTCATAAAGCCCGGCCCATTCAACAACCATCAAAAGTCCAAGGGAAGAGATTATCATAAGAATGCAGCTGCCCAAAAAGACATGGCTTTTGACCAGCGCCATATTTTGTGCACGCCTTAAAATTCTATAGAGAAACGCGGCATAGATCAGTGCGCTTCCCCAAAGGAGTGATGCCCCAAGCAGGGCGACATGGGAAAAATAATGGGCAAAACCACCCAATAAGATGGTCACACCGCTGAGTGCGATAAGCAAGAGCAGGACAACGGCTTTGGGGTTGTTCATGTCACTTGCTGTTGCAACAGGCAACATCTGCATCGAGGCCCCGAATATGGTGGTCATGAGAACGCCAAGTGTAAACATATGCAACGCGGCAAGCACGGGCCCAAAGCCACCGGAAAAGTCATTAAGGCCATCGGCTTGAATGAAGAGTAACAGCCAGCCGAGTGGGAGACAGACAAGGGCGAAAGCAAAAAAGGTCAAGGGGATCCATTCTGGCAATAAGCGTTGTTCCGCACCCAATGGTATAGCGGGGCCCATTAGGTGTGTGCCTTTATTTTGAAGATACGAATTTGTGTACCATTGTTATCTTCTTGCAAAATTTCCCATTGCCAGCCCTCTTCCAATAAAGCGGGAAATAAATGCATCGGTGTCATAGGGTAATATGCAGTCAAAGATTGGTTATCTTTCAGGCACGCAAGTGCTTTTAGGCTGCCGACCAGAGGTGCTGGTGCACTTAATCCGCGAAAGTCAATGCAGACTCCTTCTGCTATCAGTTGGACGCGTGTGCCAAGCTTTGGCATTTCCCAGTTTTCAGGAATGCTGCCATCACAAAGTTCGTGTTGTGTGTTTTTTGTGTTCATGGATTGAAAATGCGACTTTGATACGCAATAGACCTTGATGATGATCAATTATCAGAAAGTGTAAGTGAATCTTTTATTACATAAAAAAGTAATCTTAAATTGATAAAAACCTTTCTCTCCCGTACCATAGGCACGATCACGAAGACCTCTTTTAAGGAGGCACGTGTACAGGGGCTATGGGTTTGGGAGAGAAACTTGTTAAAAAACAATATCAGTGAAGTCGAACAAATGTTTGCTGTGCGATTAATGCAGCATTTGGTCGTGCCAACTTTTGTTCTGGACCCTGATGGGTGTGTCATGATCTGGAACAAAGCCTGTGAACGTTTGACCAATGTAAAAGCAGAAGAAGTCATTGGTACCAGGGACCATTGGAAAGCATTTTACGAAAAGCCTCGCGCGTGTCTGGCGGATTTGGTTGTTTCAGGGCGTATGGATGAAATTGATCGTCTTTATGCAGCCCATTCGGTTAGAGAAGATGTTTTTATTGGCGTGCGCGCAGAAAACTGGGCCGTTATGCCGCGTGCTTCTAAAAGATGTTATCTGGCGATCAATTGCGGTCCGATTTATGACGAAGCGGGGGAAATGATCGCGGTGGTGGAAACTTTGCGCGATATGACGGAACAAAAGCAAGCCGAAGAAGCGTTAAAAAGTTTGGCCCATAAAGACGGCTTAACCGGGTTACCAAACAGACGTTCATTTGATATTTCCTTAGAAGCTGACCTGTTGCATGCCCAACGCAAAAAAGAATATTTGACCTTATTGCTCTGCGATGTGGATCATTTTAAACAATATAACGATACGTACGGTCATCAGGCGGGCGATGATTGTTTGAAACGGGTGGCTCAGGCTGTGGGGCAACAGGCCTTGCGACCAACGGATTTGGCGGCACGTTATGGCGGGGAGGAATTTGTGGTGATTTTACCCAGTTCTTCACCAGAAGGTGCCGAGCGGGTTGCCACACGTTTGTGCCAAGCCATATATGATTTGAATGATGAACATAAAACCAGTCTGTCGGCAGACCGTGTGACCATCAGCGTTGGGGTAGCTTGTATCATCCCGGATGAAATGATCCGTCCAACAGATATGATTGAAATGGCCGATGAAGCTTTATATGCGGCAAAACAAAATGGGCGCAATCAGGTCTGTTTTTATGAATCGCCCAAATTAGAAATGGCGGTTAAAACCTCGTTATAGGCCTTTTCCAACTCTGCAACGAGTGGGTTAAGGTCTGCATTTTGACGCACGATGGCCTCTTCAAGTTCGCGCGATTTGTCAAAGATGGTATCGGCGGCAATAGCCCCGGCCACCCCCTTGATGCTATGGGCGATCATGCGGGCATTATCGTGATCTTCATCTTCAAGCGCGACTTTGATGTCTTTCACCAGATCACAACGATCACGTCTAAAGATCATCAGCAACTCCCGATAGAGGCTGGCGTTGCCACCAAGGCGTTCCAGTCCTTTATTAAGGTCAATCCCGCTAAGGGATGAGGGTAGTGAGGCGGTGTCTTTTTTAGGGGCTTGGGTCGGTGTTGCAACAGGGGCGGCTTGTGCCTTTTTGTTCTTGCGTGGTGTAATCCATTTAGCCAGCGTTTCAAACATATGATCCGGTTCGACCGGTTTGGTCAAATGGTCATTCATCCCAGCTTCGAGACATTTATTATGTTCGCTTTGCATGGCATGGGCGGTCATGGCAATGACGGGCAATTCTTTATAACGGGCATCGCTTCTGATCACACCAGTGGCTTCATAACCATCCATTTCAGGCATCTGGATATCCATTAAGACAGCATCGTAATAAAGCGGGTCCGGTTCATTCAAGACCATGTCGGAGGCTTGCTTGCCGTTCTCTGCCATATCGACCAAAATCCCGGCGCCTTGTAGAATTTCCCGTCCGACCTGACGGTTGATTTCATTATCGTCACATAACAAAATACGGGTGCCCGCCAGTTCGTGTTTTTGTGTATCGTCCAATTTTTTACGTTTTGGACGGTCCAGCAGGATTTCCTGACCAAGGGCGCGCATGATGGCATCAAATAAGGAAGACGGTCCCACCGGTTTTTGCAAGAAGGCATCAATGGGTGTGTTATCCAGTTTTAGGGTTGCGGCTTTACCAGCCTGACCGGACACGATGATGATTTTAGGCAAAAAGACGGATTGACGGTTTTCAAATATATGGCGTGCAGCTTGCAGGCCATCAAGTTCCGGCATTTTCCAGTCCATGATGATGAATTCGTACGGACTGCCTAATGAGATTGCTTTTTCAACTTCTTGGACAGCCTCTTTCCCGGATGCAACGCAGGAGACGCGGAACGACATCTGTTCAAGCATGGTGCGTAGGATTTCACGCGAGGCGCGGCTGTCGTCAACGACAAGCACTTTCATGCTGTACATATCGCGTGATAAGCCACGTACAGATGACTTCTTGATATCTTTATAACCGAACTTGGCTGTGAATTGGAACGTGCTGCCCTGATCCGGTTGACTGGTGACAGAGATCGCCCCGCCCATCATTTCCGTCAATTGTTTGGAAATCGTCAGGCCCAGACCTGTGCCGCCATATTTTCGAGTATTTGAATTGTCCGCTTGATTAAAGGCTTTGAATAGTTTTGCGATTTGATCATCGTTCAATCCAATGCCGGAATCCTTGACCTTGAAAAGCAAGGTCACGTCTTCTTCATTTTTTTCAACCAAATGAGCCGTTACAACCACTTCACCCCGGGTGGTGAATTTGATGGCGTTGGATGTCAGGTTCAAAAGAATTTGCCCCAAACGTAACGGATCACCAATCAGGGATGTGGGGACATCGCTGTCGATGGCAAAGAGAAGCTCCAGCCCTTTTTGTTCCGCACTTAAGCCGGTGACATTGCCTAAATTTTCAAAGTTGTCTTCCAGATCGAAGTCAACTTTTTCCAATTCCATTTTATTGGCTTCAATTTTAGAGAAGTCCAAAATATCGTTGATGATGCCGAGAAGGTTTTTGGCAGATACGTCAATTTTGCGCAGATAATCACGTTGTTGATCGTTTAAATCCGTTTTGGATGCCAAATGGCTTAGGCCGATAATGGCATTCATCGGTGTACGAATTTCGTGGCTCATATTGGCTAAAAACTGGCTTTTGGCTTTGTCGCTGTGTTCGGCCTTGTCTTTTGCTTGACGAAGTTCTTCTTCCATAAGAACACGTTCGGTCAAATCGTCTTCGGTGACAATGTAGGTAAATTCACCCGTCAGCGGGTTACGTGTGACGCGAATATCAACGGCATGTTTGCGAGGGCCAAATTTTGTCAGCATCATGAAGTCGCCATGCGTACCTTCATTGTTTTTGGCTTTTTGTAAAATGCTTTGCCCTTCATCAGGGTTGGCAAAACGGCGCACAAATAAAGGAACATCTGTCTTCAGAGAAGACGTTTCCTGACCATATACATCAGAAGCAGCCGGATTTTGGCGCATCATTTCACCATCTGGTGTGAAGATGGAGATGATGACCGATGTATAGCGCGTGGCCTCGACCAGCAGCATGTTTTCCGGTTCTAGGCCCAAATCTACTTCTTCTGAAATAAAGGCCATAATGCCGGGTGATTTTTCTTCTCCCAGCCAGAGAGAACGTTGATACATAAAGACAGTTTTGGGCACCCCATTGGGGTATGTCGTCCAGCTTTCTGTTGATTTGCCAAGTGTGGCGGCTTTATCAAAGACTTGTTCCATACGACGGCGCGTGCCTTCGCTGTCGCTGGTCATGTCTTTATCAATCATATCCTGAACGCTATTGACGCCCCAAAATTCTAACCCGGCTTCATTTGACCACCAAAACTTGTAATTTCCGAGGTCAAATATCCAAGTTGGTGTCGGCACCAATTCAAAATCAGCGAGTTCGCTGCGATCAAGAAAGTGTTTCAGTTCGTGTTTAGGCACAGCATTCCTAGTTTAAAAAAACATCAGGAATAATATTTAACGACTTTTTGGGTTATTTTAAAAGGGGGAAATAAAAAATATTTTATGAAATTTTGAATTGTACTTCTTCGATAGCTGCGATATCTGAGGTTTCGTGTTGGTTTAACAAAGCATCCATCCCCCCTCTAACACGGGTTTCGGCCCAACTGGCCAATGTTTTGCGATCTGCAAAATCGGCTGCCAGTGCTGTGTTATGAAAGATAACATCGACTTGTACACCCTTTAGGCAGAACACATTCCATAAGTGGGGCAGCAGTGTCATATCCCCATACCAAGCAAAGTTATCGCGCGTGGTTTCATCCAACGCATGGCCCGTCAGCGTTTTGCTAAAGGCAATGGTGACAGGTTGAACGGCGCAATGCTCCCGCATGTCGTCTTCCATGACCATTTCAAATAACGCACTTTTAAAGGGCAGGACGCAATCGCCTTTTGAACTGGTACCTTCGGGGAAGATCATCAAGTGTTCCCCGTTTAAAATACGTTGTTTTAATTCGATCTTTTGTTGGCGCGCTTTTGATGGTTTTCGTTCAATAAAAGCGGTTTGCGCGATTTTGGCAAGAAAGCCAAAAACAGGCCAACTTGCCACATCGGCTTTTGCAACAAATGTGAGATCGTAACATGAAGCTAGTATCGGGATATCCAAGTAAGAAACATGGTTTCCAGCCAGCAAAACTCGCGGACCTTCATAAGGTGTTCCATGACAGTTAACCTTCATTCCAATAAGGGCACAGACCCCACGATGCCACAAGCTTACAAAGGGGCGTCTGATCCATCGGCCCAAGATAAAAAGCAGCAAATAGGGCGGGACCAATAAAATGGTCCAGGTGAAAAACAAGATCGTGCGAACGATCCCGCGAAAGACGGACGGCCTCATGTGTTGGCCTGGTTCGAAATATCAGCAGAATCTTGCAAGTAGTGACGTTGGTAACGCCCGGTGACATTACCTGTTTCAACCAACAGACATACATCCGTCGTGTTAAACTGATGATCAATTACCGCACCGGCACCAATGACACCACCAACACGTAAATAGCCTTTGATTAGCGGCGGCATTTCGCGCAACGCTTGGCGTGAGTCAATTTGTTTCTTCTTTAAGAGTTTCATATCGACATAACGGCTGTCCAATGCACGTGGCGACCATTCTTGAGGGGCGCTATGGTGGTGATGCAGATAAGAAAGGGCGCTGGCCATGGCTTGCGGGTCTGTGCCGGGGAAGCTTGCGCAACCAAACATCAAAGAAATATTGTGTTGGGTGATATATTCGGCAATACCGCGCCAAAGAAGTTGCATCACGGCTTTGCCACGATAGTCCGGATCAACACAAGAACGTCCCAGTTCTACGATCTCACCGGGATAGTTTTGTAAATGTGATAGATCAAATTCATCAGCAGAATAAAATCCTTCATGCACCATTGCAACACTGCGGCGAAGTAAACGATATGTGCCGACGACAAATTCTTCACCGGCTTTTTCTTTTTCACAATCAATCACCAGAAGATGATCACAATAGTCGTCAAAGCGGTCAAAATCGCGTTTGGCCAAGGCCACTTCTGCATCTGGTACAGCGCCCATAGCTTCAAAGAAGATACGGTAACGTAAGCGTTGTGCTGCGCGTACGTCTTCTATAGTGCGGGCAAGGCGAACATCTAGGAAATTGTCGTTAGATTGCGTCATTATATTTCATCACTGATCGTTAATGTCTGTAAATAAATTACGACAGAAACTCGTTCAGGAATGTTTCAGCGCTATGAAGCTTTCATGACGTTCAGACTGAAAAAATATGACAGCGTCATATATATAAATATCATTATGATCAGTGTGCGACGGTTTTGGAAAACACGTTAATCACCACAACACCGATGATGATCAGGGCAATGCCAATGAGTGCAGGCAGGTCGGGAATTTGTTTATAAAAATATGTGCCCGCCAATGTCACCAAAACAATACCAGCACCGGACCATATGGCATAGGTGATACCGATGGGCAGGGTTTTAATGGTCAGTGTCATGAAATAAAATGCCACCGCGTAGCCGAGCACAACAACTAAAGACGGCCAAAAGTTGGTAAATTGGTTGGATGCTTTCAAAGTACTGGTGGCAACCACTTCACCGATGATGGCAATGCCAAGATAGAGATAGGCCATTCTTAACCCATATATGAAATTTTAATGTCAAGCTGGCGCAAACGGGTAATCACAGTGATGAGCAGGGAATGGTAAAACCGTTGCAGGAAAGTCGGGTCATCATTGGCGAGTTCCTGAATGAGTTCATGATCGATGGCCTGGACAACAACATCACCTTTGGCAATTAAGGTAGCGCTTGCGCCGCCATGGTCAACAAAAGACATTTCCCCCACACTGTCACCAACCGTTAAAGGGGTCGTGAGTTCTGTTGCCTTACCGATTTCATTGATTCTAATAACGCGGACTTCACCGTCTATAATCACCATAATCTGGTGGTGCTCATCACCTTCCACCATTAAATGGGCACCATCTTGGAAAATCAAATCACGCGATTTTTCGGCTAAAACTTTTATTTCTTTATCGTTTAATTTTTGAAAGGCGCGTTTGAATGTTGCTTGGATCATGACATGTTTTCCTGCTCGGATGTAACGTTCCCATATTCTGCGGCGTACGCTTGTTATTGTTATATGTTAATTTGTGAATACGTTACATTGAAGATCAAAGCACGTCTAGAGTTTTGATCCATTCAACCAATACAAAAAACTTAACTGAATAAGGGATTGTAATGTCGTGTGTATGATCGCAAACTGTAATGAGTAAGATGATTGGGTGAACCTGGTTGAAAAGGCAAATAGAGGTCTCGATGGAAGCGTTTCTGAATTGGTGGCATAAGGCACAAGAGCAAGTTATTTCCTATACCACATCATCTATGTTTGCCACGCAAGTCGGTGCTGTTTTGGTGGTTGTTCTTGTCAGTTGGTTGATCAACAGCTTTATTCAAAGACAATTTGAAAAAGACACGGACTTCCATAGAAACTGGATCGTGACGGTTTATGACACGGTGGCAAAGTTTCGTGCGGCAATTTTCCCTATTACCATCGCGCTGTTGCTTTTTATTCCCATTATTATTTTGGGAGAAAACACCTATCCAATCGGCTTTATTCAGGCTGTTCAGGGCTTGTTGTTTTTGATCATTCTCTATCGTTTTTTTGTAGAACGCATGGGCGATGGCCTGTTGAAGTTTATCTGTCTCTACCTCCTGTATCCGATGTTGTTTTTGTATATCATCGGCTACCTAGACGAGACCGTTATGTATCTGGAAAAGGCCAAATTTGAAGTCGGGAACATCTCGTTCAATTTATTGACGCTGGTCAGGATTCTGGTGTTTGGCGTGATTTTGTTTTGGTTGGGCAGTACGTCCAACTCTGTCGGTAAAAGAGTTATTCGCGATAAGATAACGCTGGACGATACGGCAAAGGAACTTTCGCTTAAAGCCTTTCAGATTTCGCTGTTTATTGCGGTTGGTCTGATCTTTTTGCAAATTGCCGGGATTGATCTGACGGCTTTGGTTGTCTTGGGTGGTGCTGTTGGTGTTGGGCTGGGTTTTGGTTTGCAACAGATTGCTTCAAACTTCATCTCCGGCATTATCATTTTGACGGATCGAACCATTCGGATTGGCGATTATATTGAAATGGAGGATGGTAAAGCGGGGCATTTGGCAGAATTGAGTATGCGTTCCGCCACTTTACGCACTTTCGAAGGTAAGGATGTGATGGTGCCCAATGAGCGTTTCATCACCACAGCTTTTACCAACTGGACTCATGAAAATCTGCTGCAACGCTATGCCTTACATGTCTCAGTCTCTTATGATACGGATTTGGATATGGTGTTTACCTTGTTGCGTAATATTTGCGCCAGCCATCCGCAAGTGGTGGGGTTTGAACATGAGGACATTCAATATCATCCTGATGCGGAAATTGAAGAGTTTGCTGATTCCGGGATTAATATCCTGATCGAATTTTGGATGGAAGGTATTGATGACGGGCGCAACAAGGTTGGTGCGGAAATTAAATATCAAATCTGGAAACAGTTTAAAGAAAACAATGTTGTTATTCCATACCCTCATCAAGAAGTACGCATTATCAAATGATGTATAGTTGATAATAACCGATTTTCATAAAATGTGGGTTTAGACGAATATTGGTTGTATCGCAAACGATAAGTTCTTGTTAATATACCTAGGTTGTATCTTTGGGGAAAGATTTGGGCTCATGCGTGTTCGTTTTAAGGTTAGTCTGACCGTTGCTATTTTGGCAGTGGTTTGTACACTTTCACTTGTGATTTATTTAAATATCCGTGCTGTGGGGGATGTCGCTTCTCGTGAAGCGGCGGCGGAACTTTTTAAATCAGCCTGTGGAAAGATTGAACAAAGTACAGTTGGCGTTATTAATGATTCGTTAGATACCGCGCATTTGGTGTCGGGTTTGGATGAAATTGAATTTAATGAACAAGATATAACCGCGTCTTCTTCTTTACGCACAATCTTCAAAATTCTGACACGCAATCAGGATCTCTATTCCATCTATTTTGGATATGATGATGGACGTTTCATGCAGGTCATCTCAGCCCATCATGATGATTTAATTCTTTCCGTACATAAAGCACCTGCGGCTACAAACTGGATTCTGCGTTCTATTGAGTTTACTGAGACCGGAGAAAAAATACAGAAATGGCTGTTTCTAGATGATTCTTATAAAGTAGTGTCTTCCAGAAATGAAAATAATCCGGCTTATGATCCGCGTCAAAGGCCTTGGTATGCGGAAGCGATAAAATCTGATGGGGCCAGTTTGTCGGATGTTTATCTCTTTAATTCGCTGAAAAAGTCGGGCATTACAGCTGCCAAGTTACGCGATGACAAAAAAGGTGTTGCTGGTGTCGATTTGACTTTGCGACAACTTAATAAAGCTGTTGAAACAACAAAAATCTCCGAAAACAGCCAAGTTATTATTACGGATAAGAATTACCGTGTGATCGCCAAACCTGATCATGTTCATGGCGTAAAATTATTTGAAGATATTGCGAACACGGATGACCCTGTTTGGGCTGAAGTGAGTAAACGTCGTGTGGCAGGGATGCATCGCTTCAAGGTGGCTGGGAATGACTATTATTTAAAGGTTGGGTCCAGTTTAAACGCAGGGGCTTCTTTTCAGGTTGTCGTTGTTGCCCCTGTCGCGGATTTTAATGGACACTTTATTTTGATGCAAAGGCAGGTTGGATATACCACGCTGATTTGCTTGCTTCTGTTTATTCCAGCAACTTATTATTTCAGTCAGCATATGGCAAATCGTGTCACACAATTGGCGGATGATGCACAAGAAATTGAAGATTTAAATTTTGAGCCCAAAAATCGCAAACCATCGCGGATAAAAGAATTTTTTGAGTTGGAACAAAGCTTTGACGAAATGCGTAGGTCCCTGCGTAGTAAAACGCAGGATCTGGAAATTTCACAAAGTAAGTTGAATCGCTTGGTGGAGTTGGGCATTTCCCTATCGGCAGAACGTGATCCTGAAAAATTGATGGAAATGGTGTTGTTGGGGGCCAAGGAGTTGACCAATTCCGATGGCGGCACACTTTATAAAATTCAAGGAAATGCCCTGAATTTCCGCATTATTCGCAATGATACTTTGGGGGTTGCTGCCGGGGGCACGCAAGGTAATGAAATTACTTTAAACCCTGTTCCTCTTTATGATGAGAATGGAAATGAAAACCACCATAACGTGGTGAGCCATAGCGTGTTGAAAACACAATCAATCTTGATTGAAGACGCTTATAATCGGGATGACTTTGATTTTTCAGGGACCAAGACGTTTGATCAGATAAACGATTATCGTTCTCAATCGTTTTTGACGATTCCGTTAATGCCGCGTGGCGCCAAGCCAATTGGTGCGCTGCAATTGATCAACTGTAAAGATGATAAAGGCAATGTCATTCCGTTTAGCGAAGATATTCTACGTTTTGTCGAAGCTTTGGGCGCACAAGCCGCAACCATCTTATATAATCTGGAGCTTCTGGAAGCACAGGAAAAACTGATGGATTCCATGATCCAGTTGATCGCCGGCGCGATTGACGCCAAGAGCCCTTATACAGGCGGTCACTGTGAACGTGTGCCTGAACTGGCAATCATGATGGCAGAAGAAGCCTGTGAACGTGATGATGGTATCTTTGCCGACTTTGCGTTTCAAAATGAAGATGAATGGCGCGAATTTTCCATTGGGGCATGGCTGCATGATTGCGGCAAGGTGGTGACACCTGAATATGTGGTCGATAAGGCCACCAAGCTGGAAACAATTTATAACCGTATCCACGAAATCAGAACCCGCTTTGAAGTGTTGTTGCGTGATGCAGAAGTTGATTACTACAAAGGCTTGGCAGACGGGGGCGATAAAGAGGCCTTGTGGAAAGCTTATGAAGATCGCAAAGCTGATTTGATTGAAAAATATAGCTTCGTGGCAGAATGCAACGTGGGTGGCGAATTCATGGCAGGCGATAAGATTGAGCGCTTGAAAGAAATTGCACAGGAAGAATGGGTGCGTAACTTTGATATTCGCCTTGGTTTGTCCCATGAAGAAGAACCGTTATATGCCGATTGTGAAGCCGGACCCGTTACAGAAAATCTATTGGTGGATCGTGCTTATCACATCATCGCACGCAGCCGGGATGTGGAAAAACAATATGCGGATTTGGATTTCAAACTGCCTGTGCCTGAAAACCTTTATAATCGTGGGGAACTCTACAATCTATCCGTTGCACGCGGTACATTGACGGAAGAAGAGCGTTTTAAAATCAGCGAACACATCATGCAGACCATTGCCATGCTGGAGAAAATGCCCTTCCCGCCGCAATTGGAACGTGTGCCTGAATATGCAGGCACCCACCATGAAACCATGATCGGGACGGGTTATCCCAGACAATTGGATGCTGCACAACTGTCAGTGCCATCGCGCATTATGGCGGTGGCGGATATCTT
>JABXIC010000169.1 GCA_013373265.1 Methylocystaceae bacterium | reverse complement strand
GGTTCTGGTTCTGGTTCTGGAATTGACTTCGGTTGTAGAGTTGCTGTCAAATCCATCTCGGGGGCAAGGTCATCTTCTTCATCAATAAACAACCCCCACCCTTGTTCTTCCTCTTCTTGCGCAGTCTTATTGTACCCAGCAAATGCGGTTGGTTTTTTCTCAGTAACGGGAGCCGTCCCTTCCACAAAGGCTTCAAGCGCTTTTGCAGTTGGTTCCCAAATACCAGGATCAACAACTGCATTATCTTGAGCCATTTGCACAAGGGTGACCAAAACATCATTAGCGCTATAAAGTGTTTTAACCAACTCTGGCGTCAATTGAATTTTGCGATCACGCAACTTATCAAGCAATGCTTCAAACACATGAGAGAAACTGACCAGATCCGTAAAATTAAAGGTACCAGCCCCCCCCTTGATGGAATGAACACAGCGAAAAATCGCGTGAAGTGTCTCCACATCAACGTCATTCAACTCATTTTGTAAAATGCCTAGATATTCTTCAGCGGCTGCCAATAAATCATGACATTCTTCAAAATAAGTAGATTTAAACTGATCTAAATCAAAATCTTGAGGCACTATCTTACGTACCTTTCTCGTGTTTTAAACTTAGGGGCAAACTTTGGCGACAACTTGTAATAATTTTTCGGGGCTAAATGGCTTTACAATCCAACCCGTTGCACCCGCTGCACGCCCTTCATTTTTCTTGGCTGTATCGGACTCCGTCGTCAAAACCAAAATCGGCGTTGTTTTATGAACATTATTGGAACGCAATTCTTTTATCAATTGAATGCCGTCCATACGCGGCATGTTTACGTCCGTAATAATCAGATCGACACGATCATCACCCAATTTATCAAGCGCTTCCTGACCATCCCCCGCTTCCAGAACTTCATGTCCTGCATTACGTAGCGTAAAACCAACCATATCACGCATGGTTTTGGAATCATCAACAGCCAACACACGTAAACCCATTAATTTGCTCTCCAATTTTTTAGATGATCTGACAGACCCAATTCACGCATACTGCGCTCAAAACCTTTACTGGTGTTTTCCACTGTAAAACGACCACCTTTATTTTCTATTTCAGCTGCGGCTGCCAGCATTATCTGCACACACGGTGTTGAGAGACGTTCCACATTTTGGGCATTCAAACTTAAGTTTTTATGCCCTGCCACGCCTTCGCGCAATTGAAACAAAAAATCATCTGCCACAGACATGTCCAAAATAGAGACAAGTCCGATCACAACTTTATCGCCATCTGACTGAATAGAAAAGGCGTCATTCATGAATATCTCTAAACCTTCTCAGGCCAGTCCATCAACGAACCAAACTGAAAAAATCCCCTCCAACTTTAACCGTTTTGACATGCTAACAGTCTGGATAGAAAATTGAAATAGTTTCTAGGCACTAACAATGATTGATATGAAGTTCATAATGTCATTATCGATATTTTTTTCAGATAACAAATGCACACTTTTTAGATTTTCTTTCAAAGCCTCACGTCGGTCAGCACAAACCATCGCCAATGTTGTTCGTGACAAAGACTTCACACCATGCAGAGCACGTAGGATTTCTGCGCCATTCACCTCTCCCAATTGTTCCGTGATGATGAAAACAGCCGGTGCATTCATGAATGCATATTCAAAAGCTGCGAAAGCAGAACGATAAACAATAACCTCAAAGTCATTTTCCACAAAATTTACTTTTATGTCATTCGCCAACGCGTCTGAAGCAATCACCAACACAACTATTTTTTTCGAATCAGCCTGTTTTGCCTCTTCAACAGCATCATTTTTTAGTGGAAGTCCTCCGATCCAATCCATCGATGTATTATCGTTTTGATCTTGCGTGTTATTAATCAGATCTGTTAGGCGACCAATAAACTGGTGACAACCTTCTACAAGGCTCTCGTTGAAATGGGTTTCCCCTTCCAGATAGAGTTCAAACTTTTGACAGATTTCGGTGACCAAAGGTACTTGAAAGGTCCCGCCCATGCCCTTAAGGCTATGAACCTCACGGCGAAATTGATCCTGCAAAGCTTGGTCTCCTTGATTACCAGCAGACAGTTTTTTTAGAATTTCATTGAGAAGGTTGATTTTCTCTATCGCAGTATCAAGAAATTGATCCTTCATCTGCGCTAAAATTGCATCCATATTGGGGATATCATCAACCACGTCGTATCTCGCTATTTGTATTTGTGCTTTGGATATTACAGCTCAACGATACCATTTTCTATAGCATACTTCACAAGCCCAGCCGATGTTTTTAAATTGAGCTTTCGTTTGATATTACGTCGATGCGTTTCTACAGTTCTGACACTGATATCAAGTTCACGCGCAACATGTTTATTGCTGTTGCCTTCTGCCAAAAGACAAAGAATGGTTTTTTCCCGTTCCGTCAACGGCACTTCTTTTTTTGAACCTTCATTCAACAAAATGTCCGTTACACCTGAACTATAATATGTTTTGCCTTCATAGACAGATTGAATGGCGGCAATCATTTCATGAGAAGAAACATCTTTCAAAATATATCCTTTGGCACCTGCATTAAGCACCTTGGTGATATATTCCCGGTTGTCATGCATTGTCAGCATGAGAACCTTTATATCGGGCAATTCCGTTGCAAAGCGACCAGCAGATTCAATCCCGTTCATAACAGGCATACTGATATCCATCAAAACGACATCAGGTTTTCTTTCTACGGCTAGTTTTAAAGCTTCTTCGCCGTTACGACCCTCCCCCACAACTTCAATGGTTTCATCAAGTTCTATACGCGAACGGATACCATCCAAAACAAGCGGGTGATCATCTACCAGAAGAACCCGGATCTTAACTTCGTTCTTGATCATTGTTTCTAATCTGCCTGTAAAATTCGATTAGGGAAGCGTGCCTCAACAACAGTGCCTTTATCAGGTGAAGACCAAACTGTCATTTCTCCCCCATGAAACTCTATACGTTCTTGCATATTTCGCAAGCCTATACCTTGAAATGCGTTTTTTCGCCCTTCCATACGCAAAACATCAAAGCCAACACCATCATCGGAAATAACCATCCGAATACCATCAACGCGCTTTACCAATTCAATCATCACCCGTGAGGCACCGGAATGTCGTTCAATATTGGTCAGAGCTTCCTGGGCCACCCGAAACAGCGTGGTTTTAACCTCAGGTCCCAATTGCCGAGTAAAGGAATGCCGTTTAAAAACCACTTCAATGCCTGTACGTTCTCCAAATTCATGGCTCATACTATCAAGAGCCGCCGACAGGCCAATGTCATCTAAGACACTAGGTCGCAAGTCACGTGAGATCCGTCGGACCTCGGCAATCGCACTGGCTAACCCTTGTGCCCCTTTTTCCATTGGTGTAATGGCATCATCGGCCCTTTTTTGAATTTTACCAATAGCAGATTCAATAGAGTATTTTACAGAAACCAAGATTTGACTGATCCCGTCATGAAGTTCACGCGATACACGTCCGCGTTCTTCTTCCTGAAATTCAACGATCCTTTGGGTCAATTCTTTCAACTTACTGTCGGCAAGTTTACGTTCATTGGCATGAATGACAAGACCGGACAAAAACACGCCAATAACAGCAACAATGGCAATCCATAAAATCAGGGTAAAGGTACGTTCAATGCGTTTTTTAATTTCAGCTTTACGCGCTTCAATCTGCTTATATATATCATCCAGATAAATGCCGGTGCCAATCATCCAGTCCCATTTTTTAAGTAAGGTCGCATAACCAAGCTTTTCTGCGACCTTGCCTGTTGATGGTTTTTCCCAAAGATAGCGGTAAAATCCACCGCCATTGCGTGCCAGTTCGGTCAATTCTTTAATGACAAGACGTCCTTGGCTATCTTGCAGCCCCCACCAGTTCAACCCGACAATTTCAGGCTGGCTCGGGTGAACAAGGCCCGTACCGTCACCAGCATAAACAAAGAAATACCCGTCTTCGCCATATGTCAGCTCATTTAATATGGCTTTGACTTTTTCTTTAGCCAGTTCATCGTCATCCCCTGCGGTTTGATAGACATGGTCCACCGCCGTCAGGGCCATCTCCATATAAGCGATTAATTCCTCGCTTTTTGCCGCAATAACATTTGTTTCAACCGCATAGAGCTGTTCTTCAATCAAACGGTTGGATTGAAAAAATAAAATAAAGACAATGACGCTAACAGCCAAAAACAGCGGTACGACGGCCAAAAAAAGGATTTTTAATCTAAACATCTGCAACCATTTGAAAAACGATCCCGATCATAGCACGTTATATATAAATTCCCACTACCTACTAATAGGTAGCCGACTTGCGTAATCCTTGCGATTTTCAAACCAGATTATCAAGAATATGATGCAAACAAGTTATTTAAAATATGAATGGTTTTTGAGGGTCCTTTTCCCCCGATCAATGTACCTCGACATTCGTCAGATTATTTTAAATGACGTCCCCAAACGAAGGCTTCTTGTTAGAACTTAGCAAGAAGCCTTTTCTTTTTTCATTGAAAGTATCTTCCGGCTGTTTTCCTTAGGCTTTTAGTTTGTTACAAATGTACCCTATACCATTGACAGGTGATGCCATGTTTGAACAAAAAGAACCCGTTTCCCATTACGTAAGCGTTGAAGGCTACGAAATCCATGTGACGGAATGGGGGATAGACAACCCCAATGCCATCTTGATGTGGCATGGTCTTGCCAGAACGGGACGGGACTTTGATCATATCGCCCAAGCCCTTTCAAAAAACTATCGCGTCTTATGCCCCGATACATTAGGTCGGGGCTTGTCACAATGGGCCAAACATCCGGAAAATGAATATTGTTTTGAATTTTATGAAAAAATTGCCCTCAAGATATGCGAAATATTCGGACTATTCATGTTTGATTATATTGGCACCTCCATGGGCGGTGCCTTAGGGATCAGGCTTGCCGGCAATGCCTTGAAGCAGAACATCAATAAGCTGGTCATCAATGATATCGCACCAGAATTGGCAAAACCGGCAGTCGAACGTATTTTAACCTATGCAGGCCAGCCCCCCGCGTTTGACACCATGGATGAGTTGGAAGACTATCTGAGAACCATTTATACGCCCTATGGATATCTCAAAGACGACGAATGGCGTTTGATGTGTGAAACATCCTATCGCCGCATGGATGATGGTAAAATCACCGTCCATTATGACCCCGCCATGGTGCAACAATTTGTCCATCACCCCCAAGATTATGACATGTGGGATTTGTATGAACAAATTGAATGTCCCACGCTTTTGTTACGTGGTGCTGGGTCTGACCTTTTGTTACCCGAATGGGCAGAGCGCATGACGACGATCGGCCCCAAAGCACAATTGGTTGAAATACCCGCTTGCGGTCATGCACCGTTTCTCAACAAAGCAGCACAAATTAATATTGTAGAGGAGTTTTTAAAATCATGAGTGACGACGATCATATCAAAAAACTACTCCAAGATGGCTTGGGTAAGTTCAATATGGATAACGCACTGGATCAGGAAAACGATCCAAGGACCCAAGCCCCCGATAGCGTGCCCACCTTTGAAGAGCTCGGCTATCAATATGAAACCAACCCTGTCCTGAAAGAACGTGTTGAAAAAGAGATTGCCGAACTCAAGAAAAAAGATGGCCTTTAAGCTTTAATGGATTGTTCTTGTACGCCCAGCCCTTGAATGCCGAGCATCACTTTGTCACCATCTTTCAGGTAAACAGACGGTTTCATCCCCATGCCCACGCCCGGTGGGGTCCCGGTAGAAACCACATCACCCGGCTGTAAAGACATAAAGCGTGACAGATAACTGACCAGATGTTTAACACCGAAGATCATGGTTTCTGTTGAACCTTCCTGATAACGCCTGCCATTGACTTCCAGCCACATAGATAATTTTTGCGGATCCGCGATCTCGTCTTTGGTCACCAACCATGGCCCTAAAGGGGCAAAAGTGTCACAGGATTTACCCTTGACCCACTGACCTGTACTTTCAAGCTGGAAGGCACGTTCAGACACATCATTCATGATGGTATAGCCCGCGACATAATCCAAGGCATCTTCTTCGCTAACGTATTTTGCTTCTTTGCCAATCACGAAAGCCAGCTCACATTCCCAATCGGTCTTTTCAGAGCCACGCGGTAAAATTATATCATCATTGGGGCCATTCAGGGCGCTGGTGGCTTTTGTAAATATGACAGGCTCACTGGGCACTGCCATGCCTGCTTCGGCAGCGTGGTCAGAATAGTTTAAACCGATACAGAGAATTTTACCGATTTGTGCCACAGGCACCCCCAAACGATCCGGTTTAACAATTGGTAAGGTCTCAATATCAATGGCTTGAAGTTGTTGCAAACTTGCTTCAGACAAGGTTGCACCCGTAATATCGTCAACATGCCCCTCTAGGCTGCGGATTTCGCCGCTTTCGTCCACGAGACCGGGTTTTTCCTGTCCTTTTTCGCCAAAGCGTACCAATTTCATAATTTCTTCCTTCACCTGTTCTTTACTTGCCGTCTTCTTGGGATTATATAAGCGCGCATGAGCAAGCACATACCAAAAATTGGCATCGTCAGCCTTGGCTGCCCAAAGGCGCTGGTTGATTCTGAACGCATCCTGACACGACTTCGCGCAGAAGGCTATGAAATTTCGCCTTCATACGACGGGGCAGATGCCGTTATTGTAAACACCTGTGGCTTTATCGATAGCGCCAAACAGGAATCATTTGATGCCATTGGCGAAGCTTTAACCGAAAATGGTAAAGTCATCGTCACGGGGTGTCTTGGCGTTGATGAAGAAGGCATACGTGAAATCCATCCCGGTGTGCTTGCCGTCAGTGGGCCACATCAATATGAATCGGTGATGCAGGCGGTACATGAAGCATCCCCGCCTTTACATAATCCGCATATGGATTTGATCCCGCCACAAGGGATAAAGCTGACGCCACGGCACTATGCTTATCTAAAGATATCAGAGGGTTGCAACCAGACTTGCACGTTCTGCATTATCCCCAGCATGCGCGGCAAATTACGCTCACGCCCTGCGGGTGAGGTGTTGAAAGAAGCAGAAAACCTTGCCCTGTCCGGTGTGAAAGAATTGCTCATCGTGTCACAGGATACAGGTGCTTACGGGTCGGATTTAAAATATGCCGAAAGCGATTTTTATGGCAAAGCTGTCCGGACAAAAATGTATGACTTATGCAATGCCTTAGGGGATTTAAAGGTCTGGACACGTCTGCATTACGTCTATCCTTACCCCCATATTGACGACATTATTCCACTGATGGCCGAAGGCAAAGTCCTGCCCTATCTGGATATCCCGTTCCAACATGCCTCGCCTAAAGTGTTGAAGGCAATGAAACGACCGGGCAATCAGATTGAACTTTTGGAACGCATCAAAAAATGGCGTGAAATCTGTCCGGAAATCACCATTCGTTCCACCTTTGTGGTCGGCTTTCCCGGTGAAACCGAAAAAGATTTCGAATATCTCTTGGATTGGCTGGAAGAAGCGAAACTCGACCGCGTCGGCTGCTTTAAATACGAAGCCGTTGAAGGTGCCGCTGCAAATGCCCTGCCCGACCCTGTTGACGAAGACGTTAAAGAAGAACGCTGGAACCGCCTAATGGAATTCCAACGCCAGATTTCTGACGACATCATGCAAAAGAAAATCGGCCAGGTCTTCGATGTTATTATTGATGAAGTGGACGAAGAAGGCGGGATCGGGCGTACCAAAGGGGATGCACCGGAAATTGACGGTGAAGTCTATATCAATGGTGAATGTGACCTTAACCCCGGCGATATCGTCAAGGTTAAGGTTGAACATGCTGAAGACTACGATTTATGGGGCAGTCTGGTTTCTTAGACGGCTTGCTTGACAGCGCCAATATCAAGGCGTAAAAGGCGCGCACCT
>JABXIC010000185.1 GCA_013373265.1 Methylocystaceae bacterium | reverse complement strand
TCAGGTCGCGGGTGGCGAGGACCATACCAATGCTTTCTTCGGTAAAGAACTTGCCGTTGTGGTTTAGGGTGATCGCGCCTTTTTTGATGCAGCGATCTGCCAGCGGAATGTCGCCTGTGACGCAGATGTCCTGATCGGTGATATGCTCGGCAATCCAGTTATCAGCCTCATCCGGTCCTTCAGGGGCGACAACAATATTGATCAGCGCGCTTTGCGGCAGACGCAGCCATTGATTGGAGACAAAATGAATCTTTATGTTATGGCGTGAGATCACCTTAAGGGCCTCATCCTTTACCGGACAGGCATCTGCATCAATATAAACTTCAACCATTTAGTTCTTTTTTGCACGCACGGAATAAGGTTTGCGTTTTGCCCATGATTTGACGAATTCTTTAAATTCTTCATCAGATTTTTCAGGCAGCATCACCCGCAGTTTGACATATTGATCCCCGCGATTACCGTCTTTATCTTTGATGCCACGTCCGCGCAGGCGCAATGTGGTGCCTGAATTGGCATTTTCCGGCACTTTTACATGGACCGGGCCGTCAATGGTTGGGGCTTCAATCTTTGCCCCCATCACGGCTTCGGGTACCGTAATTGGAAGATCAAGATGGATGTTGTTGCCTTTGCGTGAAAACATCGGGTCCGGCTTGATATGGATTTCCACCATGGCGTCACCGGAGGGTGCGCCATTCAGTCCGGGCATCCCTTGACCTTTTAAGCGCAGGGATTGACCATCTTCAAAACCTGCTGGGACGTTGACGCTGAGTTCTTTGCCTGTCGGCAGGCGAACGGATTTTTTGCATCCACGTGCGGCTTCTGCAAAATCAAGTTCAAGCCAGCAATTAACTGTGGCACCTTTTTGTTTGGGGTGGGTTTCCTCACCAAAACCGCCAAAACCGCCAAAGCCACCAAAACCGGCGCCCCCCATCTTGGAAAACGGGTCTTCACCACCGGCACCTGCGCGGCCCCCACGGGCTTGGCTGGCAAAGTCTTTGAAAATATCGTGGAAATTGGCGCCGGCTGCCCCGCCAGCACCCGCCCCACGGCGGCGTCCACCGCCAAAGCCGCCACCGCGAAATGTCGGGTTGCCCTCTGCATCAATTTGTCCACGGTCAAACTGGGCGCGTTTTTCTTCATTTGAGAGCAATTGATAGGCCGACTGGATTTCCTTAAAGCGTTCTTCAGCTTTGGTATCGCCCTGATGCATGTCAGGGTGGTTCTGACGCGCCAACTTACGATATGTCGACTTGATATCGCTTTGTGTGGCTTCACGCGTTAAGCCAAGAACTTTATAAGGGTCTTTCATTTTTGTTCTTATTCCTGTTTCTTACCAATTGCGGGGCTAGATTTAATCGCCTTATGCCGTTTAGTCAATGGTCCGCCACGTGCCATCGGGGCGGCGGCAAGCGGTGCCTGTGATGGTCTCTAATTGACCATCAATTGTTACTGTACTTGTATATTCACGACAGGGTTCGGATTTGTCTGAGGCGTAATATGTTTTTGTCGGTGTGACTGTGCCCGTGTTGCCGGAATCCGGGTTTGACCAGGATGATGTGTGACCCGCAGGTTTGTTTTCCAATGCGCGTTGTGTGGTTTGCTCAATCATCATTTTGTCGTGTTCATCCAGGCTTTTGCCGACTGAATTTCCCAGCCACGCCCCAGCTAAGGTACCGAGTGCTATGCCAATGGTATTTCCTTTTCCTTTCCCTAAATTAGAACCAATTACCGCACCAGCGGCTGCACCAATAATGGTACCGACAGTTTCTTTAGGACTGTCTTTCATGGTGTTTTCGCAGGCGCTGAGCATGGCAATGGCGGCAACGGCGCATGCAAACTTCGCTAAAGACATAGTTTAAGCCTTTCATATTGGGTTAAAAATGACTATGTAGGTGTCATTGCTGAATTATACTCTCTCTTACTAATTTAGGACAGGTTCGCCGTGACGCAAAGCCCTAATCCAATTTCCTTGTTTCATGACTGGATGGCAGAAGCAGAGAAAAAGGAAATTAATGACCCAAATGCCATGTCTTTAGCAACAGCAACGAAAGAGGGCGTGCCTTCAGTTCGTATGGTGTTGTTAAAAGGTGCCGATGAACGCGGCTTTGTTTTCTATACAAATTTAGGCAGTCGCAAAGCCGGAGAATTGATGGAAAACCCGCATGTTAGCTTGTGTTTACACTGGAAGTCCTTGCGTAAACAGGTGCGCGTGGAAGGCGTCATTGAACGGGTCAGTGATGAAGAAGCGGATGCTTATTTTCAAAGCCGCGCCCGCGTCAGTCGAATTGGGGCTTGGGCCTCACGCCAATCGCAAGAGATGGAAGGCCGTTGGGAGTTGGAAAAACGTGTCGCAGAATATACCGCTAAATTCGGGATTGGTGAAATTCCCAGGCCGGATTTTTGGGGCGGTTTTCGTGTAAAACCATCGGTAATTGAATTTTGGGCCGATCAAAATTTTAGACTCCATGACCGGATCGTGTATAAATGGTCTGGGGAAAATTGGGAAACAACGCGTTTGTTCCCCTAAGGTAATATTTAGACGGAATACAGAACGGTGACTTTCACCCAACTCGAGTTAGATAAACCGCAGTTGATGCGGGCCGCGACCTATGCATCGGTCTGTGTGGCGACAATTCTGATTGCGTTTAAATTTTATGCGTGGTTATCGACTGATTCTGTCAGTTTGCTATCAACTTTGATTGATTCTGTCCTTGATGCCGGTGCCTCTATGGTAAACTTGGTGGCGGTACATTTTGCCTTGCAACCGCCCGATAAAGAACACCGTTTTGGTCATGGCAAGGCAGAACCTTTGGCGGGTTTGATGCAGTCGGGGTTTATTTTCGCTTCTGCGTTATTTTTGATTTTTCAAACTGGAAAACGGTTTTTACATCCCCAATCAATCGAGAATAGCGATATGGGGGTGATAGTGATGATTGTTTCCATCGTTTTAACCATTGCCTTGGTTGTTTTCCAAAAGTACGTGGTGCGTAAAACAAAATCAGTCGCGGTATCGGCAGACTCATTACACTATACGACCGATATTTTGGTTAATTCGGGTGTGATTGTCGCTTTGGTGGTTGCTGTTTATACGGATTGGCTTTGGTTTGACCCGTTGGTTGCCTGTGTAATCGCAATCTATATTCTTTACAGTGTGCGCGAGATTGCATCCGATGCGATGGATTTGTTGATGGATCGGGAATTCCCGCGCGAAGATCGTATTGCTATTCGCGATATCGTAAAACAAAACCCAAAAGTCATGGGCTTGCATGATTTACGCACCCGCTCCAGCGGACCACATAGCTTTATCCAGCTACACCTTGTGCTCAATGCCAATATGACCTTGCGTGAAAGTCACAATATTTCTGATGAAGTTGAATTAAAAGTGGCCGAAGCCTTTCCGGATGCAGAAATCTTGATCCATCAAGACCCTCATGATGTGGATGAGGATATACCGGAATTTGCCATAGAAGACATACACAGACCAGCGCGTTAAAGCGGTATTGGTCTGTGCATTGTGTGATTAGTTAAAAGCCTGTCCGGGTTTGATACCCATCTTTTTCAAGATAATGGCCAAGGGGCAAAAACCAGTGAAGGCAGCCTGAAACAGGTTAAGCCCGACAAAGGCAGTTAACCACCAGAAATTTGGGTGAACGTAAAAAGTTAAGGCAAGTGAAAGCAGAATAACCGCGCCTGCAAATGCCATGACGAAACGATCAATAGCCATGTTTTATCCTTGTTCTTCCAAAGTGGGGCAGTAGAGCCCATAAAGGGTTTCGATCAATGCGGTGACTTCTTGTGAAGCCAGCGAATAATAAATTGTTTGTGAATCCCGGCGCGTTGTTACCAGCCGTTCTGCACGTAATTTTCCAAGATGTTGCGATAAGGCGGATTGTTTTAGCCCGACAAGTCTTTCCAGTTCGCCAACGGATTTTTCACCATTTCCCAGCTGACATAAGATCATAAGGCGTCGTTCATTGCCCATCATTTTGAGCAATTCTGCTGCGGCCATTGCCTTATCTGCAAAAACATCAATATTCATAGTTGCTAATTTAGTAATATTTGATATTATTGTCAATACGAATTATCTCAAGGAAATAAAAGATGAAAATGCGTTTTGTTCTCTCGTTTGTCGGTTTGTTCATGGCTTTGAATTCATTTGCAATGGCGCAAGATGCATTGTTGATTAGCAAGCAGATGGTCGATGACCGCAAAGCTGTTTTGGCAACCGTACAGACGGAAGATCTTTCTCCTGCGCGTGCACGCATCGGCGGGACAGTGACGGAGCTTTTGGTGGATGAAGGATCCGTGGTGCAGGCTGGTGAAGTCATTGCCCGCGTTAAAGATGAAAAACTTGATCTTGAAATTCAAGCCGTCGAAGCGCGTATTTCATCATTACAGGCTGAACGACAACTGGCACAAATTGCCTTGAACCGGGCACAGCAACTCAGAAAGGCTGGGGCAGGATCGCAAGCCAAACTGGATGAAGCACGCACCAACTTGGATGTGGTGGTCAAGAACCTGAAGGCCATGGAAACGGAACGCGAATTGGTCTCGCAACGCGAACGTGAGGGTGCGGTGTTATCGCCCACAACGGGCCGGGTGATCCGTGTTGAGATTACGTCAGGCGAGGTCATTTTACCCGGGGAACCGATCGCGATGATCGCAGATAAAAATTATATTCTGCGCATTGAAGTGCCGGAACGTCACGCCAGTTTTATCAATGTCGGCGATAGTGTTTTTGTTGGCCAACGCGGTATGAGTGAGCTTGACAGTGACACATTGCGCAAAGGGGTTGTCCGTCAGGTCTATCCTGAAATGCAAAAGGGGCGCGTGGTTGCGGATGTGAATGTTGATAATATTGGTGATTATTTTATTGGAGAACGGATCAAGGTCTTTGTTTCTACGGGAAAACGCGAAACCATACTGATCCCTTGCAATTATGTTTTTGTAAAATATGGCCTCAGCTTTGTGCATTTGAAAGATGGCAGCGACATTGTGGTGCAACCCGGTCAGCAAAGGGCGGACGCTTGCGAAATCCTGTCCGGTTTAAATGATGGTGACGAATTGTTGCTGACCTCGGCACAAGAATAGGGAAGGGCCAAGTCATGAAACTCGGTATTTCCGGTCATATCACCAAAGTTTTTATTTCTTCCCCTTTGACGCCGCTGTTGTTGCTGGCCTCACTCGTTGTTGGCTCAGTCGCGTTGATGATGTTGCCACGTGAAGAAGAACCACAAATCAGTGTGCCTATGGTGGACATCATGGTGTCTGCTAATGGGTTAAAAGCAACCGATGCGGTTGAATTGATCAGCGAACCACTGGAAGACATTATCAAAGGCATTGATGGGATAGAACATGTCTATTCCCAAACCGGTGATGATGAAGTCATTGTCACCGCGCGTTTTTTGGTCGGGACTTCTGAAGATGATGCAATTTTGCGGGTGCATGAAAAAATCCGCGCCAATCTGGCAAAATTACCTTATGGCATACCCGAACCGTTGATCGTCGGGCGGGGGATCAATGATGTGGCGATTGTCACCTTGACCTTGTCACCTAAGGAAAAAGAACTGGCACGCTGGAATGACAATGCCCTTTTTTCCATTGCTGATGAATTGCAGCATGAACTGATCAAAGTTGATAATGTGGGGCTGACCTATATTGTGGGCGGCCGTGCGGATCAAATACGTGTTGAACCAGATCCGGAACGTCTGGCCCTTTATGGGATTGCGTTAAACCAGTTGACGGAAAAAATCCGAAACGCCAACCGCTCTTTCATGATGGGGCGTTTGCGTGAGAATAACCGATCCTTGCCAGTCATTGCCGGACAGACACTGCAAGGCATGCCGGATATCGGCATGTTGTTGCTGACATCACATGACGGGCGACCTGTTTATGTAAAAGATGTTGCCACGGTGATTGTGGGTTCCAAGCCGGAAGAAAGACGTGTCTGGCAGATGGAAAAGGGTGAAGATGGCAAACTCCTGCAAAAGCCGGCGGTGACGGTTGCCCTGGCAAAACGCCAAGGGGCTAATGCGGTTTTTGTCGCCAATGACATCCTAGAACGCTTGGAAAAAGTGAAGGGTGGCTTGTTACCCGACGGTGTGCAAGTGGATGTGACGCGCAATTACGGTGAAACAGCGACAGAAAAAGCAGATGAGCTGTTGTTTCACCTTGGGCTGGCGACGGTTTCCATCGTTATTTTAATCTTCTTCACTGTGGGCTGGCGTGAATCGGTGGTGGTGGCGGTGGTTATTCCCACCACGATTTTGCTGACGTTATTTGCTTCTTACCTGATGGGCTACACCATTAACCGTGTCAGTTTGTTCGCCTTAATCTTTTCTATCGGGATTTTGGTGGATGATGCCATTGTCGTGGTGGAAAATATCGTGCGACACTGGAACATGAAAGATGGTCGGTCGGTCAAAGACGCCGCGATTGAAGGGGTCGCAGAAGTCGGCAATCCCACCATTATTGCGACCTTGACCATTGTGGCGGCCTTGTTGCCCATGATGTTTGTGTCCGGTCTGATGGGGCCTTATATGAGCCCGATCCCGGCCAATGCCTCTGCCGCCATGTTGTTTTCCTTCTTTGTGGCGGTGATCATCACGCCATGGTTGCTGATGCTTTTGCGTGGGCGCATGTTGGAAGAAGGCAGCCACGCCCATGATGCAGATGGGGGCAAGATGGGGCGCTTTTATGCCCGCTTCGCCCGCCCGTTGTTGGAAGATCGCGCAAAATCCAAAAAGTTTCTCATCATCGTTGGGGTGGCGACTGTTGTGTCTTGCGGGTTGTTTTATACCAAAAGCGTGACCGTGAAACTGCTGCCCTTTGACAATAAATCTGAAATTCAGGTGGTAGTGGATTTACCGGAAGGGGCCAGCCTGGAAGCGACAGAACGTGTCTCAATGGAAGTTGCGAAAACGCTTAAAGACATCCCCGAACTGATGAACATGCAGGTCTATGTCGGCACTTCCATGCCGTTTAACTTCAACGGATTGGTGCGTCATTATTATTTGCGCGACAAACCTGAATATGCAGATGTGCAGCTTAATCTTTTGCCTAAACATGACCGTGACCGCGAAAGCCATGACATTGCACTGGAAGTGCGCGCGCTTTTGAAAAAAGTCAGCATTCCGCAAGGGACGTCCATCAAGGTGGTGGAAGTGCCACCGGGACCGCCCGTCATGGCAACTCTTTTAGCAGAAGTTTATGGGCCGGATGCACAAACGCGCCGGGATGCAGCAACAAAATTAAAAACGGTCTTTGAAAATATTGATTTTATCGTCGATGTGGATGATTCATTTGGTCACCCCACAGAACGTTTGAAATTGGTTATTGATGAAGAACGCCTTGAATATCATGGTGTTGAACAAGAAGCCGTCTATGACACGATTTCAGCATTGCTCGGCGGGGTGAGGGTCGGTTATTCCCATCGTGGGCAAGGCAAAGACCCGATGGAGATCATGGTCCGTTTACCTAAAAACGATCTTCATATGTCTGAAAGAATTCTCAGCACGCCTGTGCCCAGCGCCAACGGCAATGTGGAACTGGGTGAGGTCGTCAGCCTCAAAAAAGAAATTGCCTCCCATCCTATTTACAGGCGTGACGGCTATGCCGCTGAAATGATCACGGCGGAACTCGCCGGAGAATATGAAGCCCCGATTTACGGGATGTTTGCAGTTGAAGACGCGTTGGAAAATGTCGATTGGGGGGATATGACCCCGCCGACAGTCAAATACCACGGTCAACCGATTTCAGAAGATCAGGTGACCTTTTTGTGGGATGGGGAATGGGAAATCACCTATGTCACCTTCCGCGATATGGGGGCGGCCTTTGGTGTGGCGATCTTGGCAATTTATCTGCTGGTCGTCGGCCAATTTGGCAGCTTTAAACTTCCTTTGGTGATTTTGGTGCCGGTCCCGTTGACGTTGATCGGGATTGTGATGGGGCACTGGATGTTTTCAGCCCCCTTTACCGCGACTTCCATGATCGGGTTCATCGCATTGGCGGGGATTATCGTGCGCAATTCCATCTTGCTGGTGGACTTTATCCGCCATCGCCAAAACGATGGACGCCCTTTGCGCGATATCCTGCTGGAAGCCGGGATGATCCGTTTCAAACCGATTTTCCTGACCGCGGCGGCGGCGATCATTGGTGCCGCCTTTATCCTCGCAGACCCCATCTTCCAAGGTCTGGCAATATCGTTGGTCTTCGGCCTGTTTTCCTCCACTGTGTTGACATTACTGGTCATCCCCGCGATTTACGTGGTGCTCAGAGATGATGGACGCGAGATGTCTTAAACTCTGGCTGTTGTCTGTGGAGACAGGGCTTGATCTTGCATCAACGCATCAACGTCACGAGACACCCCAAAACCGTGTCAGCCCGCACTTGATGCGGGCTAATGGGTAGAAGGGGGGTAGAGGTGCCAAATTAAAAAAGCGGGAACGATCCCCCGAACTTAAAAAACTTCTGAACCAAGAGGCACATCAGCACCCGGTGATAAGAGGATTACATCACCATTACTGTTTGCGGCACCCATAATAAGGACTTCAGATTGGAAACCAGCAATATTTCGTGGTGGCATATTGACTGTACAAGTCACAAGTTTGCCGACCAACTCTTCCATAGAATAATTTGTAATTTGCGCGCTTGACCATTTTTTACCGAAGTCGCCGAAATCGACTTCGACTTTGTAAGAAGGATTTCTGGCGCGTGTAAATTCTTTCACGTCGTTGATACGGCCTATTCGCATTTCAACCTTTGCAAAGTCGTCATATACAATTTGATCTTTTCTCATTGACTGTTCCAATCACTTTCACTTGCTTAAAACAGCATAAGAAAAAGTTGCAGTATTTTCTACTGTAATAGAATGAAGGGGGCAGCACCGAGATTAGATTTTTTAGCTAACCTCATTATTTCCCAAAATTATGACAACGAATAACGAAGAGGCACACGTAATTTAATTTCCTATACGTCCCCGGAACTGTTTTCCTCCACGGTTCTGACATTGCTGGTCATTCCCGCGATTTACGTGGTGCTCAGAGATGATGGTCGCGAGATGTCTTAAACTCTGGCTGTGAGCTCAGGGAGGGGGAACTGATCCTGCAGCCTATAAAACCGTGTCAACCCGCACTTGATGCGGGCCAATGGAAGAAGGGATTTAGAGGTGTTCAACTAAAAGATCGGGAAGTATCCCACGAACTGTAAAAAATCTTCTGTAGTCATCGTTTGTCCCTATTGCCCTGCTGTGCGATTGATGTTGAAATAACAAATATGTTCCGGTGTCCAGTTTGGGTTCAACTTTGTGACAACCCCCCAGTGGTAAACTCCGCCCATGCGTTTATCCGGTATGAATGCGACGTATGTCAGATAGGTTTGTCCTTGAAATCGAAGCACACTTTTGGCTGTCCATCTAAAATAAAAATTAGGGACATCTGCGAGACGTCCGTTATATTCCGATGGGAAGTCAGGATGTTTTCGCAGAATGAGATGGTCGACAACTTTCTCATAAAGATCTTTCCGGTCTGAATAACTACCAACCCCACTCAAAGAAATTCGCCTTAAATAAGGAACATTTTCTACAAATTCTTGAGAATATTGTTCTTTAAAATCTCTCTTTGAATACGATCCATCAGGATAGCTTCTCCTCCAAAGTTTTGCTTTGAAGGCTTGTAAACTCAGTCCATCAACAGTATTTAGATTTGACGCAATCTCTATTTCTTTATGATCAAATTCTTGATATAAAATCAAGTCGGAGCGGCCATCATTGTTCACATCAGCTTCAGATATTTTAAGAGGAGGCCAATCTTTCTTTTCAACAACATAGGGGCTGGCATCTTCCCAATTCTGAAGAAAGAACGGATGACTATTATAACGTTGAACAGCATTAAAGTTCTTTATTGCATGACCGCCAGGTCGTATCTCTTCCGCCGTCATAAAATTGCTATCGTAATATTTGAGCAATTCACCGCACAACGCATCGTTGGCGCTGTAGGTCAATTTTAGGTGTTTTCCAACCATCCACCCTGGATCAGAAGCAAAAGCAGGAACTGTAAAAAGCAAAAAAACAAATAAATACATACATACCTGCGACAAGGTTTTACATAAATTAACCATAAGGAGATGCTCTATTCTGCAGCTTGGTTATTAGCTTTTTTAGTATTCCCTTGCAGTTTCAAGGCTACTTTCAAACTAAAATTCCTAGCAGGTCCCATTTTCCAATTTTCGTATTGTCCTGACTTTACACTAGTCTCAGTTTTTGAAACCGTCATTGCAGGGGCACTCAACGTTATTCTCTAAAAACACTATACGTTTCATTATTAAATATTCAAATTAAAACTACTATAAGATGTTAATTTTGCTCTTCATTCGTGAGCCTCCAGCCCTCGCATCAAGTGCGGGGTGACATAGGATGCGCGGGCGACAGGTCGTGGGTGACCTCAACAAAAAAGGCCTTCCCCTTGGCAGGAAAGGCCTTTTTACATAAACGCAGAACGTGCCCTGCCTATTCTTGGAACACGTATGTGCCGGGGGCATCGCAGACGGGTTTGTAGTCGCCGTCTTTGGTGCCCATGCTGGGCGGGGCGATGGGGCCGGATGATTTTTCTTTGATCCATTCTTGCCAAGGTTCCCACCAGGAGCCTTCGATTTCTGGATGGGTTTGTGTCCATTCATTGGCCGGAATGTATTTGTCGTTATCCAGCTTGGTGGCGATTTGATAGTGGCGGCGCGGGTGGCCCGGTTCGTTTACAATCCCGGCATTGTGTCCGCCGTTGGTGAGAACGAAGGTCACATCCGTGTCGACCAATTGATGGATTTTGTAGACAGATTTCCAAGGGGCGACATGGTCTTTTACAGTGGCAACGGCAAAGATCGGAGTGCGGATATCTGAGACGGCAATCGGTTTGCCATGGACTTCAAAACGTCCGGCAGATAAATCGTTGTTTAAGAACAGACGACGCAGATATTCCGTATGCATTTTATAAGGCATACGGGTGGCATCTGCGTTCCAGCTCATGAGATCATTAACGCGAGGCTCTTCACCCAACAGATATTCGCTGACCATTTTTGACCAGATCAAATCAAATGAGCGCAGCAATTGGAAGGCACCCGACATTTGTTTTGAGTCAAGGTAGCCTTGTTCCCACATCATGTCTTCCATGTAGGAAATTTGGCTCTCGTCAATAAACAGGGTCAGTTCACCAGCTTCTGAGAAATCGGTTTGTGTTGTGAAGAGGGAAACAGTTTTAAGGCGTTCATCCCCATCACGTGCCATGGCAGCAGCAGCAATCGTCAGCAACGTTCCGCCTAAGCAATAGCCAACACCATGCACTTTTTGATCCGGTATAATAGCAGAGATCGCATCCAATGAATGAAGCACACCATCAACCACATAATCTTCCATAGTAAGATCACGGTCAACGGCGGTCGGATTATGCCAAGAGATCATGAAGACCGTATGACCTTTATCCACCAGATATTTGACCAATGAATTATGTTGTGACAGATCAAGGATATAGTATTTCATGATCCAGGCTGGTACGATCAAGATGGGTTCGGCTTCAACCTTTTTGGTTGTCGGTTCATACTGGATCAATTCGACCAGACGGTTGCGGTAAACTACTTTTCCTTTGGTGCAGGCAATGTTTTCCCCGACTTTATATTTGCTGTCACCGTCATTATGGTCTTCTGTGATGTTGTGCATGACTTCTTTCCAGAAGTTTTCTGCACCTTTCATCAGGTTTTGACCGCCTTGTTCCATGGTGGTTTTCAAGACTTGCGGGTTTGTCGCCAGGAAGTTGGTCGGTGAAATAATATCAAGCCATTGACGCGCCCCGAAAGACACCATGTTTTCATGGTGTTTGGAAACACCGGGGATGCCCATGGTCGCGTAATGCCACCATTGTTCTTTTAACAGAAAGCCTTGGGCAATGACGTTGAAAGGAAATTGTTTCCATTCATCGGCACGAAAACGACGGTCTTCCGGCAAAGGCTGAATGAAATCCGGGATATCCGTGTCCATGGTTGCGCGCGCTGCCCAGATGTTGAAATCAAGGGTTTTGCGTGCAAAGTTTTCAGACATTTCGCTGACTTTGCCCGGCGAATGTGCCATATGGACAAGCCAGTCAAAATAGGCAACCATGATGGAAGCTGGTGAAAGCCCGTTGGTCATGCGACCTTCCATTGCGTGAATGGCGCGGTCGATACTGTTTTTTACGTTGGGCACGGACATGCGTGTCATATTAAATTATGCTCCACTAAGGACATGAGTTTATTGCGTTGCAATAAATATAGTCTTAAGTCAGAGTTTTCGCAATCCATATAGGGTCTTTGTCATGAAAATTTCAAGTGAAAGTGCATTGTCTCAGATGATGAAGGAATGGCGTCACCATCTCCATGCGCATCCGGAAACGGCTTTTGAAGAAATTGCAACGTCAGATTTTGTTGCCTCCCGCCTTGAAGAAATGGGACTGAACGTATCACGCAACATTGCCAAGACAGGTGTGGTGGCAACACTCAGTACCGGGGACGGCCCTTCCATTGCTTTACGTGCTGATATGGATGCGTTGAATATGGATGAACATACTAACGTGGCCCACCGTTCCACACATGCGGGAAAAATGCATGGTTGTGGTCATGATGGTCATATGTCCATGTTGTTGGGGGCGGCACAGTATTTATCTGAGCATAAAAATTTTAAAGGCACGGTGCATTTCATTTTTCAACCAGCAGAGGAAAATGAAGGCGGTGGCCGGGTGATGGTTGAAGAAGGTTTATTTGATAAGTTTCCCGCACAGGCTGTTTTTGGCATGCACAATTGGCCCGAAATGCCTGCCGGTACCATGGCGATGAAGGCCGGGCCATTGATGGCTGCATGCGATACAATTGAACTGAAGGTCATGGGCAAAGGTGGGCATGGGGCAATGCCGCATTTGGGCATTGATCCGGTTGTGATTTCTGCTGAGATCATCTTGGCCTTACAGACGATTTCCAGTCGGGTGTTCAATCCGCAAGATGCGGTTGTGGTCTCGGTCACGCAAGTCAATGGCGGACATACCTGGAATGTCATCCCGGAAGAGGTGGTCATGCGCGGGACGGTGCGCTCTTTTAGGCCAGAGGTCCGTGAACAATTGGAAGGGACCATTAGACGCATCGTCGATGGTGTTTGTGCCGCCCACGGGGCCACCTGTGATTTGAAGTATATGAGCGGTTATCCTGCGACCATCAATGATGAGGAACAGACCCAAATATGTGCAAAAGCGGCATCAAGGGTTGTTGGGACGGATAAAGTGGATTTAAACCCGATCGCCAGTATGGGCGCGGAAGATTTCGCATATATGCTACAGGCCAAGCCTGGTTGTTATGTTTGGTTGGG
This sequence comes from Methylocystaceae bacterium, assembly GCA_013373265.1. Taxonomy (GTDB): domain Bacteria; phylum Pseudomonadota; class Alphaproteobacteria; order Rhodospirillales; family Terasakiellaceae; genus Terasakiella. The sequence continues at coordinate 3,500 of JABXIC010000185.1, read as the reverse complement.
CACGGGTGGCATTCCCGGTGGCTGCTTACTGCATAACCCCGGTTTTGATTTTAATGACGATGTGCTGCACATCGGGGCGAGTTATTGGATTGCGCTGGTGGAAGAAATTCTTGGTTCTTAATGATAAACGGTCTTAGTGTTTTCACGCAGCATTTGTTCGAGGCGGGCAGCACGTTCAAAGAGATCAAGGCTTCTTCTGAGCAAACTTTGTAAGCCACGTGGGCAGATTTTAAAACTTTGGGGGATCGTGTTCATGCAGACCTCTTCCTCAGAAAGGGGCGGGTAACGGTTTTGCAGTTCAGCACGCTCTATTTCTTCGTTTAAGATGGCTTTTTCACTGATGAGCCAAGCCATCGTATGGGAAAGCCGGGTCGTAACGCGCAAGGATTCAGTTGTGACATCCAGACGCTCTACAGGCACGAGGTGGCGGACTTGGCGCGCAATGACATGCGCGTGGTAATTTTTGGCTTCTTCTAATAACCTAAGTGTTTCATCAAAGGTTTTATCGAGCCATATATGTGTGCTTCCAACTTTCCCCATACGATGCTCCGCCACTTTGTGTTACAGGGGCGGAGGCGTTTGATTAATGGATGCTGTTCCCTAAGGGGGCAAAATCGTCAAAAGCATCCGCCATAAATTCATATGTGTCTTGTTCGATCAAAATTCCAGAAATTTCTGGATATCGGGCGGCCATCCACAAAACATATTTGGCAACCATGACACCATTTTCTTCTTTCATGGCATCGCGAATAAGCTGTGCAATGACGCCAAGACGGTTTTCACGGTCCAGAAAAAAAGTAGGTCCGAACCATGCGTCCGAAAACTTGCGCAATTCTAAATCCATTGAATCGGCGTGATCACGTGAAAATTCGTCTAGAACTTCTGGATCAAAACGGACCGGATAGGGGGCGCCATCTAAGGCAATATAAAATGACAAATCTGACTGCATAGAAATCTCCTTTGAGATTACGAAAAACAATTCTTATCGTCAGATTACGTGTTCTTTTGAACAGATCAAATGTGCAGAAGAGTAATGAAAAAGGAACAAAAACTATCTATCGTATAGGGGGCTATTGCTTAGTTTTTCGTACTTTTGCATTATTTTCTACTGATGGTTTTGATATCTTTATTGAACAGGAAGGACGGATTTGATCTGTTCGTGAAATTTACTGGTCAAATAGGTATCTGTTGTAATGGCACTTAAAAAGGTCGACTGGTCTGGCAACAGGCGGGTAAAAACATCTAAAGAGACACTTTTACGCACCCACCATTTGAAGTGACATTTTTCTTCGCTGTAGGTTGTTTTTCCGGTGCAACTGGTATCAAAGGGGCGACTGTATAATTGCCCGAAGTGATCTAGAATTTCTTTCTCACCGAACGAGGTGTAAGTCTTTTGGGCTTTGACCCGAAAGGCGCGCTGCACCTGATGATCAGCCACAAACCAGATGATATATTGTGCCCCGTTCAGGGTGTGGCTGGCAACCAATTGTCCAAGATGATTGGTTTTGAGAAAGAGCTCAGGATACTTGTCTTTAAGTTCTTTTGGGGTCTTGCCCAAATCTTCTGCATGGATGTCGGGGAAGTCTGAAACGATTTGTTTTTCAGGTGCTGTTTGTGGCGTATGTCGCAGATAAGCATAGAGGAATGCAGCAAAGACAGTAGTGACAATCAAGACCAGTCCAAGGGTTTTAATCTTGTTGGATGTTCGTTTTGACGGTTTATGTCTGATGCGGTACGGGCTGGCCATGTCGGTATTATCCAATAGTGAAATTCATCTGCAGATAACTATTATGAAAGATGTAACCCTAAAGAAGTATGACGGCGCGCACACCTTAAAAAAGAAGCCGCAGGGTTGAACCCTTGCGGCTGCTGAATCTCTTTGGTTGTTATGCGTTGTTGAAGATTATCATTTATTTTTTCGATTTTCCCGCCATTCTTGCACATTTGCCCGCAGCATAAGGGCACATGGGGTGACAACCAGCGTTAAAACGGTTGCGAATCCAAGCCCGAAGAAGATGGCCGTTGCCAGTTGCACCCACCATTGTGTGGATGGGGCACCATAGGAAATATCACGGGTGAAAAAGTCGATGTTCAATTGCATGACCATGGGCACCAATCCTAACATGGTTGTGACAGTGGTCAATAAGACGGGACGCATGCGTTGTGCCCCTGTCAGGATAATGGCCTCATAGATGGTGCCTGTTTCATGTTTTAAACGATCAAAGGTATCGATCAAGACGATATTGTTGTTTACTACAATCCCGGCAAGGGCGATGACGCCGACGCCCCCCATGACAATGCCAAAGGGCTGGCCCGTGATCATGAGGCCGATAAAAACCCCGATGGTGGACATAATGACTGCGCTTAAGATCAATAAGGCACTGTAAAAGCTGTTAAACTGGGTGACCAGAATGATGGCCATGATAAATAGGGCTACACCAAAGGCTTTCCCCAAGAAGGCTTCGGCCTTTTGTTGTTCTTCATCTTCACCTTTATACTTGATGCGGATGGCTGGGTCGATATCCTGCGTTGCCAACCAGCTTTTAATTTCTTTCAATTTTGCATCGACATTAACACCGGGGGTGACATCGGCTTTTAAGGAGATGACCCGAAAACCATCGACACGATTGACTTTACCAGTGCGCGGTTCTGCCGTGCGGGTGACAAAATTTGAAATAGGCACCGTGCCCGCATCGGAATTAATGCGGATATTTTGCAACTGATCAATGGTGCGGTTTTCAACAGGGAAACGGGCGCGGATTTCCACTTCGTCATCGGTGTCATCCGGGCGGTATTCCCCCAGTTTCAAACCGGATGTGGTCATCTGTACGAAATTACCAACCAGTCCTATGTCGGCGCCAAACTTAGCTGCTTGAGCACGGTCCACATCTAATTCCCAGTCAATGCCGGGCAGGGGACGTGAATCTTCAAAATTGATCATGCCGTCCATTTGTTCAAGACCCGCACGAATTTTGGCGATTGCGGGTTCTAACAATTCTGTTTTGCGCGATGAAAGTTGCAGGTTGATGGGCTTGCCCGTGGGGGGGCCTTCTTCCTGTTTGCGTGCATCAATTTGAATGCCGGCGATATCAGCAGTGCGTTTGATGATGTCTTTGAAAATTTCATCAGCCGGACGACGTTTATCCCAATCAACAAATTCTAATGAAATTGTGCCGATAATATCTTCAGCCTGTTCGCCTTGGGCGGCCTCCCCAATTCGGGTGTACACGGTTTTAAATTCGGTCATCGGCAGGATGCGTTTTTCAACCGTTTCGATAATTTCTTTTTCTTCCCACACAGACAGGTTACCGCGTGCACGAATTTGTACGATGGCGTTTTCCGGTTCAATTTCCGGGAAGAATTCAACGCCCTTACCAAAATTAGCATAAACAATTTGAACAAAAATCAAAAGTGCAAGGGCACCCAAAAGAACTTTCCCCGGATGGCGCAGGGATTTTTGCAAGATAGAAATATAGCTGCCGGTAATGCCGTGCAGGTTG
>JABXIC010000106.1 GCA_013373265.1 Methylocystaceae bacterium | reverse complement strand
CTATCAATCTTTTCCTTTGGCACCATCTGATAGTTTTGTATTGCCTTATCAATGTCACGAGGGAGACAGCGTCCCTTTTCATAAAGAAACGCTTTTTGTGCGTAGGCCATATTTGGGTCGATTTTGATTAAATGTTCGAGTTTGACAAGAGATGCTTTACAATCATTTTTGATGATCGTTTTGTTAAAGTCGTTCCAAAGACGATCAGTATTTTCATTTGCAAGTGCCGTTGTGGATAGTCCGACAACAAAAATTGTAAGAATCACTCTAAACATAATCTGAACCCATAAAGAAAATTCATCCTATACTGGCATATGAACAGGTTAGAGGGAATATTCGATTTACAATTTTTGGTGATGGCTTGCTTAATGAATTGGGCTTTGGGGAGTGTCTCGCCAATTGCGGGGATAAACGCCTAATTAAATACCCTGTGCATCCCTGTTTTTGGTAGGCGATCTCTACGCCTTAATTCGGTGCTTTGCCATTAAGTTCAATATTATTTCTTATTTTCTCAGCTTTTGTTTGATCTATTCTGCGTACCAATTGTGCAATTTCATCATCAATGTGAGCACCATTTTTACGGGCATAAATAAACCATTCATAAGCTCTTTCTAAATATCGCGGCTTTTTATTTATATCCCTGTATGTCCGTCCTACTTGCACCTGTGCATCTACAATGCCGCCATGCGCTGCAACTTCTAATGCGGGCATAGGAGAATATAAAGGGCGTTTGCCCGCCTTTACCTCCTTCATGAGTTGTTTAGCCCAATGCCATGCAGCAGGTGGATAGTTTAATTCAACCGCTTTCATGAGAAGCTTAAATGAAGCATGATGGTGAGCTGGATACCCATCTTCTCCATTTTCAAATATTAAAGCGTATCTATATAGTTTTTCTCCCGCTTTGCTGTTTTCTAATTTTGCAGCCCAAGTGAGAGCTTCAGAGAACTCCTTTTTAGGGAACTCGCGGTTGCCAAAACTTGAATGTACAAATACCTGTTTTAGGGCTTCCGACATACGGTGACGATCATCGGATTCAACATTTGTTTTCTCCTCCGGTCCATACAGAACAGCCACCATTCGGAACCATTTTTGTGCGGTTTCTAGATCGTTTTTGTCATTTAAGTACAAGGTGCCTATTTGCATTGCACCAAATAATCGGGAAAGGTTGTAAGACTTTTTATATGCGGTAATAGCTTTATCGATATTTCTCTCAGTACAGTGACCAAATTCAAAAGATTCAGCTTGATAGAAATAATAGGTAGCTTGATAAGGAGCTGTATTCAATTCATTCATCAAGGATTTAGCGCGTTCACAGTCGTTTGTTTCCCAAGCTTTGCGAAGCGTGTTTATAATTTCTTTAGATGTATCTGCAGATGCTGAAGCATTTATAGAAAATACTGTCGTAACGAAAATAAATAAGTATATGGCGATATTCTGCATTTGGTCCCGCTCATGTGAGTAAAAATAATTCATCCTATACTGGCATATGAACAGGTTAGAGAAAATATTCGATTTACAATTTTTGGTGATGGTTTTACTCAATGATTCAGGTGTTTGCTGAAATCGTAAGTGCTTAAAATTGAACCGCTTACAGGCCTGCCTGAAGTTAAGATGCCTAAGCTCAAAAAGCCAACGACAAAGATGTGGGAACAGGTCGCACAACAACAAAAGCCGAAAGCAAACCCTTGGTTCCAATCATCAAAGATTAAACCAGTGGAGAATGAAGCCCATTCTGCCAACACCCGCACGGTGGATAGTTTGTTGCAATATTCCAAGAATGGCTCTTTACCCGCCTTATATGCTGACAGCTTCAAAAACGATGGAGAGAAGGTTGTTCATGAATATACCAATTTCATGCAGCAACTCAGTGACAGGGAAGGCGAACGCATAGATAATTCCATCAAGAAGTCATATCTCGTTTGCCTGAAAATATGAAAAAGGTCTTTGCACAGCTGGAGATGGACGTGGGCGGAAATAAAACTTGTAGAAATGTGCGACCTCGCGGGACACTTCTTGTAAACGGATTTACAAGAAGGCTTTGATCATGCGTAAAATTAAGGATTGATAATAATCAATGAGGATATTTTAAAGGTTCTATAGAGTCTGTTTCATCGTTCAAATCTATAAAGGAATTTTATGATGTTGATAGGTGTGACAAGCCAGAACTTTAAAACAATCACTAAACATGCTGCAAAAACAAGACGTTTTATCATTTACTCTGTTGACGCAAATGAACAAATTGAGGAAACGAAACGTCTTGACTTGCCGATTGAAGAGTCATTAAAAGAATACGACCGTAAAGCGATTCATCCGATTTATGCTGTGGATGTATTGCTGACGGGCAGCTGCGGCGACAAGTTTAAAAAACGTTTAAAGCGTTTTGATGTTGACGTTGTAGAAACAGATGAAGCCGACCCCTTACATGCCATTAAGGCGTATCGGGCGGATATGGCTTCACAAACGCATTAAGGTTCTTTCTTATGCAAAGAAACGGACATAGAAGGCCAATCACGACCAGGATCGCACCAGACCTTTCTGCGATACTGATTATTGCGTTTGTCTTTCAGGTCCTTTTCCCGATTATTGTTTTTGAAACGGGTAGTGATAAGAATGCGGACTTTATTGCTCAACTCAGAAACAGCATTTGTTATGCGAATCTGAACGAAACCTCTTCTTCTGAAGAGCCGTTGGCACCAAACGTACCAGGCTTTTTTTGTGACAAATGTGTTGTTACATCTTTAGACCAATGTGTTGGGTCCGTTGTTTTACCGACAACAATTACTTATCATGTCGATGTCGTTAAAATATCAAATCAGGCATCTTCTGAAATTGCGTTTTTGTTTACGCAGCATAGCATTATTGCGACGGCTCCGCGCGCACCACCCATCGTATAAGTCGATACACACACTTTAAAATCAAATCAAAACTATAGATGACGAATGAGCCCTGCTTTTATTTGCTGGATCATGCTTGTCGTTAGACGATTAAATTGGAGCCTAACATATGTTAGATCAAACATTTATCGAACTTTCGCGATGGCAGTTTGCTGCCACTGCAATGTATCACTTTCTCTTTGTACCGCTGACTTTAGGTATTTCCTGGATTTTATTCATCATGGAAGCTGCTTACGTGATGACCAAAAATGAAATTTACAAGGATATGACCAAGTTTTGGGGAAAGCTATTTGGTATTAACTTTGCCCTTGGCGTGACCACGGGCCTGACCATGGAATTTGAATTCGGAACCAACTGGTCTTATTATTCCCATTACGTGGGGGACGTGTTTGGCGCCCCGCTTGCGATTGAAGGATTGATGGCGTTCTTCCTTGAATCCACATTTATTGGTCTGTTCTTCCTGGGCTGGGACAAACTGACAAAACGTCAGCACCTGATGGTGACGTTTTTTGCCGCCTTTGGATCAAACCTGTCTGCCTTGTGGATTTTGGTTGCCAACGGCTGGATGCAGAACCCTGTCGGTTCAGAATTTTCGCCAGAAACAATGCGCATGGAAATGACTAGTTTCTTTGACGTTGTATTGAATCCTGTTGCTCAGGTGAAATTTGTACATACTGTTGCTGCAGGCTATGTGACGGGGTCAATGTTTGTCTTGGGTATCAGCGCGTTCTATCTTTTAAAAGGACGTGATGTTGGTTTTGCCAAACGTTCCATCGCCATCGCATCGGCCTTTGGTCTTGCATCGGCCTTATCTGTCATCGTCTTGGGTGATGAAAGCGGGTATGAACTGGGTGATGTGCAAAAGGTGAAACTTGCTGCGATCGAAGCGGAATATGACACCTTGGAAGCGCCGGCGCCCTTTACACTTTTCGGCTTTCCAAACGATGAAACGCAATCTACGGATTTCGCGGTCAAAGTTCCTTACGCATTGGGCTTGATTGCAACGCGTTCAACGGACAAAGAAGTGACCGGCATCAAAGACTTGATGACCGAACATGAAGAACGCATTCGTTCCGGTATGCTTGCTTATGGGGCGTTGTCAAAAATTCGCAATGGGGACAAATCTGCTTCTGTTCTTGACACTTTTGAAGCACATAAAAAAGACCTCGGTTATGGCCTTTTGCTCAAAACTTATACGGAAAATGTAACGGACGCCACACCGGAGCAAATTCAGGCGGCGGTGAAAGATACGATCCCTGCGATTGCGCCGCTTTTCTGGACCTTCCGTATTATGGTTGCCTTTGGCTTTACGATGCTGTTGCTGATCAGTTGTGCCTTTTACTATACCGTGAAGCGCAACATTCAAGAAAAACGCTGGCTCTTGAAAGGGCTGCTTTGGTCGATCCCCATGCCTTGGCTGGCTTGTGAAATGGGGTGGTTTGTTGCTGAATATGGCCGTCAACCCTGGGCCATTGGTGAGGTTTTACCCACATCTCTTGCCACCTCCAGTCTGACAACAGGTGATCTTATCTTCAGTCTGATCGGTTTTGTTGGCTTTTATACGTTTCTCTTGGTCATCGAGGTTTACCTCATGTTCAAGTTCGCCCGTAAAGGTCCCGCTTCATTGGGGACAGGGCGTTACTTTGGGGAAACGTCTTCTCCGCACATGCAACCGGCTGAATAAGAGGAACCCTGATTATGATTTTAGAATATGCAATATTGAAACTGATATGGTGGGCTCTTGTCGGCATTTTGCTGATCGGCTTTGCCATTGCAGACGGTATGGACATGGGCGTTGGTAATCTCTTACCCTTTCTTGGTAAGAATGATCAGGAACGACGTGTCATCATTAACACTGTCGGTCCGCACTGGGATGGTAACCAAGTTTGGTTTATCACCGCGGGCGGGGCGATCTTTGCCGCATGGCCTGCTGTTTATGCGGCGGCATTTTCCGGCTTTTACATGGCGATGCTGCTGGTTTTGTTCGCCTTGTTCTTCAGACCTGTCGGGTTTGATTATCGCTCTAAAATAGGGGATGCACGTTGGCGTAACGCTTGGGATTGGGGACTGTTTGCCGGTGGTGCGGTGCCGTCTCTTATCTTCGGGGTCGCTTTCGGTAACCTTTTACAAGGTGTCCCATTTTATTTAGACGATATGTTGCGGGCACATTATGAAGGTTCTTTGCTCACAGCTTTATTGCCGTTGCTTAATCCTTTTGCCCTTTTATGTGGGGTCATCAGTTTTGCCATGCTGACCATGCATGGGGCGGTTTGGTTACAGCTGAGAACAGAAGATCCAATCTCATCACGTGCCGTGCGTGCGGTCATGATTATGGGCAGCATCGCAGCTGTCTGCTTTGCTCTTGGGGGTGTCTGGGTTGCCTTTGGAATTGACGGATATACTGTCACCCAACAACCGCCGTTGGATGCTTTACCAAACCCGCTGGCCAAAGAGGTCATTGTGGAAACCGGGGCGTGGTTAAAAGTGTATGACACGTATCCTCTTGCCATGTTGGCACCTGTATTGGGATTTGCGGGAATTGCCCTGACCATTCTCTTATCCTTGTTTAAACGACCGGGGTTTGCCTTTGTGACAAGCGCCTTGGGTATGACGGGCATCATTGCTACAGCGGGTCTATCCATGTTCCCGTTTGTGATGCCTTCCAGCATAGAGCCAAACTCCAGCCTGACGTTGTGGGATGCCCCTTCAAGTCACTTGACGTTGACGGTGATGTTTTGGGCGGTCGTGATCTTTTTACCTATCGTGCTTGCCTATACCGTTTGGTGTTACGCACGCATGTGGGGGAAAGTCACGGTTGAAGAAATCACAGCACGAAGCCATTCCGCCTATTAACCAATGAGGAGAAAAACATGTGGTATTTCGCATGGAT
>JABXIC010000215.1 GCA_013373265.1 Methylocystaceae bacterium | reverse complement strand
TTGATCATGAAGGTGAAGTCCTGGAAAGCGATGTAACCAAAAGAGACAATTTTAAAGTCCAACGCGATGCTGCTCTTGCTGAGTGGTGGAAACTTTGTGCCGCCTAAAACCTGTCGTGGCGGAGGCAGTTAGAGGTCGGTTAGAGTTTGTCTGACAAGACCTTCGATTTTATCCGAATTTGGTCATTGATAGCCGCATTAGGACACAAAGGTCAGAATAGCGCTTATTGTCCTTTTAAGCGATGTGATCTGGATGTACGACAATCTAGAAGCAAACTTAAAAAGGTGAAGAGGTAATGAAATTAAAAACGATATTAAAGAGTTCGCTCGGTGGTCTATGTGTTGCGGCGTGTGTCGTGATTTACCCTCATGTTGGTGCTCTGGGAAATGAGATAAATGTGCAGATAACAAACGGCACAATGAATCCGAGTAATGAGGACGGTGTCGGTGGTACTCAAAACCCTGATTTGGACCCGAGCCGTGAGGCTGGGGGGCTTTCAAGTGGGCAAATTCCCGGCAAGGCGCATGATGTTGCGGTGGACCTTTTCGGTAACAGATATGCTGTTGGCTCACAACAAGGATCTAATGGCTATACCCTGTACAAATGGCCAGCAAATGCACCAGCATGGCAGAAAATGAACGCCCAAGCCATACGTGTAACGGCACGCCCAAAGCAGGCATGGATCGTAAATGCAAAAGGTCAGGTTTTTTACGAGAACGGCCCTGTTTGGAGAGCGGTCCAGGCACCACCTGTTAAAGACATTGGTGCGGGGCGCAATGAGGTGTGGATTGTGACTCAAAATGACCAGATTTATCGCTATGTACCGTCGGATCATATGGATTACATGCGTAATGGGGCTGAGGAGACACATCGTACCAACGACGGTGTGTGGATCCGAGTTCCCGGTGATGCCGTGAGGATTGATCTCGATGATTCGGACCTCCCATGGATTGTTGATAAAAGGGGTCAGCTGAAATATTTCAAGTCAGGTCGCTGGATGGCAATCAATGGTCCAAAGGCGGTGGATGTAACGGCTGTTCATCCCAAAGCTGTTCAGTTCGTAGACGAGAAGGGGGCTGCTAGTGAATATTACCTTGATACTCGCACATATCGTCAAGTTAGAAGTGCAGATCAGTTGATTGGCATCGGCGGCAGCAATGGGCAATCTCTTATGGTGAATAAAAACCTAGATATTTTCGTATCGCGTTAACTTTTGTCGAAACTGTTATGGAAAAGTGGGGAGGGGGTATTGATATGCGCCGCTCCACTTTTGTTATGCGGGCCCATTTCCCCCTTGATTCATTTGGAAGAGAAGATTGATTAACCGTTGTTTTTAGGTGGAGCCGTTGTATTGCGGACGATTAAATTAACGTTAAGCTCTGTTTTTTCATGGACGGTTTCTTTATTTATGCAGGATAGAATATAATCCGCTGCTTTTTCCCCCATATCCATAAAGGGAACTTGCATTGTTGTAAGAGGCGGCAGGATTTGTGATGAAGCTTCCAAATCATCGAAGCCAATAATGGAAATATCTTCTGGCACTTTGACACCTTGATTTTGGCATTCATATATGACGCCATAAGCAATTACATCGTTTCCGCAAATAATTGCAGTAGGTGTATCTGTTGCAGATAAAAGTTTTTTTGCGGCAATGCGACTTTCGTGGATGTTATAAGCACTTTCAATGACGTTTCCTGCCGGAATATCAATCTTATTTTCTTTTAAAGTTTTTAGGAAGCCTTTTAAGCGGTCTGTTGCCCGATCATTGTCTTTTGTGTTGCCTGAAATTATTCCGAACTTTTTATGCCCGATATCGAGTAAGTACTGGGTTAAATGTATGGCGGCTTCGTCATTCTTAAAACCGATACAGGGGTAGGGATAGTCATCTCTATAAGACCATGTACTCACATACGGTATGTTGTTTGCCTGAATGCGTTTATGCAAATATTCTTTGTGCGTAAGGCCTACGAGTAATAAGCCATCAATGCCTCGGTTCATCATTTTCTCTGCTTGGGTTAACTCTTCATCAGGGGAATAATTCGAAATCCCAACGAGTAAAGAATAGCCTTCAGTTTGGAGACGCCTTTCAAAATATTCTAACCCTTGCGCAAAGATTGCATTGTGTAGTGTTGGGACAATGGCTCCGATTGTTCGCGTTCTCTGGGATGCTAAGGCTTGTGCGGCACCATGTGGGATATAGTCAAGTTGTTTAATAGCCAGTTCAATACGGGAACGTCTTTCGCTTTTAACAGCCTCTGGGTTCGCAAGATAGCGGGAAACGGTTGCGGTTGATACGTCAGCATGCTTTGCAACATCTTGTAATGTCGTGTTATTTCCAGTTGATCGTTTCGATCGGGTTTGTTTTGACTTTTTGTCTACCATGTCGAATTCCGTGAGTTGGCTATTATGTAAGCATTTGCATTTTTAGCCTTATGCCGATAGGGCTAATATAATCTAAATCTTTTAATTCAACAAAAAAAATCTTGACTTATCTGTTTTCGAAGTATTAGATGAATTTATGTAAGCGCTTACATTTTGAGTAAGGTTTACATTTTGAGGCGAAAAAAAATAAGTGATATAACTTAGCGAGTGTCTCTACCAGGGTGAGGATTTAGTGATGAACGATACAGATAAATTTCTGAGACGATTTTCTTTGGCGATCTTTTTTTTCGCCCTTTATGCGGCAAATGTTCTTGCCACAAAGGTGCAAATTGCCATGGGAAATATTTCACCGGTTCGTATCAATGATGTTGGTGAATTTCTACTTCTCTTTGCTGCATCAATTGCATTTGTCATGGCATCCTTAAAAGCTGAAAAAAACAGCATCAGAAAATGATGCATAAACCTAGACAGGAAGGTATTAATTTTATGTTTGGAAAAGATAAAGATAACACGCCGCAATCAATGGAGCGTCGGCGTTTTCTTGAAGTCATGGGAAAAGGCGGCTTTACGGCAGCAGTAGTCGCGGGTGCTTCAGGTACATTGTTGTCTTCTGAGGCTTCTGCACAAGCTGTAAATGAAGAGCGTGAGCGTAAAAAAGCTGCCAAGTATACGATGACAATCGCGACCGCATATATCGTTGGTGCATCCCGTAGTTATCCAATTATGCAGTTGGATTTAAAAGAAAATATTCAAAATATGACTCGAGGTGCAGTTTACGTGAAGCTTGCGCCTGGTGGTCAATTGGGCGCTGGTGGTGCCTTGGCTCAAAAGGTTCAGGCGGGGACGATCCAAGCCGCGCAGCATTCTTTGTCAAACTTTGCCCCATTTGCACCAGCCATTGATTTGATCAATGTCCCTTACTGGTGTGGTGAAAACCAAAAGTTCATAAATTTGGTGAATTCTAAGGCTTGGGCGGAAGAAATCACACCAAAAGTTGAAGCAAAAGGCTTTAAGCCGCTTTGGTATGTATGTATCGATCCGCGCGTTGTGGCATTGCGCAAAGGGATTGAAGGTCCGATTAAAACGCCTGAGCAGATGGAAGGGATTAAATTCCGTGTGCCGGGCTCGAAAATTCTCCAACAGTTTTATCGCATGTTGGGGGCGAACCCAACGCCGGTTGCATGGGGGGAGACGCCGTCCGCAATTAAGCAGGGCGTGGCTGATGCGCTGGACCCATCTGTTGAGGCGCTGAATGTGTTTGGCTTTAAAGACGTGTTGTCGTGGGTTACATTCAACCGTTCTGTGCCTGATGCACAAGTGTTCTCTTGTAACCTTGAATGGTTCAATTCTTTGCCTGCAGATTTGCAGGAAGCAATTGAATTCGCAAGTGAAGTCACTTCGCTGCAAAATCTGGCCAAAGTTCCAGCTGCACGTGCCTACGCGATGGCAATGCTGTCCAAAGTCGGTGTTCAATTCTATTCACCGACGGATGATGAGATGGAACAATGGGTTGTAAAAGCAGGGCATCAACGTTCGGAATGGGATGAGATCAAGATTGAATTGGCGGGTTCCAAAGCTGCCTTTGATAAATTGCTCGAAGGTGCAAACACCCAAAGCCGTTTCTACGTTCATGACGTTTAACTCGTTTAAATAATCTGGATTGTGCCTCTCTGCCTCTGTTTTCGGGCAGGGTGTGGAGAGGTACTATATCCCGAATTAATTGCCTGAAGGAAAGATTTACACATGAAGGCATTGTTAAAGAACATAGATGAGAATGGAGAGCGTTGGCTTTTACTGATTTTCTATTCAACAATTGTTATTACAATTGCGATGGAGGTCATCCGCCGGTTTGTTCTCAGTTATTCGTCAATATGGGGAGAAGAGGTTGCACGTTATGCATTTATCTATCTTGCATGGATTGGCGCCTCGGCAGCTGTACGCGAACGAGCACATATTCGTATCGACGTTCTGATACATTATCTCCCGCAACGTGGGAAAATATTGTTGTATCTTTTTGGTGATTTAATGACTTTCGTTCTAGTCATAATTGGCTTGTATTGGTCCATTCACCCCATTCTCACGTCGATCCAGTTTGGCTCGGTAACACATGGACTTGGCATTAGTCAGGCGTGGTTCCTCACAGCCGTACCGTTGGGTTTTTCACTCATGACGTTCCGTTTATTGCAGTCAATCAAACGCGATCTTAGTGGCCTAAAAAATGGTCGCCAAGCGTTTGAAGGCAATAAGTTGTTCGATTAAGAGGGCCGTATGCTTAATTATTTTCAAACACAAGCATCTATTGTTTTAGGTTGGGAATTTTACCTTTCTCTAATCGGTATGGTGGTTCTGATTGCGCTAGCTGTGCCTGTATGGGTTTCTCTTGGTCTTGGTGCAGTGGCAATGCTTTATTCTACAGAAGTCTTGCCTCTATCTCTTCTCGGTGAATCTCTTTTTGATGGTATTGATGCATTTGCATTGATCGCTGTGCCTCTCTTTATCTTAACTGGAGACGTTCTTGTCCGTACGGGATTGTCAAATAAATTGTTAGATGTTGCCGAAGCTACTGTTGGTGGGTTTAGAACTGGCTTTGGTACAGCGACAGTATTGGGTTGTGGGTTCTTTGCTTGTATCTCAGGTTCAGATGCTGCCGGTGCCGCTGCTGTTGGTCGTATGACAATTGACCGCTTGGTAAAACAAGGGTACCCAAAACCGTATGCATGTGCATTGGTGGCAGCTGGTTCTTGTACAGGTATTTTGATCCCACCTTCCATTGCTTACATTATTATCGGTTTAGTTTTGGGTGTGTCGGCATCTACGCTTTTTTTGGCAGCAGCTGTTCCTGGTTTGATGATTATGTTCGCAATCATGCTTACCAATGTTTTGATGAACCGTATTCACGGATATGAAAATGCAACAGAAGGTTTCTCATTCAAACGATGGGTCGCAACATGTTACGATGCACGTTTCGCTCTGTTGGTTCCTTTTGTCATTCTTGGTGGCATTTACTCTGGGATTTTTACACCAACGGAAGCCGCCGCAGTGGCAGTGGTGACAACGATCATTATCGGATTGATCCAAGGTAAGATTACGACTTCAGATTTCCCTAAGATGTTGGAAAGTTCTGCAAAAGTGAATGGTGTGATTTTACCTATTATCGCGATGTCTTTGCCTTTGGCGCAAACGTTGGCAGCCCTTGAAGTTCCACAAGCTTTTGTCAACTCATTGACTTCTGTTACAGAGAATGCGGTTTTACTGACACTGATTATGATCGGTATTCTTATTCTTGCCGGTTGCGTGATGGAAACAACACCGAACATCTTGATTTTGTCACCGATCCTTCTTCCACTGGCACGCGAGATTGGTATGAATGATATCCACTTCTGTATCGTGATGGTGACCTCACTTGGCGTCGGTTTTATTACGCCACCTTTAGGGCTGAACTTATTCGTTGTTTCTGGATTAACGGGAACTTCGGTTTTGAAAATCGCGGCACGAGCAGGACCTTATGTAATAGCGATGCTTGCAGTCGTTCTCATGCTGGCTTTTATCCCTGAGCTCTCTCTTTGGGCACTTAAATAAAACACTAGCTTAAAATTTAACTTACTGAAAATAAACACATTTTGTGATTTTAACAGGATCACTTTGCCTAAAATTTGAAATGGAGACAGATGAAATGGCTATCAGATACCTTAAAAAAGCTGAAAAAACTGCTTTCACAGGTGAAGCAGATGTAAGCGACTTGGTCGCGAATATGCTCAAAGAAATTGAAAAAGGTGGCGAAGAAAAATCCATCGAACTCACCCGTAAATTTGATAAATATGAGGGCAATATCGTTGTCACTCAGGAAGATATTGAAGCTGCGGCCGCAAAAGTTCCTGAGCAACTGAAAAAAGATATTAAGTTTGCATATGATCGCGTTCGTGACTTTGCACAGGCTCAAAAGGACAGCATGAAAGAGTTTGAAACAGAGCTGTCCCCAGGGTTGTTCGCAGGCCAGAAATTGATCCCCATGCAAACAGCTGGTTGCTATGTCCCCGGTGGTCGTTATTCCCACATTGCTTCTGCGATCATGTCTGTCGCGACAGCTAAAGTTGCTGGTGTTGAAAATGTAATCGCTTGCTCACCTCCAGGTCGTGAAGGGGGGATGCATCCGGCAATTCTTTACACGATGGATCTGTGTGGTGCAGATACAATTTTGCAATTAGGTGGTGTTCAAGGCATTGCAGCGATGGCATATGGCCAGTTTACAGGTCATCCGGCTGATATTCTTGTTGGCCCTGGCAATCAATATGTTGCTGAAGCAAAACGTCAGTTATACGGCCGTGTTGCGATTGATATGTTTGCCGGTCCATCTGAAATTATGGTCATTGCGGACGAAAAAGCGGATCCGGAACTGGTTGCCGTCGATATGGTTGGTCAGATTGAACACGGTTATAATACCCCGGGTTGGGTGTTGACGAATTCAGAAGAGCTTGCTCAGAAGCTTATGAAGCGTATCCCTGAATTGCTTGCTAAACTTCCGGAATTAAACCGTAAAAATGGTGAGGAAGCCTGGCGTGATTATGGTGAAATCATTCTCTTTGATACCAAAGAAGAAGCGGTTGAACTCAGTGATGATTACGCATCGGAACATTTGGAAGTTCACTGTGAAGATCTGGATTGGTGGCTTGATAACCTGCGGAACTATGGTTCTCTATTCCTTGGTGAAGAAACGAATGTTGCCTTTGGTGACAAGACATCAGGCCCAAATCATATTTTGCCAACGAAAGGTGCTGCTAAATACACCGGTGGTCTTTGTGCGCCTAAATTTATCAAAGTCGTAACCTATCAGCGTTCAACCCGAGAAGGCAGTAAGGATGTGTCTCAAGTGACCGCTCGTATCTCGCGTCTGGAGGGTATGGAAGCGCATGCTTTAACTGGTGATGCACGTCTCGCAAAATATTTCCCGGATGAGACATTCGAGCTTCAGCCGTAAGTACAGTCCCTAGAACTTGGTCCCGTTTCTAATCCTCCCCTACAAAGCAAATGGGAACGGGACACTTTTTTAAGATTTTGATGTATCACGGGTGATTTATGAACGATTTATTTGATTTAAAAGGTGAAGTTGCTCTTTGCACAGGGGGCTCCTCTGGAATTGGTCAGCGAATGGCTGTCGCTCTTGCAAATGCTGGGGCAGATGTTGTTTTGGTGGGCCGTCAAGAAGATGCCTTAAAGGAAGCTGTTCAAGCCATAAATGCTCAAGGCAAAGGTAAAGCAGAAAGTGTCGCCGCAGATCTATTGGACCGTGAAGGTTTAGTTGATGTTGTTGCTCAAGCTACAAAATATTTCGGCTCACCCACAATCTTAACCAACGCAGCAGGAGTTAACCTGAGACAACCTGTGGATGAAATTACATCTGAAACATGGGATATCACACTTAATATAAACCTCGCGACCCCCTTCTTTCTTGCACGCGCCTGCGTGCCAGGCATGCTCAAGAAAGGTCGCGGAAAAATCATCAATGTAGCTTCGTTACAATCATATCGTGCTTTTGCAAATTCTATTCCTTATGGCGCCTCAAAAGGCGGCATTGCACAGGTGACGCGCGCTATGGCTGAAGCTTGGTCAGGACAAGGCATTATGGCAAATGCAATTGCCCCAGGTTTCTTCCGTACGGCACTGACAGCCAAGGTCTACGATAATGCAGATTTAGTCGAACATAATGCGAAAATGACTGCGATTGGTCGAAACGGAGAAGTCGAAGATATTGATGGTCTCACAGTATTTTTAGCAGCACGCGCATCCGATTATATCACGGGCCAAGTGATTAGTTTGGATGGCGGGTACACAGCGAAGTAGAGCACCAGAATATGAAAGCACTTGTTTATACAGATATAAAAGAACTCACATACCGCGAGGAGCAAAAACCGCAACTTGCTAAAGGTGAAGTCTTGGTCCGAATTGATTCGGTTGGTATCTGCGGTTCTGACCTCCATGCGTATCTTGGTCATGATGAACGTAGAATTTCCCCTCTAATTCTTGGGCATGAAGGCGCGGGTACAATTGTTGGAGGACCTAAAGACGGTCAAAAAGTTGTCATTAATCCGCTCGTAACGTGTGGTCAGTGCCCAGACTGCCTGGCTGGTCGATCAAATATTTGTGCGCATCGAGAAATAATATCGATGGCACCGCGTCAAGGCGCCTTTGCTGAATATATCTCCATTCCTGAACGTAATACGGTTCCTGTTCCGGATGGCATGGATATGACGAAGGCGGCTTTGGCCGAACCCATTGCAACGGGTTGGCATGCGGTCAATGTTGCCGCGCAGAAATCACATCATCCATTAGCTGAGTGTAAAGCACTGGTGTTTGGTGGCGGCGCTGTTGGGTTATCTGCGGCCCTGTCTCTACATGCTCAAGGATGTAAAGACATTCACCTTGCAGAGACAAATGACTTACGTCGCAAGACGGTGGATGCAGAAGGCATTTGTACTTCTTTCAATCCGATCGACAATAATATTGTTGATGAGAACTCTATTGACATTGTTGTGGATTGTGTTGGTGGAAATCCGACCCGTAAAGCAGCATCTGCTGCAATCAAACCTGGTGGGGTTATTGTCCATGTTGGGTTAATGGACTCTGCAGATGGTTTGGATATTCGAAAAATCACGCTGCAGGAAGTGACTTTCTGCGGGACCTATACCTACACAATGAAAGATTTTCAGGCTGTTGTATCTGCCATGCATTCTGGAGCACTCGGCAGCCTAAACTGGTACGAAGAACGACCGTTATCTGAAGGTGCTCAAGCTTTTGAGGACTTGCTTAATCATCGTTCATCGTCATCAAAAATCGTTCTCAGGCCTTGAGAATATGAGACTTGAAACGACACGCCTTTTTAATTTTTAAACCAAGGAGAATATTATGAGTGCACCTGATTTTCTCGTCCATGATAGCACCGACACTGTCGGGGTAATCGTTGTCGAGGGTATTGAAGCCGGTCAAGAACTGACTGGTCTGCTTATGACAAATGATGAAACGATTAAGATCACTTCGCTTGATCCTATTCCATTGGGTCACAAAATCGCGCTTTGCGATATTAAAAGCGGTGACATGATCATCAAGTATGACAACCACATTGGTAAAGCTGTCGCTGACATTGCCAAAGGGGGCCATGCTCACACTCAAAACGTAAAAACGAACAGGTGGTAAAATGACAAATCAAACTTTTTGGGGTTACCGTCGCGAAAATGGTCGTGTTGGTGTACGTAACCACGTAATCATCCTGCCTTTGGACGATATTTCCAACGCGGCATGTGAAGCTGTTGCCAATAACATCAAAGGTACAATGGCCTTGCCACACGCTTATGGACGTCTTCAATTTGGTGAAGATCTGGAAGTGCTTTTCCGCACATTGATCGGCACAGGTTCCAATCCGAACGTTGCAGCTGTTGTTGTAATCGGTAT
>JABXIC010000283.1 GCA_013373265.1 Methylocystaceae bacterium | reverse complement strand
TTGATAGCATGTTTGCTCTCAATTTGGCTCATTTGCTATTTACAAAAGCTCAAACACCTATAGAAAAGAAAGAGGCATTATCTGGAGTTCGTGACATCCTGCTTGATCACATTACTCTGGTAGAAACAGGGTATGAACTGGAAAAGTATATTGGGATACTATACCCAAATTCACCAGCTTTCTTATCTGCTTTAAGCAGTGAATTTGATTTTTTTAAATCAATTGACGCCAATCCCAGCCTTAAACTAAACCAAAGTGAAAAACTGATGGAAGAAGGTCACTTCCCTGATGTGGCCAAATTCTGGCTGGGGCAATTGACACAAAAAGACAACCCACGAGCCAATTACCTTTATGCAAAATATTTCGACGGAAATTTAAAATTTTATAGTGGTTTTTTAAGGTCTGCTGCAAAACAAGGAATACCGGAAGCACAAATTGCCTTAGCGGATATACACGCAAAAAAGGGAACAGCTGTCGGTTATCGTTTTGCTTATTTTTGGTACCTGAAAGCGGCACAAAATGGGACAGATGTAAAAGAACAACTGAACCTTTTGAAAGAAAAATTATCCAAAAATGACATCTCCATTATTGAAGGTGAAGTCCTCAATAAGGACTCCACCTATCAATAAGTTATTTACAATACTTCCTTTTCCGAGAAAGAGCATCATTTAGTTTTCGGGTGTATTCTTTAACAACTTTTTCTTCATCCTCTTTGTATGTGTCCCCGAAACTGCACATACTGCTTAAAATACGAATTAATTAGGCAGATAAATTCCTGTACTTTGATCTATACCGATTTCTTTTGACTCTGTGATTATCTCACGGGAAACCGATGTAGAAATCACATCACTAACCTTTTCGGTAATTTCTGAGGCAATACCATCTGCAAGATCAAAACGCTTTTCACAAAAGTCCATGAATTGAAGATATATTCTTTGTCCAGCAGCAGGTTGTGAGATGGTAACAACCGCCATGTATGGTTCGTGCTTTACGATGTAATTGTGCACAATCACATTCACAATATCATGCTGCAAATTACCTGAGTTCTCAAAAGTTTGATAGTCAATCCGCACAATACATTCTTTTCGGCTGTATTTGGGTTTAAATTGGGTAGCGTAATAATCATGAACTTCCTGAGGGATTGGAAGACGCTCTTCTAATGCGCTTGCTTCTGAGTGCACCAAGACAATCAAACCGATTAATATGCCCTGTATCCAATTTTTCATATCACACCTTCTTAACATCCTTTTTCTTGCATTATGGATGGCTTAGAGGAGTTTTTATAGAAAAAAGGGAAGAGAGTCGGAGCCCCCTTCTCTTCTTTGATCAATCACCAATGACTGTAACATCAGTACCTGCAGAATTGTCATTGTTGGATTGGTAAGCGCGAATAGTTACGCGTGCGATATAACCGTTCTTACTATTCATCCCCGGACTATAACTTCTTCGAATGGTTTTCATTGGTATCGTAGTAATGGTTTCATTGATGATGCCATCGTTCCAACTTCGGATGTTCGAAATAAAGAACCGTTCTTTGAATATTGCAACAAACCATCCTCAAAAATTAAAAATCGAATATTCCCTCTAACCTGTTCATATGCCAGTATAGGATGATTTTTTATGGGTTCAGATTATGTATAGAACATTTATTTTTCTGATTGTTGGTTTCGCTACTTTTTCTTTTATAACAGGAAGCAAAGCTCAAAATACGATTAACCCGGCCCCTGACTTCAGTACAATTACACTGTCTGAGTATGGGCTCACCGTCCCTCACCCTGGAATTTCTGAGATCCCCCCCTCTCTATGCAAAAAGTCTTACGAGTGAGGCAAAGGCCAGCGTTTTAAACTTTCTTAAAGCGTTTGTTCTGACTTACTCTCCACAATATGTCCGCGCTCATGAGAAATATTTCTCTGAAAACAATACCAATGCGGTTTTTATCTCTGATTTAAGGGCTGTGAAGGATTGGTATGTTCAAATCTTGTGGCAACCACCTGAAGAAATCCGAAAAGCATCCGAAAGTGAAACAAGTTATAGATTAGGTTTCATGCTTGCGTATTGTGCAGAAAAAATGGAAAGCCGACACGAAACATACGACTATTATTTTGAGAACTCGCCAAAGCCCGAAAGCCTTACTGATCATGAATATATTTTGAATTATGTTTTTGATCGCGCTCAACTCAACTATCGTCCTGCGATGCTTGAATTAGCTAAAGCCTATTTAGATGGCAGAAAACTGCCTCAATCTTATTCGAAATCATATTTTTGGTATTTGAATGCTGAATGGGAAGGGGCAAATGTCAGCAATCATATTGAAAATTTAAAATCCAAATTAAAACCAAGCCAAATTTCTGATATGGAACGACTATTTAGAAATGGGCTTTATCCTAATCTGGTCGAAAAAGGTGAAAAAAGAAACCCTACGCTAGATATTAATGAACGCAGGGTTCCTCCGTATTTAGACGAAAAATAAGGGCTATTTTTTACCTTTTTGCTTCATACAACGGGAATAAATTGCACTCAAATTTCTACGGCTTTGTTTCAAACCATTAAGTTCACGATTAAGGGCACTTTTCACCCCTTCCAATTCACCAATATGTGATTTTAATTCACGAATTATCAACCAAAGCCATCACCAAAAACTGTAAATCGAATATTCCCTCTAACCTGTTCATATGCCAGTATAGGATGAATT
>JABXIC010000259.1 GCA_013373265.1 Methylocystaceae bacterium | reverse complement strand
TTGCCCGTATGATGATGATGGGTATTCATTTCATGGGGGAAGTCCCGTTTAAAGATGTTTATATCCATGCCCTTGTACGCGATGAACATGGCGCCAAGATGTCTAAATCCAAAGGCAATGTTATTGATCCGTTGGATTTGATTGATCAATATGGTGCTGATGCTGTGCGCTTTACATTGACAGCCATGGCCGCACAAGGTCGCGATATCAAACTGGCGTCAAACCGTGTGGAAGGGTATCGCAATTTTGCCACCAAACTTTGGAATGCAGCACGCTTCTGCCAAATGAACGGTTGTACACCGAATAAAACTTTTGACCCTGCTTCCGTTCAACATCCGGTAAACCGCTGGATCATCGGTAAAGTTGGCGATGTGGCGGCAGAAGTTGCGCAATCTATTGATCAATACCGTTTTAATGAATCGGCTAATGCGATCTATGGCTTTTCATGGGGGACATTCTGCGATTGGTATCTGGAATTTACCAAACCCATTCTGGGGGGCAGTGATGAAGCTGCTATTGCAGAAACAAAAGACACGACAGCATGGGTCTTTGATCAAATCCTCCATATCTTGCATCCGATGATGCCGTTTATCACGGAAGAATTATGGGAATCCATGGCTGATGAGCGTGATATGCAGTTGATCAGTGCCTCATGGCCGCAAAAGCATTTGGATGACAAAGATGCCAATGAAGAAATGGATTGGTTGGTTCAAATGATATCAACCATTCGCACCACACGCTCTGAATTAAACGTACCGGGCAGTGTTAAGTTGAATGTCTTCTTGCATGGGGCCAGTGATGTTACGGCTCAACGTCTTGAAAGAAACTTTGACCTGATCCAACGTATGGCCCGTTTGGATAAAGTTGAACTGGTTGATCAACCTGTTGCGACCGGTTGTGTCCAAGAAGTGGTGGGCGAAGCAACGGTCTTTATCAATGTGGTTGACCATATGGATGTGGCGGCAGAAAAAGCCCGTTTGGAAAAAGAAATCGCCAATCTGGATAAAATCATCGGTGGGAAAGAAAAGAAGCTTTCCAATGAAAAATTTATCAACAATGCACCTAAAGAAGTCGTTGAAACAGAACGACAAAAAGTGGCAGAGATGAGTGAGAAAAACGCTAAGTTCAAAGAAGCTCTAGAGCGTTTAAACAAGGCGCTTTAACACATTCTTTGCAACTTGCTTTTAGAATATTAAGCCTTACCTATATCTGGTAAGGCTTTTTCTATATAGAGACTTAAGTTATGGCCAATGAACCCACACCGGAAGAACGCGCGGAATATATCGTTAAGCGCCTGGAACTCTTCATTCGGGAAAACCGTGAGCCCTTCAAGGGAATGAATTTTAACAAGTGGCAGCAACTTGCCCGTGTTGAAATTGCAAATTCCATGAAAGATATAGAACAAATGCATAAAACCGACGACCAGGTCAGTCGTCGTATGCTTTTTATTATCGGCTCTAGTATTGCGACAATCGGCTTTTGGGGCGTTGCAGCGGCTTTTGGTAAGCTTGATTATATGCTCGCAGGGATGATTTGTATTATAGCAGGTATTATCGTGATTGCGCATGCGGGTGAATGGGCAACGCGTAAAATGTGGAAAAAGGCGACTGCGGCAAAACGCCAACGTTCTTATAATAATGCCGTCTCTCTTGATCGTCAGATCAAGAACATGGAAAAAGAATTAAAAAACAAAGCCAAAGAGCTTGAAAAAACATTGGCTGCCATGGGCCGTGCAATTCCGCCGAAATAAATTTATAATATTGTCGTTAAAGATAATTTGAAAATATCAAAACTCTGCTTAAATATGTAATTCTTGAAAAAGTGGAGGACACCCTCAATGACGCTTACGTCGGTATTCGGTCTGCCGCAATCGCTTGACCAACAGTCATTAAAGGAAAATTACAGCATTAATTCTCAAGAAAGCATTCAAATCAACGGCGTGATGGATATCGCTAATGATTTTGACATTATTTTATTTAGCGCTGAGAAAACGCTGATGTTGGAAGGTAGAACATTGCCTGCCGGGGCTGTTGTTGTGCCTGCTTTGCGTAAAAAAGGTAAGAAACTGGCGGTTTTCAGTCTGGATGAAACCCTGAGCCGGGAAACATTGACACAGCAGGTAAACTATCTCGGTCTTTCATTTGCGCCCAGCCGTATTTTGCTTGGAAATGATATTGATGATCTCACTAATCTGTTTCCTTTTGCCATCAAGAACCGCATTTTAATGGTCTGTTCTGATCTCATGACAGAGGTCACGTATGGCAATCAATTGGGGTACACCACACTTTTAATTCGCCCCCCTCATAGTGATCCTTGTGACAAACTAGGCATCGATGCACATTATGTGGCTATGAGCGTATAAATCTTTCCAAAACCGCAAGAGACAGCTATGTTGTTTGCCCTGCTTTGTAAGTAGGGCAATCGTTTATTTGATCTAAGACCACAAAGGATATGAAAATGCCTGAGTATCGTTCACGCACAACCACACACGGACGTAATATGGCGGGTGCCCGCAGCCTTTGGCGCGCCACCGGCATGAA
>JABXIC010000108.1 GCA_013373265.1 Methylocystaceae bacterium | reverse complement strand
TTGATGGATATCCAAATGCCAAAAATGGACGGCATTGAAGCCTGCAAAGCCATCCGCAGCCATGAAGGGCCTAATCAATACACTCCCATCATTGCCATCAGTGCGAATATCTTTGAAAAACAGCAAAAAGAATATATGGATGCAGGCATGCAAGCCTGCATCGCCAAACCCATCAAGCCCCAAGACTTACGTCGTGAGGTCATGGCATTGCATCAAAAATTCTCAAATAATACTTAGAGCATATCTCATTTCAGGAGAAACGATTGCCATGCTCTAATGCAAAACGGCGCTTGTAGGACGCTCTTTGGTTTGCAAAACTTCTACAGCACGTGTAATACGGCGCCATAAAACTTCGCCTTCTTGATTGCCCAATCGCTGGAACTCATCACCGCGGATGGCCGCATATAAGGCTGCTTCCTCACCAAATTTTTCGATCACTTGGTTTGCAGTTTTATAGATATCAGTCTCAGTCTTCATCGGCTTCTTTTCGACCTCATAATTTCCCCGATGCTTACGGCAAGCTTATCCTCAACAACGACGACCTCACCTTCTGCAATCTTTTGATCAGAAGAAAATACGTCGATGGGGTCACCAACGCCACGATCCAGTTCCACAACTGCACCCCGGCCCAGTTTCAGGATTTGGCTCATGGGCATGACAGCCATACCCAACACGGCACGTACGTTGACTTCGACTTCATATACAGCTTCTACACCATCCCCAAAACCAAGCGCATCCCCCAAGGTTTGTGCGTTGGAACTGGGCGCAGAAGATTTTGCCGCTTCTTCTGCCTCAATACCGGCAAGAGCTGCAGCCATATCTACATCCTCATCCAAAGACGGGGCATTGTGGTCTTCGGCCAATGCCGCCCCCCAGTCTACAGACAGATCGTCGTCGTCTTCATCGTCCGCCATAAGCGCCTCTTCACTTTCACGGTTCAAAGATCGGATAAATGTGATTCATATATCCGACCATGCCTAGTTAAACGCAAAAAGGTTAACAAATAATCTAACCTTATGCCTTTCCACGATATTTTTTAGACACTTTATAAAGCTTACCACAATTTGTGCGAATATTCTTGATCAAAGGCGTGGCTTCTTCAACAAGGTCTTCCAAATCTGTCATATGCGCAAGTTCACGCAATTGATTGCAGTGACGTTCAATCGACTTGAGATGGCCTTCAAAATTATGCTTCGGGTCTTTATAGGTGTTATGTGTTTCACGCAGATTGGTCATAAAAATAGACAACAGCGTTTTAACAAACTTATCGCTTTTGGCAATACGTTCTTCCAGCGTTTCCGGCGATATTACAATCAAGGTTGAATCATACAAGGCAATGGCAGAGGCCAATCTATTTTGACCATCAAGTACCGCAATTTCGCCAAAGATTTCACCGGGATGTAACGAAGTGATTTCCACTTCGCTGCCTTCGATTTTTTTATAAATACCGACTTCGCCTGTTTCTACGATATAGGCAAAATCCCCTGCTTCACCTTCATTGAAAATACGACGCCCTTTTCTAACCCGTCGCCTTTCATAGGATTGTTCTTGCTCACTCATTGCCGGCCTCACAAAACTTCAGCAAATCTCACGGCTTCCCCCACAGGATCACCAATCAATTCACCTTCATGCATCACCACATTGCCCCGAATGATCGTACTCATGGGCCAGCCCTTGACTTTCATTCCGTCATAAGGTGTCCAGCCACTGCGCGAAGCAATCCAGTTATCCGTGATTGTACGTTCTGCCTTTAAATCCACAATGGTAAAGTCAGCATCATAGCCTTTGGCAATGCGCCCTTTAGCCGCCACATTATAAATCCGGCTGGGTCCTGCACTTGTCAGATCAACAAAACGCTCAAGGCTTAATTTACCGTTATTGACATGGTTCAACATAATCGGCACCAGCGTTTGCACCCCCGTCATCCCAGCAGGGCTAGCTGGATAATCTTTTGATTTTTCTTCTAAAGTATGAGGCGCATGGTCAGAACCGATACAGTCTACCACCCCTTGATTAATCGCCTGCCACAAAGCATCCACATGGCGCTGTGCACGGATTGGCGGGTTCATCTGAGCCCGACTGCCAATTGTGTGGTAAGCTTCATCATTCAGCGTTAAATGTTGGGGCGTACATTCCACCGTGGCAATATCTTTATATTGCGGCAGAAGTTCCATTTCTTCAGCTGTCGTCACGTGTAAGACATGCACGCGGCGTTTCACACCTTTGGCAATGCGTAACAAACGTTGCGTCGCCAGAAAAGCCGTTTGTTCATCACGCCACACAGAATGCATGGATACATGCGCCCCATCTTTAACCAATTCAAAGCGTTCTTCCAAACGGTCTTCATCTTCACAATGGACCGCCACACGACGATTGCCTGATGCCAGTACGCTGGCCAAGGTGGCATCATCGCGCACTAAAAGGCTGCCTGTCGAGCTGCCCATGAAAATCTTAACACCAGACACCCCTTGCTGACGTTCCAACATCGCCAAGTTTTCAACATTTTCAGCCGCTGCCCCAATGAAAAAAGCGATATCTGTCCAGACGCGATTTTTTGCCCGACGGCATTTGTCTGCCATATCCTGTGCGGTGATTGTAGAAGGTTTGGTATTTGGCATTTCAAAAACAGCCGTTACCCCACCAAGGGCCGCCCCAGCCGTGCCGGTTGACAAGTCTTCTTTATGTTCCAGACCGGGTTCGCGAAAGTGGACCTGACTGTCAATCACACCGGGTAAGACGTGAAGCCCCGTCACATCCATCACCTGTTCAGCTTGGTCTGCGCTCAAATCACCAATATGGGCAACCTTACCGTCTTTAATCGCCACATCTGTTTTAAAAATCCCTGACGGGGTTGCGCATGTGCCGCCTTTGAGAATCATATCGTACATGGGGGGGGCTCCTTATTTCATGGCGAGGGCGTCATAAACATCGCCACTACATTTAAATTGAAGTATATGGCGTTGATGCCATAAAGCGTAAAACAATAGGGTCCAGGCTGCAAACCCTTCTTCCTTGCCCTCTGTCGTAAACAGACGGACCACCGCGTTTTTATCACAAAAAGCCTCTACACCCGGTTGAAGAGCCACAAGCGGGCCAAGCTTTGTCCCATGGGATGCAATCCACTGACCGACAGGCACAGTAAAGCCGCGCTTCTTTGAAAAAGGCTTGGCTTGCGGCAGTCGTTTGTTCAACCAGTGGCGCAATAGATATTTGCCCTGTTTATTCTGCATTTTAAGATCATCCGGTAAATAAAAGACAGCCTTGGCAACTTCCGGGTCCAAAAAGGGGGTGCGCCCTTCAATGCCATTTGCCATCAAGCAACGGTCCAGCTTGATCAACAAATCATGGGGCAACCAGTCAATACAATCAATGCCTTGCGCCCTTTGCAGGCGTGACCAGTTCAGTTTCTTGACAAACTTTTCGGCATTTTCAATCCCCTTGTACCAATCCTTGCAGACATCCTTTTTAAAGACACCCAACCCATCAAAGGTGCCACTGGCCCGTATTTTTTTGCGCAAAGGCCATGGGCGACAATAAGCACGATAACGTCCATATCCGCCTAAAAGTTCATCGGCCCCTTCACCGCTTAAAACGACCTTAACGTCTTTTTTGGCTTCTTTCGCCAGTTTAAACGTGGGTAAAACCGCGTAATCAGCTATTGGATCATCTATGGCATTAACAACATCAGGCAGAAGATTGATGAAGTCGCTTTCATCAAATTCAACCTCGGTATGGTCCGCGCCAACAGCCTTTGCCAACATACGCGCATGGTCACGTTCATCATGAACATTTGTGCCACTAAACCCGGCCGTAAACGCTTTGATGGGGTTATCGTTCAATTCTGCCATCAAGGACAACAAAGCAGAGGAATCAATCCCACCGGACAAAAACAACCCATAAGGCACATCGGCGCGTTGATGGACTTTCACACTATCCACCAGCGCTTTTTCCATCTGTTTCATGGCAGCGGATTCACCGATAGCGCGGGTTTCCCCTTCTTTAAGGGCAAGGTTCATTTTGTGATCAACGATCAAGCCACGTTCAACAATCAATGTTTCACCGGGCAAAACCCGCTTGATGTCCTGAAAGATAGTATTGCGCCCGGTTGAAAATTGAAGCTGTAAAAAAGCATCGCGTGCCGTTTCACGCACCACAGGTTTGACCAACCCTGCCCCGATTAAAGCCTGCGGTTCTGAAGCAAAGGCAAATCCGCGCGGTGTTTCAGCATAATAAAGCGGTTTAATCCCAAACGGGTCACGGCTTAAAATTAATCGCCCGCGTTCAGCATCATAGATGGATATGGCAAACATACCACGCAGATCATCAACAAAGGCCAGACCTTTGCGCGCATATAAATGCAAGGGCGGTTCGCAATCCGATGCGGTTTTCATGGCAACATCAGGCAAACCCGCGCGCAGTTCAACAAAATTATAAATCTCGCCATTGGCACTGATGACATTGCCATCAGGGCCATGGATGGGTTGTTCGCCTGTTTCCAAGTCAATAATCGCAAGACGGGTTTGCACAAGGGCCACGTTTTTTTCACGAAAGCGCCCCTGCCCATCCGGGCCACGATGGGCCAAACAGCGTGAAAAAGCATTCAACACCTTGTCACTTGGTGAGGTGCCATCCACGGTCATAAAGCCTGCAATACCACACATATCTGGTGTTTCACCCTAACATCTACAATCGCAAATTTAATCTATGTCGATCTTTAACACTTTATACTTTAGCAACCTTCTCAAAGAAATCGAGATACTTCTGCACGACAACTTTTTCCGTAAAGTCACGTTGGAAGGTTTCCCATCCCTTTGTGGCAAGCTTATGGGCAAAGGCTTGATCGCTAAAGACCCATTTAATGGCATCTGCCATGGATTTATCATCATCCACAGCACACAGCACACCACTTTCACCATGGTCAATCAAGGTGCCCGGACCCAAGCTATCCGCAGCAATAACCGGGCGACCTTGTGCCCAGCCTTCTAAGACCACGTTGCCCAGCGGTTCATGACGTGACGGGCAAATATAAACATCACTTGCCGCAAACAAGGCAGCTGTGTCATCACGCCAGCCTAAAAAACGCACGCGTGGACGAATACCTAATTCTTCCGCCAATCCTTCCAACTCTGCACGCAAAGGGCCTTCACCCGCCAGCCACAAATAGGTATTAGGGACACGTGCCAATGCTTTCAACAAAACATCAAAAGCCTTGTTCTCATGCAAACGTCCCATGGAAAGCAGCAAAGGTGCATCTTCCGGGGTTGAAAGTTCCATACGCGGGACGGGTTTGGCTTGGACCGAATTCACAAAATTCGGTAGATAATGAGCACGATCACTGGGCCAGCCCTGCTTGATCAAATAATCGACAATATCTTGCGTATTGCCAACCAGATGGTCACAATCTTTATAGTATCTCAAATCATAATAGCCCCCAAGTCGGGCGACTTTTACGAATTTGCCTTTACCGGCTGGCGTTTTAACCGTGGCGCGGTTCATCCAGGTCAACACAACATCCGGATCAAACGCTTTGATCGAACGGCGCAAATTCATGCCCGTACGCATATCAAACCGACCGCCAAACGGCAATTCCAACGTATCGACACCAGATTCACGTAACAGACGTGCACGGCTGCGGTTTTCACGGATCGCAACTTTTTGCTGAACGTCGGTTTTTTCAAGGGCAATTGCCAAACGGACAAAAAAGGCTTCTGCCCCGCCAAATTCCGCACCAGCCATGGTTTGATATAATTTCATTTTATTCCATCAACTCTTCAAAGGCAGCACAGGCTTGTTCCCAACCCCAATTGCGCTGCATCGCCAGACAATTTTTATGTTGTTCCACCCAATGGGTATCATCATTCAACAATTTTACCGCGCCGTCACTAAATGCTTTATCATTTTGTGCCACAACCCCGGTTTTGCCATCGACAACCCGTTCCGCCATAGAGCCGAAATCCTGCACAACTGTTGGCGTGCCAAGGGCTTGGGCTTCTGCCACAGCCAAACAATATGTTTCATTAATATCACCGCGATAGAGCATAACACGGGCTTGCTGCAACTCTTCTATTAAAGTGGCTTTGGCAACAGGACCGCGCAAGATCACACCCTGATCTTTCATGCTTTCAGCCCGATCCAGCACCTTTTTCATCACCGCCGCTTTATCTGCCCCGACCGACCCATAAACCGCAGGCCCGGTAAAGAGATGTAATTCTGCCGTGTTGGCGTGGGGATGGACTTCATTTTCCCAACGATCCAGCAACCAATCCAGCCCACGCAATGGGTTAGAGGTAAAAACAGCACGCGGGGCCGAAGGTTCTGTACGTTCCACAGCATGGCGAAACATATCAGGTATCCCATAAGGAATGACCTTTCGCCCCCCATCGGGGACCCAATTGGGTAAAGTTTTAGCATGATAGCTGCCAATAAATACAATAATGGGGCGCACTTTCCAGAATTTCTTGATATAGCGCCATTTCACCATATAGCGACAAGGATTGTGCGTCCAAAAGACCGTCTTTTTCGCACGCGGCATCAGATCAATCAATTTATCACCGCGATTGGCGATATAAAGATCGGCTTCATCAGGTAAGCCCTGTTCAATCGGTGCCCAGTCTACGCCTTTATAGATCATAGGGGCCTTGCACTTATTGCGCACGATCACTTCATGCCCGCGCTTGGCAAATTCTTCCATCATTAAAATGACAGAGGATTCCACACCACCCAAGGCACGTTCTTCCAGTGTTTTGCCATCAAATTCAATGCCGTCATCGGCAAATACAATCCGTGCCATTTGTTTATTCTTTCTCTAGGGTCGCTTTGAGATAGGAAAGCACAGGGTATAACCCCGCAAAAAGGGCAATAAGAAATCCATAACCGCCTTCCTTATAGCCTTTGCGTGACACATAGCATTTGAAGAAGCGCGAGAAAAGCCTTCTTAAGTTGTTTGCAAAACTTCCTACCTTACCGCTTTCACGCAAATCTTTGGCACGCGCCGTTGAATAGCTATCAAGACGGCGGATCATATCGGAAATATTGCGGTCCACATAATGCTTGATGCGGCCTTTCAACATCGGCCCCTTTTGCCCCGACCATTTAAGGGAGGGATGCAAACGTTCCGGTCCCCATTCTTTCACGCCCTTTTTAAACAAACCGGGATAAGCCGCCTTACCAAAGGACGCCCCCCAGCCATGGCGCACCAAACGGTCCCCGATGTAATTATCCACAAGAACTTCATGCCAATCAAAAGTCGTTGTTTCAATTGTGTGTCGTATTTCTTGTGCCAATTCAGGCGTCATATGTTCATCGGCATCAATTTCAAACACCCACTCCCCCGAACAATAAGAAATCGCCGTGTTGCGCCTGTCCCCTTCCAGCGCCCAAGACCCGCTATAGACTTTATCAGTAAAGCGTTTGGCTATTTCTTCCGTTTGATCGGTGCATTTATCGCAAACCACCACGATCTCATCGGCAAAGTCCAATGTCTCCAGACAGGTTGCCAAACGGTCCTCTTCGTTATGCGCGGTGATGAGGGCAGAGAGTTTCATTAAAGCAAGGCCTCAAATTCTGCTGCTGCCACATCCCATGTACGTGAACGCTGCATCATGCGACAATCACGGCTCATGTTTTCGCGCGAGGCCGATTTGGTCAGCAAATGCACTGTCACATTGGCCATGCTGTCCACATCAGGCACCAAGAAGCCGGTTTGACCGTTTTTCACCCGTTCAGAACAAGCCCCGACAGGGCGTGCGACACAAGGTAAACCAATAGCTTGGGTTTCTGCCAATGTTGAACAATACATTTCCGTTTCCACACCTGGATAGATATGGCACGCCGCGCTGCGATAAACCAACGCCATTTCAAGGTCTGACCCGGGCTTATGGACCAATACCCCATGTTCATGGGCAGCTTGGACCTTTTCAAAGACCGGTTTCAGCTTTTCAGGCACCTCGCCCCCGTTTTGGGCTTTAAACAGACCAGCAGAATAAATATGCAAGGTCGCATCCCCGCCAACCTGTTTGTAAATATTATCCACCCACAAATCGACCAGCGCATCCACCCCATGCAACGGATTTGTCGTCACAATGGCGCGTGGTGGTGTAACGGGTTCATAGGCGGCCTCCGTCAAATATTCATTGCGCACACCCGGTGTGACAATGCCTTTGCGGAAATATTTCCAAGGTTCCCACGTGCGAAAATGCGTATCCCCCATAAAGACAACGATCGGATTGTGCTTTTCCATCAAGGCTTGATATTTTGGCTTATTCAAAATCTTCGCCGGGGTCGCCATCCACAAAATCTTTTTTTCCACATCAGGAAATTCTTCCAGCAAGGCAGGCTTTTTCACACAGATCACCACGTCTGTCTCCGGTGGGCGCGGCGCATCAAAGGGTACCCAAGAGACACCGTCAATCATCGCACCTTGTTCAATGCGGTTGACCACACAAACATCGTGACCCCGTTTGGCTAAAGCCGGGGCCAGACTGGCCACTGCTTTTTCCGTCCCGCCCATGGGCATTGTCATCGGACTGTTGCCGTCATAGGCAATAGAATCGTCAATAATGGTGATATGCATGGTTTCCCCGTTTCAAAGCGCGAATTGTTGTTTGATGTTATAAGGCGATTTTTCGCTTCTGCAAAGAGAAGAGCCTTGCGAAAATGAATGAAATAACCCACTTTCTTAAAAATTGCAGCGTTACTCAGACTTGAAAGCGAAAAACATGACTTTATCCACCTGTGTTTTACCTAACCGTGGCGTCCTTTTGATTGAAGGGGCGGACCGTTTAGAGTTTCTGCAAGGACTCATTTCCAACGACATCAATAAAGTTACGGAAATTGACGCCATCTATTCAGCCTTTCTCACCCCGCAAGGCAAGTTCTTGTGCGATTTCTTCATCATTCAATCCGGTGAAGGACTTTTGGTTGATATCGAAGCTGAAACCTTGCCTGCTTTTAAGAAGAAGCTGACCATGTTCAAGCTGCGCGCAGACGTGACCATCACAGATGTTAGCGCAGACTATGACGTTCATGCTGTTTTTGCAGGCACAACTGAAGTGGGCAACGGTATTTTCAAAGACCCACGACTCGATACCGCCGGATACCGTGCCATTTTAAAGACAGGACAGTCCATAGACGGGGCTGAAGCCGTTGATTTTGAAGAATATGACCATCACCGTATCCTGCTGGGTCTGCCCGATGGCACCCGTGATATGACACCGGAAAAATCCATCCTGTTGGAAAACGGCTTTGATGAACTAAATGGTGTGGATTGGAACAAGGGCTGCTATATGGGCCAAGAACTGACCGCGCGCACCAAATACCGTGCCTTGATTAAAAAGCGCCTTCTTCCGGTTGAAATCGACGGGGATATGCCTGCTGCGGGTACGGAAATCAAAGACGGGGAAAAAGTTGTCGGGGAAATTCATTCAAGTGCTAAAAACCACGCTTTAGCAACCCTCAAACTAGACGCCCTTGAAAGCGCATTAAGCGCCAACGGCGCAGCCCTCAACGTTAAAACACCCGATTGGGTCGTCTTTCCCAAAGGCGAATAAAACAAACAAAAAAGCCCCTTAGGAGTATCTGTCCCAAGGGGCTTTTTGTATCTGCTATAGACCGCTGATCAACACCCAGGAAATTCCCAAAGGTGCAAGAAAGCGACAAATGAAAAGCCAGCCATTCAGAAATTTGAATTTCTTTTCATTATTGTTGGTCGCTTCATCCTTCATTTTATCTGCGACAACCCATCCCACAAACAAGGATGTCATAATGCCACCAATCGGCATCATAAGGTTGGAGGTAATATAATCCACTGAATCGAGGAAACCTTTTTCCCCGATAATGTGAAAATCACTCCAAATCCCCAGTGATAAAGAAGACGGAATACCAAGCACAAAAATCACGATCCCAAAAAAGACGGCAGACACTTTCGGGTTCCAACCTTTTTCATCACTGAAATAAGCAATGATCGGCTGCATCAAAGACACCGCAGATGTCAGGGCAGCCACCGTCAGCAACAAGAAAAACAAAATACCGAAAAAGACACCACCGGGCATTTGTGCAAAAACGGCAGGAAGCGTGATAAAGGTCAACCCGGGACCTGCTGCCGGATCAAAACCAAAAGCAAAAACGGCCGGCAAGATTAATAGGCCAGCCAACACCGCTACGATACTATCAAGAGACGTCACCCAAAGGGCGGATTTCCCGAGGTTTTCATGCCGATTGAGATAAGATCCATACGTGATCATCGCGCCCATTCCGATGGAGAGGGAGAAAAATGCTTGCGACAAAGCCGCGTTGAACATATCTGCCGAAATTTTGGAAAAGTCCGGCATCAAAAAGAAAGCCAGCCCTTTTTCAGCCCCCGGTAACGTCACTGCACGGATGATCAATACGATCAATAAGACAAACAACATGGGCATTAAAACTTTGCAGGCACGTTCAATACCATCATGCACGCCCCCCAACACAACCGCAACCGTCAGCCCCATAAACAGGGCGTGATACAAAATAGGTTCAACAGGGTCACTGATAAAACTACCAAAGGCCGCGCCCAGAGCATCGGCATCTCCCACCAATGTTCCGCTTGCCATCTTCACAATATAGGCAATGGTCCACCCAGCAACCACACTATAGAAAGACAAAATCAGAAAACCGGCAATCATTCCAATTGCCCCGACCAAAGGCCATGCTTTGCCTTTTAAAACAGCAAATGCGCCAATCGGATTGCGTTGTGCCGCACGCCCAATGGCAAATTCTGCCAGCATAACGCTCAAGCCAATTGTAAAAACAAAAAACAGATAAATAATCAGAAATGCCCCACCGCCATTTTGGCCAGTCATATAGGGAAATTTCCAAATATTGCCCAAGCCAACAGCAGAACCTGCCGCTGCAAGGACAAAACCGAGGCGCGAGCCCCATTGTTCTCGTGACTTCATGATACTATATATAACCCCTAACTTATTTTCGGTTGGTTACATCCACCGATTTAGCGCGCGAGGGTATAGAAAAATGCAAGAAATAGGCTTTCGAAGTTCCTTCATTTTTTAATCAAAAAAACTGACCATGTGGTCAGAAACGTAATTTTATTACTTTCGCTTTATATAAAAAAATGACCGGAGACACACATACATGACCCTCTTACGCAGCCTGCTTATCCTTCTTACTTTTCTTGCACTTACACCACAGGCTCAGGCCGACAGTTCTATTGGCGAAGCTGTGAAAGTTGAAGGATCAACAGCCGCCTTAAGACGCGATCAATTATATGCCCTGACCAAAACAGATCCGATCTTTCTGATGGATGAACTCCGCACGGGCGGTGCCTCACGTCTGGAAGTTTCCTTTAAAGATGGGACCAAACTTTATATGGGTGATCACTCCAATCTCGCCATCGATGAAATGGTTTATAATCCCGGTGAAAAAGGCAAAGCCGTGGTTGAATTCGGCAAAGGTGTGTTTCGCATGGTCACGGGACAAATCAATAAAGTCAAAGGATCAGAATTTTTGATGCTGACCCCGCTGGCAACAATCGGTATTCGCGGTACGGATTTTTGGGGACATCATACAGATACAAAACTGACAATCGCTTTGCTGGATAATGGCGTTCTTGACATCACCACCTCAGACGGCAACATCACCCTGACCAAACCTTTAAGCGCTGTTGTGATTGAACAAGGCAAACCCATTGGCAAGGTCTTCACCCTGACTCAAGAACAGCTCAACGCAGCCAAAGCCACCATTGAATAAGACGAAAAAGTTAACTCCATGCCTTTTCGAACGTCTGTGAGATATCATACAGGCGTTCGAACGGGGAATCCGTCGGGGTAATTTCCAATTGTTCAACCACATGTTGCATACCGACACGACCAAACTTTTCGCGCACGGCTTCAATCAGCCATTGTTTGGCCTGAATATGCCGTGCAGACATCAAAAGTGCATTGTCCTGCAAAAAAGAAACATGTTGATCAAAGGCCGCGATCAATTCTTCAATACCCTGCTTATGCATAGAAGACAGCAATAACACCGGAATGTCCCACGGGTCATTCCCCGTGCGACCTGCCAAATTCAGCGCCCCTTTCATATCCGCCATGGCCCGGCGTGCTGGTGCGCCCATATCCGCCTTTGTGATGGCAACGATATGCGGAATTTCAACAATCCCGGCTTTGATAAACTGTAAACTATCACCTGAGCCCGGTTGCACACAGAAAAGCACCGTATCAGCCACCCCGACGATATCGGTTTCAGATTGTCCAACCCCAACCGTTTCAATCAACACCACATCATAGATGGCACGCATCAGGACCATGCCCGATACGGTCAGACCTGCCAAGCCACCCAAACGATCGCGCGCCGCCATTGAACGGACATAAACGCCCTGATCTTCCGGGTCCGTGGTAAAACGGGTGCGATCCCCAAGCAAAGCCCCACCTGTACGTCGTGAACTGGGGTCAACAGCAATGACCCCGACACTACGCCCAAGGCTGCGCCATTTGGCAATCAAAGCATTGGTCAAGGTTGATTTACCCACGCCTGGTGGGCCTGTGATGCCAATGACATGGGCTTTGGGTTCATCATAGGCGCGGTTCAGCAAATCCAGCGTTTCACGGGAATCAGGCGCACGCTCAACCTGAGCCAAGGCACGCGCCATTGCTGCTTTACCGCCTGATTTCAATCTATCGAAATCAATCCCCGGCATCAGTCATTCAAGGCTGCTTGCGCCGCAGCCAATCTTGCAATCGGCACACGGAAAGGGGAACAAGATACATAGGTCAAACCGATCTTGTGGCAGAATGTCACGGATCTTGGATCCCCACCATGTTCCCCACAAATCCCAAGCTTGATATCGGGACGGGTGGCACGACCACGTTCTGCACCGATCTTAACCAGTTCTCCAACCCCTTCTTGGTCGATGGAAACAAATGGGTCTACTTCAATCACGCCTTTTTCTTGATAGATACGCAGGAACTTACCTGCATCATCACGTGACAGACCATAAGTGGTTTGCGTCAGATCATTGGTACCGAAACTGAAAAACTCAGCAGATTCTGCGATATCACCCGCACGCAAGGCCGCACGGGGCAGCTCAATCATGGTGCCAACCATATATTCAATCTCAAGACCAGCCGCATCACACACGTCTTTTGCCACAGCGTCCACCACCGCTTTCATACGGTCAAGCTCTTCTTTCATCGCCACAAGCGGGATCATGATTTCGGGTACAACGGGTTTGCCCCCGGCCTTGGTCACATTACAGGCGGCCTCAAAAATGGCACGGGCCTGCATTTCATAGATTTCCGGATAGGTGATCCCCAAACGGCAACCACGATGGCCCAGCATCGGATTTTGTTCTGCCAATTCTTCAGCACGTGCTTTCACGCCTTCAACCGACATCCCTGCGATTTCGGCAACGTCTGCCATATCATTTTCGGTATGGGGCAAAAATTCATGTAACGGTGGGTCAAGCAAACGGATGGTGACAGGCAGCCCTTCCATAATCTTAAACAGATCTTCAAAGTCCTGACGTTGGAATGGCAGGATATGGGCCAAGGCGTCACGACGTTTTTTCTCATCATCGGCCAGGATCATTTCACGCACATGATTGATACGTGAAGGATCAAAGAACATGTGTTCTGTGCGGCACAAACCAATGCCTTCCGCCCCAAATTTGCGCGCCATTTCCGCATCATGCGGGGTTTCCGCGTTGGTGCGTACACCCAGCACACGGATTTCGTCAACCCAGCTCATCAATTTTGAAAAATCGCCAGAAAGTTCGGGTTGAATGGTTGGGACCGTGCCCAAGATCACTTCACCAGTAGAGCCATCCAAGGTGATCACATCGCCTTCTGCCAAAACTTTACCATCAAAGCTGGTCAGTGTTCTGGCTTTATAGTCCACTTTCATGTCACCGGCACCGGAAACACAAGGTTTACCCATGCCACGTGCCACAACGGCCGCATGAGATGTCATACCGCCACGGGTCGTCAAAACCCCTTCTGCAACATGCATACCGCCAATGTCTTCCGGGCTGGTTTCTGTACGCACCAGAATGACTTGTTCTTTACGCTTCACCCAGTTTTGCGCATCTTCTGCTGAAAAGACAATCCGTCCGGTTGCCGCACCCGGTGAAGCCGGTAAAGCGCGTGCCATGACATCACGCGGGGCGTCTGGGTCCAATGTGGGATGGAGCAATTGATCCAATGAATGCGGATCAAGTCGCATGACCGCTTCTTCTTTGGTGATCACACCTTCATCACACATATCAACCGCCATCTTCAAAGCAGCTTTGACGGTGCGTTTCCCCACACGGGTTTGTAGCATCCAGAGTTTGTTTTTCTGGATGGTGAATTCCATGTCCTGCATGTCTTTATAATGGGCTTCAAGCTTGAAGCGGATATCGTCCAATTCCTTAAACGCCGCTGGCATGACTTCTTCCATCGGGGCCAGATGGGAACCTGACTCTTCTTGCTCAAAGATGGTCAAAGGTTGCGGGGTGCGAATGCCCGCCACAACATCTTCCCCTTGGGCATTGATCAGATATTCCCCATAAAAATGGTTATCCCCTGTTGAGGGGTTGCGCGAAAAACAGACGCCTGTTGCGCAATCTTCGCCCATATTACCAAAGACCATGGCTTGAATATTTACAGCAGTGCCCCATTCCGCCGGAATATTGTGAAGCGCACGATACGTATTGGCGCGCGTATTCATCCATGACTTAAAGACCGCACCAATCGCGCCCCAAAGCTGTTCTTTCGGGTCTTGCGGAAAGTCTTCGTCCAGTTCTTCTTTTACTTTGGCTTTATACTGATTGCACAGTTCTTCCCAGTCTTCGCCACTCAGGTCGGTATCAAGCGTATGATCTTTTTCGTCTTTAAGATATTCCAGCAATTCTTCAAAAATATAGTGATCAACACCCAGCACCACGTCTGAATACATCTGGATAAAACGACGATAGCTGTCATAGGCAAAACGCGCATCACCGGAGGCTTCCGCCAAACCTGCAACCGTTTCATCATTGAGACCAAGGTTCAGGACCGTGTCCATCATACCCGGCATAGACGCACGCGCACCGGATCGCACAGATACCAAAAGCGGGGCTTTCTTATCACCAAAGCCCGCTTCCATCAGCGCCTCGATTTCAGCCATCGCTTTATCGACTTGGGCTTCCAAATCAGACGGATAGGTCCGTGCATTATCATAATAATGGGTGCAGACCTCGGTTGTGATCGTAAATCCGGCGGGAACCGGTAAACCAAGGTTGCTCATTTCCGCCAAGTTGGCCCCTTTGCCACCCAGCAGTTCCTTCATATCCGCACGGCCTTCTGCCGTCCCGTTACCGAAGGTGTATACCCATTTCGTCATGTATTTTGCCTCTCAAAGCACTAAAGCAGAAAAAAGACAGCTTATCCCTCTAATTTTGAGAAATCTGCAAGACCATCCAAGGCCCGACCAATTTGCGACAACAGACGCAAACGGTTTACACGGACATCTTCAGTCTCGCAGTTTACTGTCACCTTATCGAAGAAAGCATCCACCGGCCCCCGCAAGGAAGCAAGCGCTGCCATTGCCTCGGTAAATTTTTCTTCTTCAAGAGCCTTTTCCAGAGTCCCCATGACTGGTTCTAGCTTCTCAAACAATTGAATTTCTTCATCTTGTTCCATCAAAGACGTGACGACACCGCCATCATATTTTGTCTCATCTTTCTTTTCTTCAATGCGCACAATGTTAATGGCACGACGGTATGCTGCTACCAGATTCGACCCATCGTCATTGGCCAAAAAGTCTTTAAGTGCACGCACACGTGCCAACAGACGCACCAGATCGTCTTCGCCCCCTTTGGCAAAGACGGCCGTGATCAGATCATGGGCGATGCCTTCGTCTTTAAGGTGAACTTTCAAACGATCAGCGAAAAAGTCCAACAAGCTTTGTTCATTTTCCTCGGTGTTGGCGGGCACCGCACTCAAACCATTCACTTTAGAATAAGCCGTATGCGCTTTAGAGAAGACATCCAGCAAATTAAGTCGCAGGTTGTTTTCCAACGCCAAACGGATCACACCAAGGGCCGCACGGCGCAGCGCAAACGGATCTTTTGACCCTGTCGGCTTTTCATCAATGGACCAGAAGCCAACCAAAGTATCGATTTTATCAGCCAAAGACACCGCAACCGAGTTCGGTGCAGACGGGCATTCGTCATTGGGGCCTTGTGGGGCGTAATGTTCTGCAACCGCCTTGGCGACGGCTTCATCTTCACCATCATGCTTGGCGTAATATTCCCCCATGATGCCTTGCAGTTCAGGAAATTCATAAACCATTTCCGACACCAGATCGGCTTTTGCCAAATGGGCGGCACGACAGGCTTTACCCAAATCCGCCCCGTCGATCATTTCCGCCAATGCCCCAGCGAGAATTTCCATACGTTCTACTTTTTGCCCCATAGAGCCAAGCTTGGCATGAAAGAGCATATCATCCAATTTAGGCAGTCGGTCATCCAGTTTCTTTTTCAGGTCTTGATCCCAGAAGAATTTGGCGTCAGACAAACGCGCACGCAGCACACGTTCATTCCCCGCCACAATCGCTTTCCCGCCATCCGGTGCGACTTTATTAGCAACCACCACAAAACGCGGTGCCAAAGAGCCATCCTCTTTTAGGCAAGAGAAATACTTTTGGTGCGACCGCATAGAGGTAATCAAACATTCCTGCGGGACAGACATGAACTGATCATCAATTTGTCCGGCATGGACCACAGGCCATTCTACAAGACCACAAACTTCGTTCAATAAGCCTTCATCCGCCTTCAAGTAATAACCTTCTGCCTTTGCAACCGCATGGGCGGCTTCATTGATGGCTTCTTTGCGTTCATTTTGATCCAAAATGACTTTATGTTCACGCAACAGGCTTGCATAAGAGGCAAAATCATCAACAGAAAATTCTTTCGGGGCCAAGAAACGGTGACCACGGGTATAACCACATGACGTAATCGGTCCAAAATCAAACGGTACCACCGCCCCATCCATGATACACAGGATGTTTTGCAACGGACGGACCCAGCGCAAAGAGTTTGCCCCCCATTTCATGGATTTGGGCCAAGGTAAACCATTCAGTGCGGTCACAAGAATTTCCGGCAAGACAGAAATGGTATCTTGGCCTTTTTTCTCGATCACAGCCACGTAAAAGCTGCCTTTTTTACCTTCCTGAATCTCGCATTGGTCCAGCGTCAACCCCGTTGAACCTAAAAAGCCTTCAATGGCTTTGTCCGGGGCGCCCACTTTCGGGCCTTTGCGTTCTTCACGCACATCGGGTTGCTTATCCGGCAAGCCATCAATCACCAACGCCATGCGACGCGGTGTGACATAACTGCGCGCAATGGAAAACCCAAGTCCCGCGCTTTTCAAACCTTCTGTGACAAGGCGCTTTAAATCATCTGCCGCACGCACTTGCATACGGGCCGGGATTTCTTCGCTCAATAATTCTAAAAGTAACTCAGCCATAATTTATACCCCCTCGCCTGTCTGTGTTGTCATCCAGGCTTCTGCGCAGCCTTTTGCCATGGCGCGCACACGACCGATATAAGCCGCACGTTCCGTCACGGAGATCACCCCGCGCGCATCAAGCAGGTTGAAGGTATGGCTGGCACGAATACATTGTTCATAAGCTGGCAGTGGCAACGGTTTATCCAACCCCAACAGGTGCGAACATTGTGTTTCGGCATCGCGGAAATGCTGAAACAAAATATCTGTATTGGCATGTTCAAAGTTAAAGGCCGATTGTTCGCGTTCATTTTGCAAGAACACGTCACCGTAAGAAACACCTTCCCCGTTGAAGTCAAGGTCATAAACGTTTTCAACACCTTGAATATACATGGCAAGACGTTCCAAACCGTATGTCAGCTCAACCGCGACCGGGTCACATTCAATCCCACCGACTTGCTGGAAGTAGGTAAACTGCGTGACTTCCATGCCATCCAGCCAGACTTCCCAGCCCAGGCCCCATGCGCCAAGGGTCGGGCTTTCCCAATCATCTTCGACAAAGCGAATGTCATGCAGGTCGGTATCGATGCCCAAATGCTTCAGGCTTTCCAGATACAAATCTTGGGAATTATCCGGTGACGGTTTCAACACCACCTGAAACTGATAATAATGCTGCAAACGGTTAGGGTTTTCCCCATAACGACCATCAACCGGGCGGCGCGATGGCTGCACATAGGCACACTTCCAAGGCTTCGGCCCGAGCGTGCGCAACGTGGTGGCGGGATGGA
This sequence comes from Methylocystaceae bacterium, assembly GCA_013373265.1. GTDB lineage: Bacteria > Pseudomonadota > Alphaproteobacteria > Rhodospirillales > Terasakiellaceae > Terasakiella. The sequence continues at coordinate 1,571 of JABXIC010000108.1, read as the reverse complement.
ATGTCCCTGCGCCAACTTCCATATCATAGGGTTGTAAGATCACACAGCCTTTCTCTGCCCAATAGTTTTGCAGAGAGAGGATCAAATTTTGGAAACAGGTTTTCTTATTCGGTGTCGTGACCATAGTCTTCACAATCATTAAAAACGTTTTTGCAGCGCGGAAATTAGCGGATAACTAAGGCATGGGTCAAGCTGTGATAAAGTTTATTTATCGTAGGGGCACCCTTCTTTACCACAGCCGGTTCTTTTATCGGCAATGACATAGTCGCCACATTTGGGACAAGGCACCAGATCTTCATATTCAACATCACTGGCATTGGGATGCGACGCTTGATTGGATGGAGCGCGACCACCCCCGCCCCCTCTTGGCTTTTTCTGATCTTCTTGCACGCGCCCCAGCCATTTAAAACCGTACCAGACGGCAGCAATAATAAGGGCAGTAAATAGTATTTTTGTGGGGCTTAAGCCAAACATGAGAACTCGCTTGTACGAACATAAATATCCAAGAAGCGCCTTTTTTAGATCATTCCTAGCCTAAATACAATCAGCTTCCCGGTTTGAATGTATTGGAAAAATTATTAAATGATTCAAACTCGTCTGGATCACGTTTCTTTTTCTTCTTTTCGGCCTTTTTCTCAACCGAGGCCCGACCCGCGGGTTGCATGGATGCCGACGCAGGTGGCGGTGGCGGTGTCGGGCGGCTCTGAATGGGTTTCTTAGTCGGCACGTCACCTTCCTTTGCACCCCCGCCAACAGGGGCTGGCGTCCCTTTGGGGACAGCCATATCCGGTGCTTCATTAGAATCAGGCACACCCGTTTTTGGGACCTCCAGATCACCCATCCCCGTCGGGGTCTGGTTTTTACCCATTTTAGGACGCACCATTTCCGGAGCCTCGTTTAACTTTGCCCCGCGCATAAACTTACCTTCTTGCAATCCTTGCACCTGAACTTGCAGCGACGCCACATCCGCGCGCAAACGTTCAACCGTTTTTTGCATTTCACCAAAGGTTTCTTCCAAATGACCTTCAACAGATTCTTTAAAACGTTTACCTTCTTCTTTATTTTCGTCACGCATCCAATTGATACGTTGTTTGGTATCTTTATCGACCCAGTCTTGAAGTTCCTTGACCTTTTTTTCAAAGTCTTTGCGCACACCAACTTTGACGTCATAAATCGAATTTGCGACGTTGCCGAGGTAGTAGACAATAAAAAATCCGACCAACACCGCGACGGCGACCCCGACCGTGATTGCAATAGTTGCCGTTCCGCTCATTCAGCCCCTCTTACTCTCAATACGATTACAGTCTCGAAAAACAATCAGGTACGTATACCTCAAAACCGACGACCCTAAACCCGTTTCAACTCTTCTTCCTTATTAGGGCGTTAGTCTACATGGACTCAATAGAAACACCATAAAAAAATATACGCCCAAAATTTACACGTTAGTGTTTATCTCAACGTGAGCGCAAAGTCCCATCACCCTTTTAAACTCAAAGCTTCACCGTCCATTAAAATGGCACGCGCACGGGCCGTATAACTATTATCATCCTCATGCACCACAAGCCCGTTTG
>JABXIC010000235.1 GCA_013373265.1 Methylocystaceae bacterium | reverse complement strand
CATCAGTTTGCGGGTCTCGTTATAGCCCTTGGATGTTGGGGCTTTCACACGGATCCATGCGGGTTTGCGCAAGACCGGATTGTCCGGATTTTTTTGCTTTTCGGGGTGACGCAATTTAGGCGCTTCACTCATGATCAAATGATCCTTCTTTTTGTGCAGTTGTACTTAGCTGCAACAAGATGAGTTCGGTTTAATAGCTTTGATGGTCGCAGAGGCAACGTATTTTTCAATACCACGCCCCGGTGCCCAATCTTTAATATATTCACGGCTTTCTTCTTTGATATCGATGAGAATATCTTCAAAGCCAGCCGCTTCAAGCCATGATTTCAGGTCTTTTACAGAAGCCGCGCCGGAAACACAACCACATAGCAGTTCTGTATCGTTTTGAATGTCTTGCGGCATATCATGTGTCTGGACAACGTCTGAAATCGCCACCCGGCCACCCGGTTTCAACACACGAAAAGATTCTTCAATGACACGGTCTTTGCGTGGGCTGAGGTTGACCACACAGTTTGAAATAATGACATCTATAGAGTTGTCAGCAATCGGTAAATTTTCAATCTCTCCCAAGCGAAATTCTACATTATCTGCCCCTATTTTTTGGGCATTATCGCGTGCTTTACGCAACATATCCGGTGTCATGTCCACACCGATGACTTTGCCTGTAGGACCAACTTGTTTGGCAGAGAGAAAACAATCAAATCCACCACCGGAGCCAAGGTCGACCACGGTTTCACCAACTTTCATGGCTGCAATGGCTGAAGGATTACCACAGCCTAATCCCATGTTGGTCCCGTCAGGAACCTCTGCCAGTTCTTCATCGCTATAGCCAAAATTTTTAGCAAATTCTTCCGCACTTGGTGTGTTGGCATCGCCGGTTGCAGGCAAGCAGCATCCGGCATTGCCACCTGCATTGGCGATGGTGGCATAGCTTTCAGAAACGGCTTTACGCACATCATCTTCGTTTTTAGGACCGCAGCAACCGGACATTTTGTACCTCAAAGGTTTTTAATAAAAAAGACGAAGAAGAAACTATAGCCCCCTCCCCGCCTTTTCAATTGTCATTATTTCGCAATACTAGAAATGAATGGCTTTACCATAGGCATCTAGGACGCTTTCGTGCATCATTTCTGACAAAGTTGGATGCGGGAAGACGGTATGCATGAGGTCTGCTTCCGTTGTTTCCAGCGTTTTGGCAATGCCATAGCCTTGGATCAGTTCAGTCACTTCTGCACCGACCATATGAGCCCCCAGCAATTCACCTGTTTTTTCATCAAAGATGGTTTTAATCAGACCTTCAGGTTCGCCCAAGGCGATGGCTTTACCATTGCCCATGAACGGGAAGCGACCCACTTTGATCTTGTAGCCTTTGTCTTTGGCAAGTTTTTCTGTCAAACCGACAGAGGCCACTTGTGGCTGACAATATGTACACCCCGGGATCAATGATTTATCCAGTGGATGCACATCCGGCAGACCTGCGATCTTTTCAATACAGATGATGGCTTCATGTGAAGCTTTGTGTGCCAGACACGGGGCACCCGCCACATCACCGATGGCATAAATGCCGTCAGCAGATGTTTTGCAGTATCCATCAATGGCGATAAAGCCACGATCATCTAGTTTGACACCAGCAGCATCTAGACCAATGTTTTCCACATTGGGGACCACACCGACAGCGGTGATTACTTTATCGACTGTAATGGTTTCAATCTTGCCACCTTTATCCAAAGTTGCCGTAACGGAATTAGCCGCTTTATCAAGTTTGGTCACTTTCGTGCCGAGCTTGAATTTCATGCCGCGTTTTTCCATGGTTTTTTGGGCGAACTGGGAAATTTCTGTGTCTTCAAACGGCATGATTTGATCAACCGCTTCAACAACAGTGACATCAGAACCGAAAGTGTGGAAGAAGTTGGCAAATTCGATACCGATGGCACCGGAGCCGATAACCAACATGGATTTCGGCGCTTCTTCAGCAACCAAAGCTTCCATATAGGTCCAGACGTTTTTACCATCAGGTTCCATACCGGGGAAGGATTTCGCCCGTGCACCCGTTGCCATGATGATGTTTTTGGATGTGAGTGTGGTAAAGACTTTGCCGTCTTTTTCCACCGCCAGCTTGCCACCACCCAAAAGTTTGCCGTAACCATCAATGACAGTGACTTTGTTTTTCTTGAGCAGGTGACCGACACCGCCGGACAGTTGTTTGGACACGCCGCGTGAACGTTCCACGATCTTTTTCATATCGAAAGAGACGTCTTTGGCACCAAGGCCAAAGCTGGCAGCATGTTTCATATGTTCATATATTTCTGCAGAACGCAGCAATGCCTTGGTGGGGATACAACCCCAGTTCAGGCAGATACCACCCAAATGTTTGGCTTCAACAAGGGCGGTTTTGAGACCCAGTTGCGCCGCACGGATTGCACCGACATAGCCACCCGGGCCAGCACCAACAACAATGACGTCAAAATTTGTATCAGACATCTTCAATTCCTTTGCTTAAAGCATCAACGCAATCGGATCTTCAATAAGGCCTTTGAGTTCCTTAATGAAGGCCGCACCCGTGGCACCGTCAATACAGCGGTGATCCACAGCCAAGGTGAGTGTCACGACCGTGGCAACGGCTAAAGCACCGTCCTTGACAACAGGGCGTTGTTCCCCTGCCCCGATGGACAAAATGCCGCCTTGTGGTGGGTTGATGATAGAGTTGAAGCTTTTGATGCCGAACATACCCAAGTTGGAAATGGTAAATGTCCCGCCTTGATATTCTTCCGGTGCCAATTTGCCATCACGTGCACGACCTGCCAAATCTTTGGCTTCGTTGGCCAGTGTTGCCAAACCTTTAGAGGCCGCATCTTTGATGATCGGTGTAATCAAACCACCATCAACGGCAACCGCAATGGCCATGTCGACGCGTTTGAATTTCAAGATTGCACCATCGGTAAAGGCAACGTTGCAATCAGGCACCCGTGTCAATGCCAGTGATGTGGCTTTGACCAAGAAATCGTTGACGGAAATTTTGTAATCAGCGCCATCGCGACCATTGAGTTCTTTACGCAAAGCCATCAGCTTATCGATTTCGACATCGACTTGCAGGTTAAAGTGCGGAATGTCACGGGCAGATTCTGTCAAACGTTTGGCAATGGTTTTGCGCATGTTTGTGTTCGGCACCGCTTCATAGTCAGGTAGCAGTTTGAAGATTGGATCGTCCACAGAAATGCTTGGGCTTTCTGATTTCGCAGCGGCTGGTTTTTCTGCTGCTGGGGCTGCCGCCTTGCCTGTACCTGCTGATTTTGCAGCTTCCACATCGCGTTTCACGATACGACCGCGCGGGCCTGTGCCGGAAATGGCTTTCAGGTCCAGACCTTCTTGGGCGGCAATGCGACGCGCCAAGGGGCTGGAGAAAATGCGATCACCACTATCAGAGGCTGGTGCAGCTGGTGCAGGGGCTGGTTTGTCAGCCGTTGCGGGTGATTTTGCTTCAGGTGCCGCTGCGGGGGCTGGTGCTGCGGTTGAAGAAGTTTCGGCCCCTTCAAGGGCGGATGCATCTTCGCCTTCTTCCAGCAACAAGGCGATCAGTTCGTTAACTTTGACGCCTTCTGTACCTTCAGGGACGATGATTTTACCCATGGTGCCTTCTTCAACGGCTTCAACTTCCATGGTGGCTTTGTCGGTTTCGATTTCAGCGATGACATCGCCACTTTCAACAGTGTCGCCTTCTTTGACGCACCATTTTGACAGATTGCCTTCCTCCATCGTCGGAGAAAGTGCGGGCATTAAGATTTGAATTGGCATAATGCTTAATTCCTTTATCCGAGATTACTTGTAAGAAACGGCTTTGGCGGCAGCGACGATATCGGCGATGGTCGGCAAAGCGAGTTTTTCAAGGTTGGCTGCATAAGGCATGGGGACGTCTTTACCGCAAACGCGCGTAACTGGCGCATCAAGGTAGTCAAACGCATGTTCCATCACTTGTGCGGCGATTTCAGAACCAATGTTGGCGTAAGCCCAACCTTCTTCCACGGTCACGAGGCGATTTGTTTTCTTAACCGATTCAATGATGGTGTGGGTGTCTAGCGGACGTAAAGAGCGCAGGTTGATCACTTCAGCAGAAATACCTTCTTCAGCAAGCTTTTCAGCTGCTTCCAAAGCCCATCCGACAGAGATGGAATAACCAACAAGGGTCACATCTGCACCGGAACGCTCAACTTTTGCTTTGCCAAACGGGATAACAAAATCTTCATCCGTCGGGCAATCAAACTTCTTACCGTAGAGAACTTCGTTTTCTAATACGATGACCGGGTTCGGATCGCGGATCGCAGCTTTAAGAAGCCCTTTGGCATCTTCTGCAGAAAATGGTGCAACCACTTTCAGGCCCGGGCAGTGTGCATACCAAGAAGCATAACATTGTGAATGTTGGGCAGCCACGCGGGAGGCAGCCCCATTACATCCCCGGAAAACGATGGGACAAGAAATTTCTCCGCCAGACATATACAGAGATTTGGCAGCAGAGTTGATGATATGGTCAATGGCCTGCATGGCAAAGTTGAAGGTCATATATTCAACAATGGGTTTGAGACCAGACCATGCCGCCCCGATACCAACGCCGGTAAAGCCGATTTCGGTAATCGGTGTATCGACAACGCGTTTGGCACCAAATTCATCCAATAGACCTTGGGAGATTTTGTAAGCGCCTTGATATTCAGCGACTTCTTCCCCCATCAACAGGACTTTATCGTCACGGCGGAATTCTTCAAACAGTGCTGTGTTCAGCGCTTGGCGGACGGTTATGTTTTCAGTCGGGCCATCATAAGCATCCTCTTGCACGGCCACAGGTGCAGCCGTTGCTGTTGGGGCATCACTGGCTTCAGCCGGTGCTGATTCAGCCGCAGCGGGTGCCGGGGCGGCTCCACCAGCAGAATAATTTTCGGCTGCAGAGGCATCTTCGCCGTCTTCCAGCAACAAGGCGATTAATTCGTTAACTTTGACACCTTCAGTGCCTTCGGCGACCAGGATTTTACCCAGCACACCTTCATCAACGGCTTCGACTTCCATAGTGGCTTTGTCGGTTTCGATTTCAGCGATGACGTCACCGCTTTCAACCTTGTCACCTTCTGCCTTACACCATTTGGAGAGGTTGCCCTCTTCCATGGTTGGTGAAAGCGCAGGCATTAGAATTTCAATTGGCATTATTCTTTCTCACTCTATGCTTTAAGCGTCCACCAACACATCGGTCCATAGCTCACTTTCGGCTGGTTCCGGGCTGGTTTGGGCAAATTCTGCGGATTTGGTCACTACGGCTTTGATTTCTTTATCCAATTCTTTCAAAGCAGCTTCATCTGCATGACCGCCATCGATCAGCAATGAACGAACATAATCAATTGGATCGCTTTCAGAGCGGACCTTTTGTACTTCTTCTTTCGGGCGATATTTAGCTGGATCAGACATGGAGTGACCGCGATAACGATAGGTTTTCATTTCCAAAATAATCGGGCCATCGCCTGCGCGACATTTTTCCGCTGCTTCTTTTGCAGCTTCACGTACTTCAAGAACGCTCATGCCGTTGACTTGAATGCCGGGAATGCCATGTGCCGCACCACGTTCATAAAGATTTGTGTTGCTTGATGCACGTTCAAGAGATGTACCCATGCCGTATTGGTTGTTTTCAATGACATAGACGATAGGCAGTTTCCAAAGGGCTGCCATGTTGAAGGCTTCATACACCTGCCCCTGGTTGACCGCGCCATCGCCCATATAGGCAAAGTTAACGCCGCCATCTTCATTATATTTGTGACCAAAGGCCAAGCCTGTCCCGAGCGGAACTTGGGCACCAACGATGCCATGTCCACCATAAAACCCTTTTTCATGGGAGAACATGTGCATGGAACCACCTTTACCTTTTGAATAGCCGCCCTCACGGCCAGTCAATTCAGCCATAACGCCATCCGGGTTCATCCCGCAGGCAAGCATATGACCGTGGTCACGATAAGACGTGATCAAGGTATCTTGTGGATTGGCAATGGATTGAATGCCAACAACAACGGCTTCTTGTCCGATGTAAAGATGGCAGAACCCGCCAATAAGACCCATGCCGTAGAGTTGACCTGCTTTTTCTTCAAAGCGACGGATCAACAGCATGTCTTTATAGAACTGGAGAAGTTCTTCTGGTGTGGCCTCAGGCTTTTTGTTTTTTCCCCGAGTTGTACGTTTTGTTTGTGTTGCCATAGGACTCCCCTTGGCTGATCGTGAAGGCAATTTCGCGAAGCAATTTATTATAGCTATACAAAAGCATAGACAGGGCAAATGTAAAGGTTTTCAAAGGAAGTAAGCTTTTGTATTGCAATGCAAAACAATAATATAACTGAATTTCAGTTAATAATAGCTTGTTTGAAAATGAGAGGAAAATCTGCTTTTTTTGTAAAAATAAGCATCGAAAAGTTGTTGAAAATCAATAAAATTAATTAAAAACAAGTTAACTTTTTCAATGATGTTCTTTTAGGATTTGCCGTCAGAATGAAAAAAATCTGTTAATTTTTATTGTTGCACTGCGATATTTACATAATTTTACGGCGGCGGTATTTGAGTACCAAAAATGGAAAAGAGATTCGCAAGACAGGATAGTTTCTAACGTTCGTTTTTGATCCAGCGATAGCCATGCTCGACTTTGGCAATTTGGAGTTGGTAGTCATTATACCATTTATCTTTACCCTGTTTTCGAGCTTGGATATGTTCAACATTGTTTTTCCACTGTTGAATTGAGTCCAGACTTTGCCAATAAGAAACCGTAATGCCTTTACCTGAATCGTCACGCACGCTTTCAATGCCGAGATAGCCCTCTTCCTTCTGGGCCAGTTCCACCATGCGCTCAGCAGTGATACCATAGCCTTCTGCATCTTCTTTGCTGCGTTGATTAACGAAAATGACCGCGTAATATGGTGGTTCTGGTAATTTTTGTGCGGTCATCATCAATATCCTTACTTTAAAATGATGGCATACTCGTTGGGGAGTGCATAATTTAAGACAGCGCGCGCACGTTCTTCCAGCAAGTCAGGATCAAGGTGTTCTGAACGTAATAAGGAAACACGATGTTCCAGGCGTTTTCTTTCCTGACGTATTTTCTTTAATTGAAGTTCTGTTTTCTCTACGCGGTTTTCATAATCCAATAAGGCACGAATGCCGCGATCACCTTGGATGGCATGATAGGCGAAATACAACACCACACAAACACCAAGCACAGGTAGAATAATACCCGGTTGTATCTTGATGAACGTTTTAGGCCAGAATTTCATTTCATGCTCTAATGCTAAAGATGTAGTTGCACCTTCCTTTATGGCGCTAATTGGTAAACAAATTCTATATGATTTTAATAGATATGAAGAAAAATAAAAAAAGGCTGCCCGATGAGGGCAGCCTTTCTTAAAACATTTAAGTGAGACGCTTATGAGCGCAAAACTTTACGTCCTGCATAAATAGCACTGGCACCAAGTTCTTCTTCGATGCGGATCAGTT
>JABXIC010000189.1 GCA_013373265.1 Methylocystaceae bacterium | reverse complement strand
GGAAGCACCAGCCGTTGCAATGGAACATGGGCAGTGTCCAAAGGTAGACAGCATGTTGTGACATATTCCAGTCAATTGCGTTGCCGATGGCGTTTAAATAGGCGCCACGGTGGTGATAAACCACGCCTTTGGGGTTGCCTGTTGTGCCGGAGGTATAGTTAAGCGAGATGGCTTCCCATTCATCAACAGGGCCTTGCCATTCGTAATCAGGATCGCCTTTTGCGATGAAGGCTTCATAATCTTCCTGACCAATCAATTCACCACCATCTGCCAAGGCGTCGTCAATGTCTATGATGATGGGTTTCTTTTCCAGACGGGCGATGGCTGATTTGGTTGTTTCGGAAAACTCACGGTCCGTAAAGATAACTTTGGCTTCGCCGTGTTGAAGAATAAAAGCAATCGCTTCCGCATCCAAACGGATGTTTAATGTGTTAAGTACCGCACCTGACATAGGCACACCAAAATGTGCTTCGTAGGTTTCCGGGGTGTTGTTACCCATAACGGCAACAGTATCGCCTTTTTTGATCCCCATTTTAACAAGGGCAGAGGCAAGGCGAACGCTGCGTTCGTATGTTTCTTTCCACGTATATGTTTTATCACCATGGATGACCGATGTACGATCAGGGTACACCATTGCTGTACGTTTAATAAAGGATAAGGGGGAAAGCGGTTCATAGTTGGCTTTGTTTTTATCCAAATGTAAGTCGTAGATGTTTTCCATGGTGTTTATTCCCAAAAATGAGTTTCTTTGTGAACGATTCATAGCAGCATACACAGCATGCAGGAATACCAAAATATAGATAAGGCTGCAAAATTAATTAGGTATACGAGCTTTTGGTTAGAACTTTATATCATTTTATTCATTGCGAATGATTTTTACAAACAAAAAATCGGTAAAACAATACCAAATTAACACTTTATTTTTTTATGATTTTAAGGCAGACTCCGTCCATGATTTGAGGGAGTGGGAGTTTCTTCAGACATTTTTGTGAAAATCGCTTGGAAATAGGGGACGTTATGACCAACCGGTACGATGAAGCTTACAAAGAATCTATGGAAAATCCGCAAACGTTTTGGGCCAAAGCAGCCGAAGACATCGTTTGGGATAAAAAATGGGACAAGGTCTTGGATGATTCCAATGCACCTTTATATCGCTGGTTTGCTGGGGCTGAATGCAATACTTGCTATAATGCAGTGGACCGCCATGTTGAAGATGGGCGCGGTGATCAGGATGCGATTATTTATGATAGCCCGATCACAGATCGCAAAAGCAAAATCACTTATAGTGAATTACAAGATAAGGTTTCTCGTTTTGCCGGCGTTTTGAAAGCGCGCGGCGTTACAAAAGGGGACCGTGTTATTATTTATATGCCGATGATCCCGGAAGCTGCCATTGCCATGTTGGCTGTTGCGCGCTTGGGGGCGATTCATTCTGTTGTTTTTGGTGGTTTTGCTTCAAACGAATTGGCTGTGCGTATTAACGATGCCAAGCCGAAAGTGATTGTTTCTGCGTCTTGCGGGATCGAGCCGGGCCGCGTTATTGCCTATAAACCGTTGCTGGATGGTGCGATTGAACTGTCTGCTCATAAGCCGGATGCAACAGTTATTGTCGCACGTGAAGAAGCCGTCGCTGAATTGAAAGACGGGTATGACTTTGATTACGCCACGGAAATGGCTAAGGCAGAACCGGCTGCTTGTGTAAGCGTTGCTGCAACTGATCCGCTATATATCCTATATACGTCTGGTACAACAGGTCAGCCGAAAGGCGTGGTCCGTGATAATGGCGGTCATATGGTGGCCCTGAAATGGACCATGAAAAACATTTATAATGTTGAAGCTGGTGACGTTTACTGGGCAGCATCTGATGTGGGCTGGGTTGTCGGCCATTCTTACATCGTATACGCCCCGTTGTTGCAAGGTTGTACGACGGTTATGTTTGAAGGCAAGCCCGTTGGCACACCTGATGCGGGCGTCTTCTGGCGTATGATCGAAGAGTATAATATCCGGGTTCTGTTTACGGCACCGACAGCATTTCGTGCCATTAAGCGTGATGATCCTAAAGCTGAATTTCTGGGTAAATATGACACAACGTGTCTGAAAGCTTTGTATTTGGCGGGAGAACGTACGGACCCCGATACATTGCAATGGGCGCAAGATATCTTGAAAAAACCGGTGGTCGATCACTGGTGGCAAACAGAAACAGGTTGGGCTATTTGTGCCAACCCGTTGGGCTTGCATGAATTCCCCGTTAAGCCAGGATCACCGACCAAGCCGGTACCGGGTTGGGACGTTCAGGTTTTGGATGATGCTGGTCATCCGGTTGGACCTAACACCATTGGGGCGATCGTATGTAAATTGCCTTTACCACCGGGAACATTACCGACCCTTTGGGGAAATGATGATCTTTATAAAGCGAAATATCTGGAAGAATTCCCCGGTTTTTATGCGACGGCGGATGCGGGTATCATTGATGAAGACGGTTATGTCTCTATCATGGCGCGTACTGACGATATCATTAATGTGGCAGGCCACCGCTTATCAACAGGGGGGATGGAAGAAGTTCTTTCTGCGCATCCTGATGTTGCCGAATGTGCGGTCATTGGTGCGGATGATAAGTTGAAAGGTCAAAATCCGGTCGGCTTTATCGTGTTGAAAAATGGTGTGACAAAATCGGACGAAGAAATCGTCAATGAAGTTGTCAAAATGGTGCGTGATAAAATCGGCGCTGTTGCAGCCTTCAAAAAATGCGTTGTTGTAGATCGTCTGCCTAAAACCCGTTCAGGTAAAATCTTGCGCGGCACCATGCAGGCAATTGCGGATTGTAAAGAATACAAAATGCCAGCAACGATCGATGATCCAGGCATTCTGCCGGAAATCGATGAAGCATTGCAGTCCATCGGGTATTCTTCAGCTCGTTAAGTCCGCATGATGCACAAGAAATGAAAACGGGTTGCTTCGGCAGCCCGTTTTTTTGTGAGGGGTAGAATATAACTCTAACGTTCTTATCTTTTCTGATATAGGGTTACAACATAGAGATATGATCAGAAGTGAATTAAGAATGCGCCATTTTTTCTATGTGATTGTTTTTATTGTTTATATATGCTCTCGTGTGTCCAACGCGTTTGCGCAGGAGCAGCCAATCCGTATCGGTATTTTTGATTTTCCGCCTTTTTTTTCAAAGAATGCTCAAGGCAAAGCTTATGGAACATTGGTTGATTTAGCTAATCGTCGTTTTGCAGAAATCGGTCGAGACTATGTGTATCAAATTTTCTCTCCGCCTGTGATGATTGAACGTGTAATCAATGGCGATGTGGATGTCATTATGACGATCAAACATCCGGCTTTGGAGGGCAAGGTGTTATATTCAAAACATCCGATTGGCCAGCTTACGATGGTCGCTTATCACGACAATAAGTTACCCACCATTACAGATATAAGCGATTTTGCAGGGAAGAAGGTTATTGTTATCAATGGGTATGGCTATGGGGGCTATCTGGATAAGTTGAAAGCCTTGAAACCAGCCGTGCAGTTTGTAAATGCACATGATATCCGCAGTGGGTTGGAGATGTTGATGGTTGCTCGGGGTGAGTATTTTCTATCTTATTTGAAGCCTTCACAGGGGACAGCATATCGTAGTAAGCAACCGAGTTGGCTCACGAGTGACCTTCTATCCAGTTATGACGGCTTCTGGGTTGTGAGCAAGAAAGCACCTCATGCAGAAGCTCTCTTGAAAGAACTAGCCGGGGAGTAAGGGGTTCACGCTAATCTATTCAATAATATGGGCGTTTTCTTATTTGGACGTCATCACCCAAACGCCATCCCATTCTTCAGGATTGACCGTTTCTCTTAAATGTTCGCACCGTTCAATATAAACTTTTGAAGCTTTATCTTTCGGATGAAGAGACAAGACTCTATTGAATTTCTCAATAGCATCGTTAAAGGCACCTTTTTTATAACATTCCCGACCATCACGGAAATGGGCAAGGGCATCCACCATGTTGGGGAAGCTTTCTTCTGAGTGATAATCTAGAAGTTCGTAAATCGCCACAGGTTCCGTCTTTCCTTTAACAACAACATGGTCCATATCGCGATAACGGTATGTTCCTCTAAGCTGTCTGAAGGTGAATTCTGAGATCAGAATATGCGCACCATATTGTTTCGCGCCACTTTCAAGACGGGCCGCAAGGTTCACACCATCCCCAATAACCGTATAATCCATTCGTTTGGGGGAACCGATGTTACCGGAGACAACGTTGTCTGTGTTCAGGCCGATCCGGATATCAATCGGCATGAGGCCTTTTGCAATACGGCTTGCATTAAATTCGTTGAGCTTGTTCATCATTTGAATGGCACAGCGAACAGCACGGTCCGGGTCATCTTCATGGGGGAACGGTGTTCCGAAGATAGCCATAATGGCATCGCCAATGAATTTGTCGAGCATGCCACCTTCATCATTGAGGCAATCCACCATCAAGGTGAAATATTCATTCAGTAGGCTTACAATCCCTTGGGCGCCTAATTCTTCAGATAGGGTTGTGAAGCTGGCCACATCTGAGAAGAGGACAGTCGCTTCTGTACTTTGACCACCTAATATTTCTTCGCCGCCATCCATTAACTGTGCGGCAAGGCCCGGATCCATGTAGCGTGACATGGTTGATTTCATACGTTTTTCTGATGAAATATCTTCCATCATAATCATCGTACCAATGGCTTTTGAATCGTCATCAAGAAGGGGCAGGGTGGTGATGTTGACAGACGTATCATCCTTACCCAGTTTTAAAACGGCATCGAGGAAAATATCGCCTTCATTGGTTTCGCGAACATTGCGTAGACGTTCGACAACAAAGAAATTATCATCGACGAAGAATTCTTCATCTTTCTTGCCGATAATTTCTTCTTGGGTCGTTTGCAGGATACGGGCACCTGCAGCATTACAGGTAATGATCGTGCCTTCTTCATCAAAAGTTACAACGGCATTACTCATACTTTCCAGCATGCTTTCGTTGTAGTTCTTCATTTGTTGGACGTCGGCAAAAAGCTGGGCGTTTTCTAGACCTACGGCAATTTGTGAGGTAAAGGCTTTGAGGCGTTTTTCATCTTCATCATTGAAGGGGCCGCCTTTTTTGTTCAAAACCTGTGTTACTCCAATGACCTTACCGTCTTTATTTAAGACCGGGCAACATAGGATGGAGCGGGTAAAATATCCGGTCTGCTTGTCAAAGGCTGGATTAAAACGCAGGTCGGCATAAGCATAAGGGATGTTGATTGTTTTACCGGAGGTATAAACGGCACCGGCGATCCCTAAATGGTTGGGCAGGCGGATGTTGGTGGCCCCTAGGCCCTGACCGATTTGGGTATAAAGTTCGTTGGTTTTTTCATCATTCAAGAACAGCGTGGAACGATCTGCCTGCAACATCTTGGTGATGGCGGTCATGATCATTTGTAGCAAGGGGCCCAGATTGATCTCAGATGACACATCAGATACAACGTTGAGGAACTCGGCTTCTTGCTGACGTAGCTTTTCCATACGTTCGATGAACAAGGTGCCTTGTAAGGCGATGGAAGCTTGCGTTGTGATGGCTTGCATGATGGCAAGATCATCTTGAGTAAACTTAAGCCCATCTTTTTTGTTGAGCGTTTGCGCAACACCAAGAATATCACCTTTTACTGTGCGCACCGGGGCGCAAAGGATGTTTCTTGTTTTATAGCCTGTTGCATGGTCGACGCTATGGTTAAAGCGTTTATCTGCATAGGCATCTTCAACAATTTCACCAATGCCTGTGGTGTAAACCACACCGGCAATCCCTGAGTTATTGAGAATGCGGATTTCGCGGCTGATGTCACCTAGGGCAACACGGGAATAGAGCTCATTGGTGGCTGAATCATTGAGAAAGAGTGTACCACGTTCTGAATTCGTCGCTTTGGTAACGGCTTCCATAATGATGTGAAGCTGCTCATCTAAAGAGTCAGCCTTTGCAACATCGTGGGAGACTTGCAAAACGAGTTGTGCAGTATTCGCTGTTAGGTGGCTCGTGTTGACGGCCACTTCCTGTGCGCTGGAATTACTTTCCGGCATGTTTTGCCTCCAAGGCTTCCCTCAATGTGGATATTGTATCACGTAATTCTTGATTTTCATCACGAAAGGTTCGTTCCATCTCTTGACGTTGTTCGTCGTAGCGATATTTCATCAATTCCATTTCATCGCGTAGTTCACCAACGGTGCGTTGCAGTTGGAGTGCTTCGCCGTGCCCGTCTGCTTTTGTGCGTTGGACGGTTTCTTCTTTTTCTTGTTTCATTTTTTCCAATTCATCGCGCAGGGCCTGTGCGGTATCGATGAGTGTTTTTGCTTCCTGTTTACCTTCTGCCAGAACGCGCTGGACCTCTTCATCTTTTGCGATGCGCATTTTTTCCAATTCGTCGCGTAAGGCTTGTGCTGTTTTGGTCAGTTGGACGATTTCACCATGGGCGTCGGCTTTGGCTTTTTGTACCGCATCATCCATGACAGTGCGCATACCCTCAAGTTCGTCACGTAACGCCTGCACGGTATCTTGAAGTTGCAATTGTTCATGATGGGCGTCTGCCACGGCTCTTTGCACGGCTTCGGTTTTGTTGGCGGTTTGAGAATCTAACTCATCACGCAAAGCCGAAATCGTGTTTTTTAAATGACGTATATCCGTCTGAGCTTTGTATAGCTCGGTTTCTTCTTCCGTTGTCATTTTTGTGATACGCCGAATTTATACCTATTACGCCAGTATTATAGCGAATATGACCAAGAAGTCTTAAAAAATGATTGATAGATTATTCAACGCAAAAGACATCTTCTAAATCAATGAAGGATCCGTCCGTATTTTCAGGGGTAATTAAGGCGAAACCGTCAAGGATAATCACGGCATTCAACGCAGCATCACGTTCAACCCCATCGCGGAGCCTTTCTGCAAGGAATCCATTGACGATGGAAAGGGCAGCATAATTGTCATTGAGTGTATCAAACGTCAGCGCTTTGTTATGTCCGTTTTTTGAATTTTCCACATATTGCGCCAGTAAGCTGGCGGCAAGGGAGCGGAAGACGGTTTCTTGTTCATTGGCAAAGGGCAGATGAAAACGGGCCAAGGGGCGTAAGAATTTGGTTAAGGGACAGCCTGATGTGGCGCAGGCCAGCCCCAAAAGGGATGCGATTCCCGTTTGGAATGTGGCTTTACTGACGATGGTGCGTGACGGGGTTTCAACTTCTACAATTGTTTTTTCATACGAAAATTTTTCTTTAAAGGCGGGTAAGAAGTCAGCTATGGCAAGGGCTGCGGGACACCATTCAACATCATCACCTAGCGGACAGTTGGAACATTTTTGATGTGACAGTTTGGCCCAAGCCGGTCTTTCCATATTCTTATGAAGTTGGATGAGAAAGGTCTTGTCATCAAAATGCAAATTGATTTGGGTTGGCTTTTCATTTGGGGCAAAGAAACGGTAGCTAATCGTCTGCGGCATAGTCTTAATTCCCCCAAAATAAAATCCATAGATATTATTAAAATATGGATGTTCACCAATTACGTGCAAGTAATATTTTATGCGGGGGCTCTAAATGAGGAATAAATTACTCAAAGCTTCTGCCAAATCATCACCAAAAGAGGCACTTTTATGAATGATGGGGACGCGTTTGGATAAGAGTTGTAGATAGGGGTCGTCTGCAGGCAGGCTGGTAATCAATGCGGTTGGGATGTTGCGTGTGGCCGGCATTTCAGCAAGGCCGGACGCCAGATCAATGCCGGAAAGTTCAGGCATCATGGCTGAAATGATCACCAAGTCCGGTTTTGTGCGAATGATCAGCGGAAGAGCATCCAGTGTGGAGGTGCAGGTGGAAATGCGATAGCCACATTCTTGCATTTCACGCTCAACAAAATGGGTGGCAGCGCCATGATGCATCACCAGAAGGACTTCCACATTGCGGACTTCAATACTGTTTTCATCAAGGCGAATTTTTGCAGGTAATGAACGTACTAATTTAGAGATATCGCGTTCATCATCATCAGGTGTTTCAGCAATATCTGTCATCGCTTCAACAAACAGGCGGATATCGTCCAATGTGCGTGGTGGATAGACTTTTACGTTGGCAAGATAGTCTTCGGCGCGCAGAGCGACAGTGGATAGGGCAGGTAGTTCATAGTTATGGGCTTGTCCCTTGATGGCATAGGCCATACGTTGAACAGCTTCAACCAAGGTGATGAGTTCTGTTTTATTATGAGAAACTTCATCAATTAAAAATGTAAGTTTTTCTAAGTTTTCTTTAACTTCATCGATGAACTCGCCACGTAACTGGTCGACGATTTCCCCGACGCCTTTGGCGTATAAACCGTCTGTTGTTTTTTTCACGAACTACTTCCTCACCCGTTAGATTGCAATTTTACTAATCTTGCCTGAATGGTCAGGAACGAACAACTATCTTTTTGCAAGAAGTTGTGTGCAAAAGAAGTATGAATGATAAAAAACTTTTCTACGGCACTGTATCAATTTTTCTTCTCATAATTTTCCGTTAATTTCCCTTCTAGGAAATATTGGCTTGCGCTTTGATACCAGGCAATGGCTTCGTCAATCAGGTGTTTGTCTTCATCTGTTGGTGTTTGAATGACTTTTTCATCGCTGGCATTGACGATTTTTGCCGGTTTGTTGACATCGAAAACCACAAGGCGATCATTTTTAATGTATCCCAGTTTTTGATAAGTGCTGATAAAGGCGCGTTCACGGCCATTTTCTAAATTAAACATGTCGTAACCGAAAAAACGGCCTGTATAGGACACGCCCAGCCACTCTAATAAAGTGGGTGCAACGTCGATCTGGCTCATCAATCGATCCATTTTTTGTGGTTTAATCCATTTTGGTGCATACCAGATCATGGGGATATGATAGCGCCATAAAGGCAAGTCGGTCTTACCAGCGGCTTTAGATGTGTGATCAGCAATGATGATAAATAAAGTATCGTCAAACCAAGGTTTTGTACTTGCACGATGGATGAAATCACCAAGTGCCCAATCGGTATATTTTACGGCTCCTTCGCGTTTTTTTTGCGGTAAATCCACACGGTTTTCCGGGAAGGTGTAAGGGCGGTGGTTGGAAGTCGTCATGATATGTGTAAAGAAGCGCTCTTTTTTGAAGTCATGTTGATCAATTTTGTGCATGGCGAGTGTGAACAAATCTTCATCAGCAATTCCCCATATGTTTTCTGCATGGATCTGAATGTGTTCTTCTTCCGCGTCCGTGCGATCCACAACTTCATAAGCGTTGCTGTCAAAAAAGGCATTCATATTGTCAAAAAGGCCATATCCACCGTAAATCCAATAAGGTTTCCAACCATTTTGACCCAGTTCTTCACCAAGGTTTTCTAAGTGTTCGTTATTGGGACGGCGCACAATACTTTGCCCCGGTGTTGGCGGAGTGCCAACGGTTAAGGCTTCCAGCCCACGCACTGTGCGTGTACCAGTTGCATAGAGATTGCTAAAGAAGAGGCTTTTATCAGCCAGTTTATCCAGCTCTGGCGTTAGGTTTTGTGTATTGCCAAAATGCGCCATAAATTCAGCCGATAGACTTTCGACAGTGATTAAGACAACATTGAGCTTTTTCGGTGCTGTTTGTGTTGTAACCCGTCTTTCAATACCTTTATTGCTTGTGAATGCGGTGTTTTCCTGTTTAACAAGAGATCGAATTTCTGTATTGAGTTTGACTTGGTCAAGGGTTGGATAATATTTATTGTAATCCAGTTGATTGTGGCGATAAGCATGGGTAAAGGCATAGAGGCCATTATTGGAAAGCTGCTGCACATAGGTGTTTGGTGCAGTCGTCCAGTTTTGGTCCACAATCAAAAAACTGACAAAAACAGCACAGGTTGTTCCAACAGCGACAAAAACTTTTGTCAGAAAATGTCCTTGCTCTTGTTGTGTATTTTTTGGCCAGGTCTTCCAGACAACGGCGCTACAAAAGAGCAGCAATGCGCTGATCCACCAATAGACCGGATAGCTTTCCTGGATGTTGCCAATAACCTCATGGGTGTAAATCAGATAATCCACGGCGATAAAGTCAAACCGGGTGGAAAATTCATTCCAGAACACAAATTCACTGGCGGCCACGATGACAACGAAGGACATATAAGCAACCGCCCAAACAAAAGACCAGACTTTGTTGAAGCGTGGCAAAAGATGCGTCGGGACGATTAGATAATAAAGTGCCCATGGCAACAGAATATAAGGCAAGACGGCAAAGTCAAAAACACTACCCATCAACATGAAGCGTGCCCACTGAAGCAAAGAAAAGCTGTCTGTGCACATCACAGCAAGACCGACCCTCGTTGCAAAGGATACCAGCAAAAACATGACGCTGATCCAGATTAAGGGGCGGATGGATATGGACATAGGAACCTCAAGAAATAGATGTATTTTGGGGGGACGCTAGAGGGTAAACCTTACCATAAGCTGAACAAATGGGCGCAATTGATAATTATTCCAATATTATGAGAAAATATAAAACAAGAAAAAGGCAGTTAGATCAGTGACCTAACTGCTTGAATTCAGGTGCCTTCACCATGATGTCAGCAAACGAATGTATCGTTAAACACAAAATCAAAGCCCAAAGCCTAATTGATCCAAAATATCAAGTAAACTTTATTACTTCTTTATTGAGAAGTTTGGCGAGTATCTTTTGCATGATTTTGTAAAAACTTGAGAATTAAACGTTGCTTGTCTTTAGGTAGTCCGGTTCTTGGTCCCATGACTTTCAACAGACCAGTCCATTGGTTTGCTGTATATTTATGAGGAATTCTGCGTTGATGACAGGCTGTACAACGTGTCGTAAACAGGGTCCAAGCTTCTTTCCATAAAATATCCAAATTCGGTGTATATGTTTTCTCTTTAATCCAGCCTTGCACAGATACTTCATTCCAGTTTAAATCAGTATCAGGGTCATGCACTGTATTGTGGATTTTGATGTGCTTTGCTGCTTTGGCACTGAGTACAGCAGTAAAAATACGTTTGCCGGGTCGAGCATAAATAATGCGTTCTACACCTTCTTGAGACCAACCATGTAGTTTGATTTCTGTCCATTTTTCGTTATTTTGCAGAATTATAAATTTTGACGCGATAAAAACCTTACCGACTGCTTTTTCTTTAACATCGGCATTAAAAAAAAGAGGCATTGTTTGTAAAGAATAAGCCACCAAATCCTCGGCGTACACATATGCGCCGTGTGATAAAATACCCAATAAAGCTGTTATAGCGATGATAACATTTTTCATTCATTGATCCTCTATCATTCATTGCATATATGTACGCGGGGGCAGGGGGGATAGGCTTTACAGCCAAGCTGTTAAAGCTTGTGCGATTTCTTCAGGGGAATCTTCCTGCATATAATGGGCACCAGGAACCACGACTTCCGTCAGTGCGGGCAAGCTACGACAAAATTCAAGGACAGGACCAGTGATCATCATGCCGGGTTCCCCGCGGATAAACAGCTTTTTAACTGTGTTTTTTTTCAACCATTCACAATTTTTATTGAGAGCTGCCGCAACATTTCCAGATTCTCCGTTAATGGGGATTTGACGGGGCCAAGTTAATGTTGCGCGTCGGTCTTCACCGCTTTCTTTAAAAGGTGCACGATAAGCTTCCATTTCTTTAGGGTCGAGATTACGAAGCACAGCCATTGGGATAACCTGTTCGACAAAGATGTTATCTTTTAAACACATGTCTTCACCGATACCTGGTGCACGGAACCCCTTGAAGGCATCAATTGCACTTGCAGGCAGCTTTTCCCATGTCAACGGCATTAACATGGGTTCCATAAAAGCAACCCCTTTAATGCGATCCGCATGGTTGCGTGCCCAGTCAAGACCTAAAGCCCCACCCCAATCATGTAAAACAAGGGTAACGTTGTCATCAAGGTTCAAACGGTTCAGTAATCCAAAAAGGTAATGGCGTTGATCCAGGTATGTGTATTTATCAGGACCTGAGTCCGGCAGTTTTGCAGAATCCCCCATACCGACTAGGTCTGGGGCAATGCATCTGTGTGTTGTTTGGAATGACGGTAAAATATTGCGCCAGATATAAGAAGATGTCGGGTTGCCATGCAAAAAGACAATAGGATCGCCATCGCCAATGTCAATATATGCCATTGAAACACCATCGATATCTTGGGTGTTTCGTTTATAACCGTCAAATTTTTCTAACATAATGTGTATTCCCAAAAAAAAGGAAGCTGGCACATGTGCCAGCTTCCTTTGGGAGAGAGAGGTTAAGCTTCTTTGGGGGGCATGAAGACATTAACCTCAGGAGCATTGCCTTTGAACTTTTCAACATCGACAATTCCTGTTTGACCGCAGTTGCCTTGGGCCAACTTTGAAGTGCCGATCCCAACACTTAGGCAATTGGCATCGCCATAAGCATCGAGACTGCCAACTTTTCCGCCTTCAGCCGGATCGTACCAACCACCTTCATAAACGCGAATAACGCTTGGTCGGATGTCCTCGGAGACAATGGCACCGGTTAGGATTTGTCCGCGATCATTGAAGATGCGAACGATGTCGCCGTCTTTAATGCCACGTGCTTCTGCATCTTTCGGATGAATAACACAAGGTTCGCGACCAGCAACGCTGTAAAGGTCACGGATTTTTGTGCCACACAGTTGAGAGTGTAGACGATCATTGGGATGGCAAGCAGCAAGGTGAAGTGGATATTTGGCTGTTGGCCCTCCCACACGTTCAATCGGTTCCATCCACATTGGGTGTGGGCCGCAATCGTCATAACCCATTTTTTCGATGTTTTTGGAATAGATTTCAATCTTACCAGTGGGTGTTCCCAGAGGTTCCAACAATGGATCTTCACGATAATCTGCGTAGCGAACGAAATTTTTAGATTCCTCTGTTGCTTCAAATTCCAATACGCCTTTTTCCCAGAATGTATCGAAATCAGGCATGGTAAGGTTTTTGGCCTGCGCTTGTTTTTCGGCTTCCCCATAGAAGGAACGCAGCCATCCCATTTCGTCCTTACCTTCGGTAAAGGCTTCTTTTTGGCCGAGACGGTCAGCAATTTCTGAGAAAATGTCGAAATCGTTACGAGCTTCAAACATAGGATCAACGACTTTTTTCATTCCCAAAATTGCTTTCAGGGAATAATCACCGATATGTTCGATATCATTACGTTCATAAGACGTTGTTGCAGGTAAAACGATATCGGCAAAACGTGCTGTTGCCGTCCATTGGAAATCCTGAACAACAACAGTATCCAGTTTTTGCCATGCTTTAACCATTGCATTGCGGTCTTGGTGGTGGGCAAATGGGTTCCCGCCTGTCCAGTAAACCATTTTGACTTTCGGGAATTTATCTTTTTTCCCGTTGAAGTCAAATTCGCCACCCGGATTTTCCAGCATTTCAACAATACGTGAAACAGGAATACTCGCTGCACCGGCTTGGGTTAACCAAGCTGCACCTTCTACAGCTTTACCACCGTCTGTGATGCCAGGAAGAATAGGGCTGTTTGCAGAAGGCACCCCACCATTTGCGTAATGGTAGCTTAAACCGAAACCGCCGCCGGGCAGACCGATTTGACCGATCATGGAAGCCAGTGTCACCAACATCCAGTGATTTTGTTCGCCGTGATGTTGACGTTGAATAGACCAACCGCTGGCAAGCATGGTGCGATTGTCTTTAAACAGTTTGGCCAATGATTTGATTTGTTCAACAGGAACTTCACAAATTTCAGACGCCCATTCTGCCGATTTCGGTGTACCGTCTTTTTCGCCTGTCAGATAAGGCAGGAATTTGTCAAACCCAAAGGTATAATCATCAAGGAAGTCCTGATCGTGCATACCTTCTGTATAAAGTGTATGCGCCATCCCCAGCATCAGAGCAACGTCGGTATGCGGACGGATCGGCACCCATTCTGCATCAAAGAATTTGGCTGTTTCTGATTTGATCGGGTCAATACAAATGACTTTTTTGCCACTTTTTTTGAACTGCTCCAGATATGTGTAGCTGTCGTGGTCGGCAACGGTCCAACCGATTTGGTTGGTTTTAACCGGATCAGCTGCCCAGAATACAAGAACATCGGTGCTTTCCACAACAACCGGCCAAACTGTTTGTTGCTCGTAAACTTCCAATGTGCCCATAACATGAGGCATGATAACCTGTGACGCACCTGTGGAATAATCACCTGTGCTGTTCACAAACGCACCTTCCAGACCAACGTTCAATGCCCGGCGCAGCAGGCTTTGGCAGTTATGCAGTTTACCGGAACTTTTCCAGCCGTAAGACCCGGCGTAAACTTCGCCTTTCGTCCGTTTCAGTTCGCTGACAACCAGTTCAAGCGCTTTGTCCCAAGAAACACGAACAAAATCTTCTTTACCACGTTTATCAGTATCTGCACCCGGACCTTTTTCAAGGAAAGCACGACGCACCATCGGGTATTTGATACGGGTCGGTGAGTAGACGGAATCCATCACACCTTCAAGCATACGTGTAGGGTGCGGATCACCTTCCCAAGGTTTAACAGCGCTCCATTGGCCATTTTTCACAACCGCACGAAAAGCCCCCCAGTGGGAACCTGTCAACACTTCGCCATCTTGAACTGCGGCCATCGCCGTCCCTGACGTCAGCAAAGTCGGTGCAAAAACACCAATGGCACTCATTGCCGTCGCACCGCGCAGGAAGTCGCGCCGCGTAATATGTTTCGAATTTGTATTAGACATGTTCTATACCCTTTTCTAAATTTGGGAATTCACTTCCCCAAAGCACCCTGAACAACTGGATATCCAAACGTTACAAAACATCTGTAAATGGCGTTTGCGATATGCTTGAACAGGATGTAAAACCAAGTAAACAAGATGTAAACAAGCGAACCTTTTCCTTTGATTTAACTTGTTTTTT
>JABXIC010000275.1 GCA_013373265.1 Methylocystaceae bacterium | reverse complement strand
TCACAACCACCGTAGTAACGGCGATGTGGATAGCCTTCTGCATATTTGTTGGTCAGAACACTACCTTGAGCTTCAATAACAGCGCGTGACACGATGTTTTCAGAAGCGATCAGTTCGATCTGGTCTTGTTGACGGCCCAGTTCTTTACGCACGGAAGCGTAAACTTCTGGATCTGAATCCGCTAAGGAAGCAGTGAAAAAATTATCAAAAGACATTTACATGAGCCTTTCCAAAGAGAGGAGATAAAAGAAAGTGCTTTTAAGACCTATGCTTCAAAGCGGTGGATTAGAAAGTTTTTCAACGCGGCGCGCATGGCGACCGCCTTCGAATTCTGTATCAAGAAAAATATTCAGTGCATCAATAGCCGTTGCGACACCCGTTGTGCGGTCGCCAAAGGCAATGACATTGGCGTTGTTGTGTTGACGTGAAAGTTTGGCACCGATTGCATCATGTACCAAGGCACAACGAATTTCAGGGAAACGGTTGGCGGCAATGGAAATGCCGATACCGGAGCCGCAGACGACAACGCCGCGCTCTGCCTGACCGTCTTTAATGGCTTGGGCTAGTTTATAAGCATAATCAGGATAGTCTACGGAGTCGGCACTGTCACAGCCAAGATCAAGAACTTCAAGCCCTTTGCTTTTCAATTCATTGATCAGTGTGTTTTTAAGATCAAATCCGCCGTGATCACAGGCGATTGCAATCGTTTTAGAAGCCATAATAACTGCCTCACAAGGTTCATAAATTCCACGTATTTACGGGGAATTCTGAGGGAATATCCAGCATCCTTTATTAAAAGGAAGCCACATGGGCGATTATGTAGCATACCCCCTGCCCGTCGACAAATGAAAAAGCCCGACAAACATTGTTTGCCGGGCTAATTCGTAATGGAATTATAAAGAATTATTTTTCTTTATAGTTACCATTCATCCATTCGTACCAAACGTAAGCACGGCCGTCAGTGTCGCCTTTTTCATCAAAGGAGAATTCACCGATAACAGTTTTGAAACGTGTTTTGTGCAATTGCTCAGCAATTTTAGCCATATCAAGAGATTTGGCTTCAGTAGCAGCTTGTGCCCATGCTTGGATCGTTGCATAGGTGTACAGTGTGTAACCTTCAGGCTCGTAACCTTCGTCTTTGAAAGATTTCACAACAGCTTGTGCTTCTGGGAAGTTGCGCGGCTCAGGACCGAATGTGAAGAGCGTGCCGTCGCCAGCTTGGCCTGCGATAGAACCGAATTCGAGGCTGTTCAATGCATCGCCAGAAACCAATTGGATATCAAGGCCTTGTTCTTTAGCTTGACGAACGATCAGGCCCGCTTCCGGGTGATAACCGCCAAGGTATACAACGCTGATTTTGTTAGATTTAAGTTTGGAAATCAAAGCAGAGTAATCTTTTTCACCGGCTGTAATCGGCTCATACATTGCTTCTTTTTTACCGGCTGCGTTCAGAGCTTTTTTCATCTCGTCAGCAAGACCTTTACCGTATGCGGTTTTGTCGTGAATGATTGCGACGTTCGCATCAGCATATTTTTCAGCAACGAATTTACCGGCAACGCTACCTTGTTGGTCGTCACGGCCACAAACACGATAAACAGCTTCATAGCCTTTCTCTGTCAACGTCGGGTTTGTAGAAGCAGGCGTAATCATCGGAATGCCTTCTTCGTTATAAACGTCAGAAGCAGGGATAGAGCTAGAAGAGCAGAAGTGACCAGCAACGAAAGTAACACCTTGGTTGACCAAGTTGTTAGCTACGCTTACTGCTTGTTTCGGATCGCATTGGTCATCGCCGTAAACCAATTCAATTTTTTCACCGTTTACGCCACCTTTGGCGTTGAGGTCTTCAACAGCCTTTTCGGCACCACGTTTCAGTTGTTCACCGAAAGAGGCCAATTGACCGGTAAACGGACCAGCAACGGCAATTTTAACATCTGCATGTGCAACAGATGCTGTAAACAGGACGGCAGCGGCCGCTGCAAACAAAGAAGTCTTGAAGTTTTTAGTCATATGTGACTGTCTCCCTTAGATTTGACGAATCTAACCAAATTCGCCGTGAAAAAACCTGTAAGCAAAAATGCTTAAGGTTAAACTATGGTCCCTCTAGTGAATGATATCAATAGAGATTTTTGGTTTCTTATTTGATTTCTTTCCAGCTGAATAATCCTGCACGTTCATATTGCCACGGATATTGTGCAACCATCTTTGAAGCACGCGTAGCAAGATAGGACAGAACGGCAATTACAACTAAGACCAGCGTATCAACGATGTAGCCTTGAATAGATAATAAGGGGCCATCGAAAAGCGCAAAGGAAAGAAAGCGGTCTACAAAGCCCAACATAATCATATAAGGGAAAAGTTGCCCGATGGGGCGCCAGGTCGATGCAATCGCCTGCCCCGTCATATACGCACAATATCCCGCAATACAAACTGTTAAGCCAATGAAGACATTAAGTGAAACACCTGTAATAGATTCCATTTTCAAATACTCCCTTAATGTCCACCTTCGAGGTAGGCAGCGCGCACTTCCGGGCTCGCCAACAACTCTTGTCCCGTTCCGCTCATGGTGACTTCACCATTGACCAGAACATAGCCACGATGTGCCAGTTTAAGCGCGTGAAATGCGTTTTGTTCTACCAAGAATACTGTCATTTTTTGTTGTTCGTTGATTTCTTTGATGATTTCAAAAATTTGTTTAACAACAAGTGGTGCGAGACCTAATGAAGGTTCATCCAACAGCAAAAGCCGTGGACGGGCCATCAAAGCGCGCCCGATGGCCAGCATTTGCTGCTCACCACCAGACAATGTCCCACCGCGTTGATCAATACGTTCTTCCAGGCGGGGGAACAATTTGTACACGCGTGCGATGTCTTCTTCAAAATAAGAGGGATCGGTTGTGATTGCCCCCATTTGCAGATTTTCATAAACCGTCATACGCGGGAAAATGCGGCGGCCTTCCGGGGAAACCGCGATCCCGTTTGAAACGATTTTGTCTGTCGGTGTATGGGTAATATCCTCACCTTCAAACGTAATGGTCCCGCTTGATGCTTGTGGGATACCGCATAAAGTCATCAAAGTTGTTGTCTTACCTGCACCATTGGCGCCAATCAGAGTGACAATTTCACCTTCATTGATTTCAATATTAATGCCTTTCAGGGCTTCAATACTGCCATAGTGGGTATGAACATCTGTAAATTTCAACATTAGGCTTTCTCCCCCTTAAAATCTTGGGCGACTTCCGGGGGAAGTTCTTCATCTTCATCTTCACCAAGATATGCGCGAATAACTGCCGGATCATTTTTGACATGTTCCGGTGTTCCATCAGAAATTTTGCGACCGTAGTCCAAAACGACCACATGATCTGATACTTCCATAACCATGGACATATCGTGTTCGATCAAAAGCAGGCCGATCTTTTCTTCTTCTTTAATAAAGTTGAAAAGTGTGTTCATTTCTAATGTTTCTTTGGGGTTCAGGCCCGCTGCTGGTTCATCCAGACAGAGGACTTGTGGTCTGGTGCACATGGCGCGTGCAATTTCAAGTCGGCGCTGATCTCCATATGGCAGATTACCAGCTTGCCAGTCGGCCTTATCATACATGCCCACTTGATTGAGCCAATGCTTTGCCAATTCAACAGCTTCTTTTTCCGATTGCTTATAGTTGGGTAATCCCAGAAGACCGAAGATCGAAAAACCGGAGGCGCGCATCAGGTTATTATGCTGTGCGACTAAAAGGTTTTCCAAAACGGTCATGTTGGCAAACAAGCGAATATTCTGGAATGTTCGGGCAACACCTGCAACTTGCGGAATTCTAAAACCATCCATTTGTTCCAGAAAGAATTTATTTTTCTTAACCGGATGATGCATGGTCAAACGGCCTTCTGTGGGCTTGTAAAAGCCTGTCAGGCAGTTGAAGACTGTTGTTTTACCAGCACCGTTTGGGC
>JABXIC010000231.1 GCA_013373265.1 Methylocystaceae bacterium | reverse complement strand
TCCGGCACCATGAACCTGACAGAACCTTCTGCGGGTTCCGATCTGGCAGCGGTCAGCACCAAAGCGGTCAAACAAGAAGACGGCACCTATAAAATCACAGGTCAGAAAATCTTCATCACATTTGGTGAACATGACATGGCCGAAAACATCATTCACCTTGTCTTGGCACGTACACCGGATGCGCCCGCAGGGTCACGCGGTATTTCATTATTTATCGTCCCGAAATTCCTGGTCAATGAAGATGGCTCTTTGGGAGAACGCAACCCGGCCTATTGTATCTCTCTAGAACATAAAATGGGTATTCACGGCTCCCCTACCGCGACCATGTCTTTTGAAGAGGCAACGGGTTATCTCGTTAAAGAAGAAAACAAAGGGCTGGCCTGCATGTTCACCATGATGAACAGCGCACGTCTCAACGTTGGGAACGAAGGTTTTGCCGCTGCAGAACGGGCCTATCAAGGTGCGCGTGAATATGCCCGTGAACGTGTGCAAAGCCCGTTGATCGGTTCTAAAGACAAAACGTCCGTCACCATCGACAAACACCCCGATGTGCGCCGTATGCTCTTGACCATGAAAGCCAAAACCGAAGCTGCGCGCGCCATTTCTTACTTTGCCGCACGCCAGCAAGACTTCTTTGCCAAAGGTGAAACGGAAGAAGTCCGCGCACAAGCCGATGCGTTGATCCAGCTTTTAACCCCGATTGTTAAAGCCTACAGCACTGACATCGGTAAAGAAGTTGCCGACGATGGCATTCAGGTTCATGGCGGCATGGGCTTCATCGAAGAATCCGGTGCCCCGCAATGGCTGCGCGATGTGCGTATCACCTCCATCTACGAAGGCACAAACGGCATCCAATGTAATGACCTGATCGGGCGTAAAGTCGCCATGAACGGCGGGGCGTATCTGGATATCCTGTTACCCATGATCAAAGAAGATATCGCCGCGCTCAAAGCCAAAGGCGGCGTTTTTGAAGAGATGGCGACAGAAATCGCAACCGGCGTTGGCTATGTGGAAGACGCCACAAAATGGCTGGTCGAAAGCTTCAAAACCGACCCGAAACAAGCGGCAACAGGTTCCGTCCACTATCTGCGCCTGATGGGCAATGTCTGCGGCGGCTGGCTCCTGTCCAAATCCGCCCTTGTGGCCCAAGGCAAACTGGATGCGGGTGAAGGCGATCCGACTTTCATGAAAGCCAAGATCAACACCGCCCGCTTCTTCATCGAACAAATCCTGCCCGCCAGCGGTGCCCTCACCCAAATGTTCACCCAAGGCTTCGCCGCCGTACTGGAATGCGAAGACGACTGGCTGTAAGTTTTTAATTTACTGCGTTTAATACATGAGCCTCCGCACTAATCTGCGGGGGCTTTTTTGTGAATGGAAGCTCCCCACCACCGTGTCACCCCCGAGAAAGCGGGGGCCCCGTCTATCCCGTCCCCCCCCTACCCCCAACTCGTCATACTGGCGCAGGCCAGTATCCACTGGTCAAAATAGACTCTGGCCTTCGCCAGAGTGACGGTTTTCATGCGGTCGTCACCGTCCTCTCCAAAACTTAGAAGCGTTGGTGAAGACTGGGCCCCGCTTTCGCGGGGGTGACATGTGGTGTGACGGCTTAAACTCGTCATACTGGCGCAGGCCTGTATCCACGGCAAAAATAGACTCTGGCCTTCGCCAGAGTGACGGTTTTTATTCTAAATAAGGATATCTACTTCAAAGCCTGTTTCAGCGCATCAATGACCAGCTTGGCCCAACCGAACTTATCCGGCATCAACGTACTTAATATCAATGCACTTCCCCCAATATCGATAACACGCCGGATCATGTTGACGGTGCCGCTTTCAATCCCCTTAATAGACCCTTTGCGCGCAGCTTTCGCTGCATCACGCACATAGTCCATGCAAGGGCGCATCAGACCGGACAGGATATTGCTTTCGACCGTCAACAATTCTTTGGACAAAAGCGGTCGTTCATCTGGATGAGCAAACAACTCTTCTTCAATATCTTCAATAATATCCTTGGTTGGTTTTAGAACATCATCTGCAATGATATCATCAAATTCATCAATCTGCTTGGCAAAGGCCAAAGCTTCATCCAACTGTTCTGCGCTTGGTTCAGGCTCGCTATTTTCAATATATCTGCGCCATTTAGCAAACTGACGAATAAACAACGCATGAGCAGCGGCCAGCCCCTTAATCTCACTCTGGACATCTTCCAGAAACCTGTCACTGGCGGTTTCTGCATAGGCTTCCAGTTTTTTACCCTGCATACCCAAGGCAATGATTTTTAACGCCTCAAAATCATCGCCCAATGCCGTTTCATAGCGTTCCATCATGCGGCGCAGACCGGGTTCATTACGCGCCGGATCAAGGTCTTTAAAATCTTCAAACTGATCCTTATGCGCCTCCCATGCTTCGCGCATATGCTCTTCTTCATCAGCATCAAGAGCTTCTTTATTGTCGTCTTTGCGATGAATTTTACCATCATCACCCAATTCAACTTCAATAATGGATGGTTCTTGCTTGGGTGGCTCGGGCACATGATAGCGCTCTTCCATCTCCGCAATCATCGCATTGACATGAGCCGCGCCTTTTTTCCAATCTTCATCAGGAATCAAGACACGTTCCCGTTCCAGCGCTTGGATGACCAAACGACCATTCGGGCGGGGGCCACCGACAAGGCGGTCTTCATACCAATTGGTCCAGACTTGCCAGTTTTCATCCAACCCAAGCAAAGTTGTTTTGAGTTTTTGCCATTCCTGCTCAAACGCTAAAGGAAATTCAGTTGGCCAAAGAGGACGACTCTTCAAATCGTCCAAAGAATTTGCCCTGTCCAAAAAAGCAATATCCTCTTCAATGGTTTTCCAGATGTATAATTCAGCATTGGCGGCGGCAGCGGCATTGGCGGC
>JABXIC010000007.1 GCA_013373265.1 Methylocystaceae bacterium | reverse complement strand
TCTCAATGGTGGGGAATGGACAGCCGATGAACGTGAAGCTTATTTACGTTATGCCAACGCTAAACGCCGTGGTGAAGAAGCCGTTGTTGAAGGCTTGAGCGAAGAACAGGTTGCCTTGATGGAATCGCAAGAAGAGTTCCTGCTGAGTGTCACTGAACGTGGCTTTGGTAAACGGTCTTCTTCTTTTGAATATCGCACAACGGGCCGTGGCGGTAAGGGTATCGCAAATATCGAGATGTCCGAACGTAATGGTAAAGTTGCGGCTTCCTTCCCAGTAGAAGCCGAAGATGAAATCATTATGGTCACGGATGGTGGTCAATTGATTCGTACCGGTGTTGATCAAGTCCGTATTGCTGGACGCAAGACTCAAGGGGTTACACTTTTCCGTGTTGCTGAAGGGGAAAGTGTTGTTTCTGTAAGCTGCTTCCGCGATATGAATGATGATGGCGTTGTTGATGCAGACATAACTACAGAGGCTGATGATGTCTTGGAAGAAGGGGCAGAAGCAGAATCGGTAGAAGAAAACAATCAACCGACAGAAGAATCTGTCGAACAACAAGACGGTGATTCTGAAGACGGGGTGTAAAACCCCCGTTCTTTGATCCGTTTTATGCTTTTGATGGAGTTCTAGTTTCATGGTGAAAAAACGCATCGGTGTCTATCCAGGTACATTCGATCCGATAACCAATGGTCATTTGGACATTATTGAACGTGCAACCAACATTGTAGATCATTTGGTCTTGGCCGTTGCGGTGAACGATGGGAAGGGGCCGCTTTTTTCTCTAGAAGAGCGTGTCGCCATGGTGGAATTTGAATTACCTGCGGTCATGGAACGCACAGGCGTTTTTATCGAAGTAAAGCCTTTTAGCAATCTATTGATGAATTTTGCCAGAGATCAAGGAGCTGGAACCATTGTTCGTGGCTTGCGTGCGATTTCTGATTTTGAATATGAGTTTCAGATGGCGGGGATGAATAAACGACTCACGCCGGAAATTGAAACGGTCTTTTTGATGGCGTCAGAGAAGTGTCAATTTATCTCTTCGCGCTTCGTTAAGGAAATTGGGAAATTGGATGGTGATATTCGTGGTTTTGTGACGCCAAATGTCCGTGAAAAGCTGTTGGAACGGTTCTCTGAGGATAGCTAAGTCATTGAAATTTATTTTTTTTAAAAGAAAATGAATTTTTTTTAAATTCTCTGTTGACCGATGGCTTTCTCCCCACTATGTTCCGCCTCACCAAACGGGACGGCAACACAGTCGCTTCCACCTCACATGAGGGCACTTAGCTCAGTTGGTAGAGCATTCGACTTTTAATCGAACGGTCACAGGTTCGAATCCTGTAGTGCCTACCATTTTAAAAACCCTGCTTCAAAAGAGCAGGGTTTTTTTATTGCCTGTGACGGCGGGCACAGGCAGAGCAAGATTCATTAGGCATGATGGTTTCCGGATTACAACGGAGGCTTAATCCTATGTTTGATATTTTAATTGCTTTGGCTATTGTGCCGTCAGGTGCTTTTTTGACGATTTGGTTGTCTAAACCAGAATAAGGCTTTTTACTGGTAAAATTCTGAAAATTGTGCGATTAGCGTATTGATTGTAAATTGATTTTCAGAAGAACTTATGAGCGTCGATCGTCTTTCTAAAGAAATAGCCAGACTGAAAAAGAAAAATCGTGAGCTTGAAGAACAGCTTCAAGACGCGAAACTTTCTGAAAAACGGTTTTTAGACGCGTTACGTTTAAGTCCCATGGCATTGTGCCATCATGATAGGAACCTACGCTATGAATGGCTTTATAATGGCCATATGGGGTTTGTTCAAAACGAAGTTATCGGCAAAACGGATTGGGACATCCTCGACCAAGATTTAGCTGACCGTATGGGAGCCGTTAAACAGCGTGTACTTGATACCGGGATCGGTGAACGCGTAGAAATGCCCACGGTGGCTGGTGACGAAAATTCAGAATATTTTGACCTTGTTGTTGAACCGTTAAGAGATGAAGTGAACGGTGATATTGTTGGTTTGTCCTGTAGCGGGATTGATGTGACCGAAGACCGTCGTCGTCGTGAAGCCTATAAGGCCAGCGAACAAAACCTTCAATTCATCTTCAATGCTTCTCCCATGCCGATTTTGGTGACCCATCTTGAAACAGGAGCGCCGCTTTTTTTCAATAGTGCAGCAAATGATTTATTTGACTTGAAAAACTGGTGTGAAGGATCTGAGGGTGGCTTCGGTATCTTGGAAGGGCTCGGGGTCAATGAACGCATTCAAACAGCATTTCAAGATAATTTGCCTGTGCAGGATTTTGCCTTTGAGTTTAAGTTGACTTCTGATGAGGTGCGCCATCTTGCGATTTCGGCAACCCCGATTTTTTATGACGGGGATTCGGCGATCCTGTCGACCTTTCATGATTTTACAGATGAAGAAAATAGCCGCCGTCGCCTTAAAGAAGCAAAGGAAAAGGCTGAACGGGCAAATGCTGCCAAATCCCAGTTTCTTGCCTCTGCCAGTCATGATCTGCGTCAACCGCTACATGCGATGGGGCTGTTGCTGAGTGTGCTCAAGAATTATATCCAAGACGAAAGGGGGCTTGAGGTTTTTAAACGGGTCACTTTATCCCTTGAGTCTATGAATGACCTGTTTGCAGGCATTTTGGATATTTCAAAGCTTGATGCCAATGCGGTGCCGCTGCAATTTTCCAGCGTGGATGTTGCTAAGGTCTTTAAAAGTCTGGAAACGGATTTCAAAGCGATGGCAGAAGAAACAGGCATCAACTTGCGCATTGTTCCTTGTCATCTTTTTGTGCAAACCGATGCGGTTCAATTTGAGCGGATGTTGCGTAATTTATTATCCAATGCCATCAGATACACCAAACAGGGGCGTGTGCTTCTGGGATGTCGTCGCAAAGGGTCTGATTTAGCCTTTTATGTCTGTGATACAGGTATTGGTGTTTCTCAGGCTGATCAAGAAGTGATCTTTCAGGAATTTCGCCAAGTGGGCAACCGTGAACGTGATCGGCGTAAGGGATTGGGACTTGGTCTGGCCATTTGTGAAAGAATTTCTGAGCTTCTTCATACGCGGATCGAATTACAGTCTGAAGTGGATAAAGGATCAGTTTTTTCATTTAAATTGCCGCAAGCTGATACTTCTGCCAAAGCGCAAGAAGAACAATTCAATGAGGATCTGGCGCTTTTAAAGGGTCGGCACGTCCTGTTTATTGACGATGAAGCGGACGTCCGTATTGCCACGAAATATATGTTGGAAGCGTGGGGTTGCGTCGTATTGCTTGCAGGGTCCCTTGCCGAAGCGCGTGAGGTGTTGTCGACCATCAAATGCAGCCCAGATGTTATCGTGGCCGATTATCGTCTGCGTGCGGGTGAAAACGGTATTGATGCTATATTGAGCATCCGCAAACAGTTGAATAAAAATATACCCGCTTTTCTAGTGTCCGGGGAAACGTCAAGCGGACTTATACAAGAAGTTAGCGCTTTTGGGCTTCCTTTATTGAATAAGCCTCTTATGGCACATGTTTTTTGTAAAACAATGATCCATTTGATTTCGCGCTTTAATCAATAGCGCCTGCACCAAGATCACTGGTGCCATTTTCCACATAGATGGTTCGGCTGGGGAATGCAAAACTGCTGCCTTCTTCTTCAACGATTTTTTTGAAGGCGATGATATGGTCGTTTTGAATTTGACGCCATTCTTCCCAATCAGTTGTTTTGGTGAAGTAATAAAGGTCAATGTCAATGCTGCTTGGTCCGAATTCGCCGACATGGACCATTTGCGGGGTGTGAATTTTAAGTTCTACTTTGGGATCGTTGGCGATGTAGTCGCGTAAACGCTCAACAATGCGTTCTAACTGTTCACCTGTGGTCCGGTATTCCAAGCCCAGACGCATTTTGATGCGTCGGTTGGTCATGCGTGACCAGTTGATGATGGGAGAATCAGCCAGCGTGGCGTTGGGCATATTTACAAGTGCTTTGGCGAAGGTGCGAATTTTGGAGGCACGCAGGCCAATGACTTCTACGGTGCCTTCAATGTCAGGGGTTTGTATCCAATCACCTTTTTTGAAAGTTTTATCGGTGAATATTGTTAAGGTGCCGAATAAATTTGCCACTGTGTCTTTGGCTGCCAAGGCAACAGCCATACCCGCCAGACCAAGCCCGCCTAAGAAGGCTGACACATTGACATGCCATTGTTCCAGGATAGACACTGCCCCAATCAGGAAGACAACGACTTCTAAAGTATGGATGCAAAAGTACCGTAAATCTTCATTTACTTTTCGACCAAGTTTATTTCCCATGCTGAAGGCGGCATGGGTGATCGGTGTAACTGCACAAAAGAGTGCCCAAAACAAGGTGAAGGTATAGAGGCCGCTGATAAAAGCTTGGCGGATGGTATTCCATTTATCCGGTATCTCAAGATAGTTTAGGGATAAGGAAAGCCCGATGATAATAAACAGGAATTTTGTCGGTTCTTTAATCGCCTCGACCAGTTCATCGTCTATGGTATTTTTTGTACGCTTTGCAAGATTATCAGCCATGCGGATCACGATGCCTGCAAAAAGACTTCGTAGTAAAAGAAAGAATAAAAAAATTCCAAGCGCAATGAATTCATCGCCGAAAGGCACTTGTTGAATTGCGACAAGTATCTTGTTAAAGATAGTTTGGTATTCTTCCATTTTCTCCACCGTTCATGTGAATAGCCTTATGGTGATGGCTTTTTCATTGGGTTATGTCAAGGCGGACTTGAAAAAAAACCTATAATAGATCATTCTTTTAAAATACTAAATGTTTACGCGCAAATGCCTGCAAAGCCATATATAATTTATGGTTTTTCGTTGGAGCAGCCTATGGCAGATATACTACTGGTGGAAGATAATCCCGACGATGCAGAACTTGCTTTGCAGGCCTTGCGTCGTAATGATTTAAAAACGGAAGTTTTTGTCGCTAAAGACGGGCAGGGGGCGTTGGATTATTTGTTTAGTGCTGCGTCGGTGACTGGAACCTCCCCACACAACTTGCCACTGCTGATTTTACTTGATTTGAATTTGCCTTATATTGGGGGATTGGATGTCTTGAAAAAAATAAGATCATCCGAGATAACGCGCCATGTACCCGTTGTGATTTTAACAACATCTGATGATGAATATGCTATTCGTTCGGCTTATGAACTGGGAGCAAATAGTTTGATCAAGAAATCTACGGATTTTGATCAATTTGTGCAGGCAATGCGTCAAATCAATGATTATTGGCTTGGTTTTAATATTGCAAAAGAACATGACAAGGTTTTTGTATGAGTCACTGTGTAAAAATTCTTCTTGTTGAAGACTCTGAAGATGATGCGGAATTGTTGTATCTTGAATTGCGACGTGGTGGCCTGAATGTAGACATTACACGGGTTGAAACAGCAGAGTCATTTGAAGATAATTTGCTGAAAGATGGATGGGATTTGGTACTGTCAGACTATAATCTTCCGACCTTTAACGCACCGGCAGCCTTGTCAATTTTAAACCAGCATGATGTCGATCTGCCGTTTATTATTTTGTCAGGTGCTGTTGTTGCAAAAGATGCGGTGGCTTTGCTGCGTGCGGGCGCACATGACTTTCTGGAAAAGAATGATCTGGCACGGCTTGTTCCTGCGATTGAACGCGAACTGCGTGATGTCAAAGAAAGGCGTAAACGCAAAAATGCTGAAAACACCTTGAAAAAGTTGTTTCGTGCGGTTGAGCAAAGTCCGATTACGACTATGATCACCGATGAAAAGGGCTGTGTTGAATATGTAAACCCCCATTATCAAAAAGTAACGGGCTTTGATCGCAGAGCCCCCATTGGATCCTTGCCGGATATTTTGGATGGGGATTTTGTTTCATTAGATCAGAATGCACAGATATGGGAATGCGTAAATACCGGGCGCGAATGGCGGGGGGAATTTTGTAATCATAAGAAAAACGGGGAACTATTTTGGGAATATGTCACCGTTGCCCCTATTAAAAACCAAAATGGTGATTTGACGAACCTTTTGATTTCAAAAGAAGACATTACTTTTCGCAAAACAGCAGAAGAAAAGATTTATAGACAAGCAAACTTTGATGATTTAACCAAAATTCCAAACCGCGTGTTGTTGCTAGACCGTTTAAGTCAAGCACTGGAACGTTCAGAACGTGCGGCGTTGATTACAATCGATATCGACGGTTTTAAAAAAGTAAACGATTCATTTGGGCATCATGTAGGGGACCAACTCCTTATTGAGGTTGCCCGACGGTTGAAGCAATGCCTATCGACCGGGGAAACGGTTGGGCGCGTCAGCGGGGATGAATTCGCTTTGGTGATCCCGGAAATAATGAGTATCAACGATGTTGAAATTGTTATAAGTGCGGTTATTGAAAAATTTAACGCGCCGTTTTATTTAGAGGATCACGAACTCTTTGCATCCATGAGTGCCGGGATTACGATTTATCCGGATGATGCTACAGACCCCAGTGTTTTGTTTAGAAATGCTGAAGCTGCAATGAGCAAGGCAAAACAGGAAGGATTTAACGGTTTTCAATTCTTCACCTCTCACATGAATGCACGTGCAACTGAAAGGTTGCTGCTGGAAGGGGAGTTGAGAAAAGCAATCAACAATGATGAACTGGTTCTGTATTATCAACCAATTGTTGATGCCAGCACGGGTGAAATTGGAGGTGCCGAAGCGCTTATTCGCTGGCAACATCCAGAACGCGGCCTTATCTTCCCCGATGAATTTATCCCCTTGGCAGAAGAAAACGGATTTATTGTTTCCATCGGTAAATGGGTTTTGGAAAAGGCCTGTGAAGATATTCATATCTTCCAAGAAAATATTGATGAAAAATTTTATGTGACGATCAATATTTCACCCCAACAAGTGTGGTCAGGTTCTCTTGTTAATGAATTGCGTAACGCGATATCCGAAAATAACGTTGATCCTTCTGCGCTGGTGATTGAATTGACAGAAAATGTCTGCTTGCATGATGGGGATGTTACTCTAGAAAGTTTACTCGAAATTGCGAATATGGGTATTTTGTTTGCGGTTGATGATTTTGGCACGGGGTATTCTTCACTCAGTTACCTGAAAAAATATCCCTTCAAAAAGCTGAAAATTGATCGTGCTTTTATTAGTGATATTCCCGCAGATAAAGACGATGTTGCTTTGGTTGATGCGATGATTGCGATGGCGCATAGCTTGGGGTTACAAGTTATTGCCGAAGGCGTAGAGACCCAAGCCCATGAAAGGTTTTTGATTGGGCGTAAATGCGATTTGTTGCAAGGATATCTTTATAGTCGGCCGATCCCGATCAATCAATTTTTAGAGATTCAGGAAAAACGATTTAAAACGGCCTAGGTCTTTTTTTACATTTGGTGTTTTGAAAAAAATCACTCAACTGTATATGTTCATGGCTATCAAGATAGAACTAGGTTTCAGACCAAATGCCGAAGTACCAAATTGATGAGATCAAACTTGTAATTGCTGATGAAAACAGACAATTACGCTCTAGTCTGAAAGGGATGTTGGGGCAACAAGGATTTCGCGGCATGCAAGATGCCCCCGATGTGGATACTTTAGAAGACATCATTCGTGGCAGCAACCCGGACCTGATCTTGTGTGATGTAGATCTGAAAGCAGGGGAGAAAGGTAATGTCTGTGATTTGATCAATAAATTAAGACATAATAAAGTTGGGCAAAATCCTTTTGCCAATGTGATTTTATTTATTGAACAAGCCAATGAAGAAGTTGTGCGTATGGCATCGCAAGCTGGAATTGATGATTTGCAGGTCAAGCCTGTTATTGCTAAAAATATCATAAAACGTGTTTATTATTTAATTGAAAAGCGCAAACCTTTTGTGGTTACGACCGATTATGTTGGTCCTGACCGTCGTAAAGGCCATCGCCCGGGCACCCAAGAAATTCCTCTTGTAAACGTCCCCAATACTTTGGCGAGTAAAGCAACGGGAAAGCATGACGCGCGTCATTTCCAAAAAGAGATCAAAAAAGCGTTGTGGGATATTAACGCGCAGAAGATTGAACGCCATGTCTTTCAGGTCGGCTATCTGGTGGAACATATTGTACCAGCCTATCTGGAAAATAAAATTAATCGTGAAAGTCTGGAAATGGTTGCAAAGCTTTTGCATGTCAGTCGTGATATTACAGACAGGCTGGAAGATAGTGATTTTGGACATATTTCTGATCTTGCCGGGACATTACAGACCGTAGCCAAGTCCTTGTGGCAAAGCGGAACACAGCCGAAACGCAAAGACTTGGAGTTGTTACCTGAACTGGCAGCTGCCTTATCTGCAACATTTAATATGGATGCTTCTTCATCTAATGTTGTGCAGAAGATTAGGTCTTCGGTTCAGGAAAAATATGAGAGTTAATCGCTTCATCTATTGTGGAAAAATGCATATGTTCTTATCTAAAATGTTGGACGCATATGTAAAAAGCGGTATTGTTACTTTAATTGTCGAAAACAAGACTGTTTACAGTCGCTAACATGAGGAAAAAACATGGAGTATAGCATTCGCGGAGACGAGACGACGAAAGAACTCTTTTTGCAAGGGCGTTTGACCTTTTCGGATAATGTGGTTTTTCGTAAAATCGTTGAAGATCTCAAAGAATATGGCGGATCAAAATGTGTTTTCGATTTAGCTGATCTTGAAT
Organism: Methylocystaceae bacterium; assembly: GCA_013373265.1. Taxonomy (GTDB): domain Bacteria; phylum Pseudomonadota; class Alphaproteobacteria; order Rhodospirillales; family Terasakiellaceae; genus Terasakiella. The sequence continues at coordinate 4,948 of JABXIC010000007.1, read as the reverse complement.
TTATCGATTCCGCAGGTCTGGGCATGCTGATGTTGCTTCGTGATGCAACGGTAGGGCGACCTTTTTCTATTGCAATCCGCAATGCTGACGGTCAAGTCCGCCGCATGTTGGAAATTGCGAAATTTGACGCATTGATCCCATTCGAAGATTGATTCGAAGTTTCTTTAATAAAAAAAAGGGCACTGTTTTCTGTGCCCTTTTTTTATTTTTGTAAGTGTGTGGACAAAAAGTTTGTAGCGGCCTCAATGCCGACCATATCAATCGAATGCGTGAGCCCTGGTCGTTTAATGATTTGTGGGGTTATGTTGACTGTCTCTAGGGCGCGTTGTGCCAAATCAACAGCATTCACGGGCAACATATCATCTTCTTGTCCATGTATCAAAAGGATCGGGCATGTTGATTGAATGTCTTGGGCGAGACGGTCTGCCCCGACCAACGCACCGGAAAAACCGACGAGAGCTGCAAAAGGACTGGTTTGGCGCAAAGCAATATGCAAGGCCATCATCGTGCCTTGTGAAAAACCCACCAAGGCGATTTTTTCAGGGGGAAGTGCATAGCGTTCCATTGATTCCTTGATATAATTTTCAATGACAGGAGCGGCTTCGCAAGCGCCTTCATACATGGCTTCAAAGGCATATTGTTGGCTGTCTGTATGTCTTCTGAGATATTCTGGGTCATAGCGGGCTAGGCTAAACCATTGACGACCCATGGGTGTCATTTCACAGACTTGAGCCCCATCAGGTGAATGAAAAGCCGTTTGATGAAGTGTGCGTTGAAAGTATGGCGCCAGACCAATTAAGTCTGCACCATCGGCCCCAAACCCATGCAACATAATGATAAGAGAATTAACCGCAGAGTCGGCGGGTAATAATTCAGGTCCATTGAGTTCAGTCATCGCGCATCTCCGAATAAATATTTAAATGGGGGTAGAGGAATTTGACATTTCATTCAAATACAAAATAAAAATGTATTTATTAAATAATTAACAAGAATAATTGACAAAAATGATAAAAGGCCTTAAATCCATAGAACAAGTTCCAAATCTAATGTGTGAGAATGAAAATGACTGCAACATCATCAGCCGTATCTTTTGTACAGCCGCAGACGCTTGATAATGACAAGGCTATGCGCTTGAAAAGGTTGATGGATGACTTTAAGGCTCTTGATACGCATGCTTTGCTTGAGAAAGTGATTGCAGAAGAGTTTTCAGGCAAAATTGCGGTAAGTTCTTCTTTTGGTGCAGAAGCAGCCGTTTTACTGAAACTTGTTTCAGAAGTGGATAAAGCAACACCGATTCTGTTTATTGATACGGGGCATTTGTTTGAAGAAACGCGCCAGTATAAAGACGTTTTGGCAGAGGCTTTGGGGCTTACTAATATCCTCACGCTGCAACCTGAAAAGATACATTTGGAAAATGCTGATAAAGACGCAACTCTTTATGAACGTGATACAGATTACTGTTGTCACATACGTAAGGTGCTTCCTTTTGAAAAAGCATTGGGTCCGTATGAGGCTTGGATCAGTGGGCGCAAGCGTTTTCAAAACAGTGAACGTGCGGCACTGGAATCCATTGAGTTGGATGTTGACGGTCGTTTTAAGATCAATCCATTGTACAACTGGGATTATGACACAGTTATTGCCCAGTTTAAGGAAATGAATTTACCGCGCCATTCTTTGGTCGATAAAGGCTATCCCTCTATCGGTTGTGGGCCTTGTACTCGTGCGGTTAAAGAAGGCGAAGATCAACGCGCTGGTCGTTGGGCCGGGCAAGAAAAAACAGAATGCGGTATTCATAAGTCACCTGCTTATGAGGCAATCTATATTTAAGCCGTATTGTTTATAAATAATTCTCAAAGGTCACCTTTATAGGTGGCCTTTTTGTTACTCCCTTTGCTATAGTCCGCACCCCTGTGGCGTCGAGGAATATAAGGAAAAACAATGCGGCCCCTTACTCAACGATTATCAAAAGAACTCTATATTTCGGCCTCTCAAATCGAGGCAACAATTGAATTGCTTGATGGTGGGGCAACAGTCCCCTTTATCGCACGCTATCGTAAAGAGGTGACGCAAGGTCTGGATGATACCCAGTTGCGTAATCTCGAAGAACGCTTGCGCTATAATCGTGAAATGGATGAACGCCGCACGGCAATTTTAAAATCCATTGACGAGCAAGGAAGTTTAACCGATGCCTTGCGCCAACAGATTGAGTTGGTGGAAACCAAAGCCCAGTTGGAAGATTTATATCTGCCATACAAAAAGAAACGCCGCACCAAGGCGCAAATCGCACGTGAAATGGGATTGGAACCACTGGCTGACGCTTTGCTTAATGATCCTGCGAAAGACCCGGAAGTCGAAGCCAAAGTCTTTGTTGATGCGGCAAAAGGGATTGAAGATACGAAAGCGGCATTGGATGGCGCCCGCCAAATTTTGATGGAACGTTTTGCCGAAGATGCTGTTTTATTAAACCAACTGCGCGAATATCTCTGGAATGACGGGAAAATTGTTTCTCAAGTTGTAGAGGGGCAGCAAACAGAAGGGGCAAAGTTTTCGGATTATTTTGATTATAGTGAATTGGTTTCAAAAATACCGTCTCACCGCGCATTGGCCCTTTTGCGTGGGCGTAATGAGGGTGTTTTAAAAATAGCACTTTGTTCGCGCGAAGAAGATGGTTCAGATTGTGTCGGGATGGTGTGTGCCCATTTTTCTTTATCGGACCAAGGACGTGCCGCCGATGGGTGGTTGCGTGAATGTGCACGCTGGGCATGGAAGGTAAAAATTTCTCTTCATCTGGAAATGGACGTGGTGTCGCGTTTGCGCGATGCTGCGGATGATGAAGCCATTTTGGTTTTTTCCAGAAATTTGCGCGATTTGTTATTGTCCGCCCCTGCCGGTACGCGGGCAACGCTTGCGCTTGATCCGGGCTTTCGCACAGGTGTGAAAGTTGCCGTTTTGGATGAAACAGGTAAATTAAAAGACATTGCCACCATTTATCCGCATGAACCTAAACGCCAATGGGACCAATCCCTGAGCGTTTTGGCAGAATTGTGCAAAAAACATGGTGTTGAACTGATCAGTATTGGCAATGGGACCGCATCGCGTGAAACTGACAAACTGGCTGAAGAATTGATTGCCAAATATCCAGAGTTAAAGTTGACAAAACTCATGGTGAGTGAAGCGGGGGCTTCCATCTATTCCGCCTCACAATATGCAGCAAATGAATTTCCCGATATTGATGTTTCTATCCGTGGTGCCATTTCAATTGGGCGTCGTTTGCAAGACCCCTTGGCAGAGTTGGTAAAGATTGATCCAAAATCTATTGGTGTGGGTCAGTATCAGCATGATGTTTCTCAGGTGAAGTTGGGCCGTATGCTTGATGGTGTGGTGGAAGATTGTGTAAATGCTGTTGGGGTGGATCTGAATACGGCATCTGTTGCGTTGTTAAGCCGGGTATCAGGCCTCAATGAGGGGCTAGCACAAAATATTGTGAACTACCGTGAAGAAGCCGGGCGGTTTGAAGATCGCAAACAATTAAAAAAAGTTGCACGTTTGGGGCCAAAAGCTTTTGAACAGGCCGCAGGGTTCTTGCGAATCAATGGAGGAAAAAATCCATTGGACCAGTCTGCCGTTCATCCGGAAGCCTATCCTGTGGTTGAAAATATAATTAAATTAACGGGGCAGCAGATTGATCAATTAATTGGGAAAACGGAAGTTCTACGCAAAATTGACCCGGCACAACTGAGCGATGAAAAATTTGGAGAACCAACCATACGTGACATTTTGCAGGAGTTGGAAAAACCCGGACGCGACCCTCGACCAGAGTTTAAAACAGCAACTTTTGCCGATGGTATCGAAAAGCCATCAGACTTGAAACCCAATATGCGCCTTGAAGGGGTGGTGACAAATGTGACAAATTTTGGTGCCTTTGTTGATGTTGGTGTGCATCAAGATGGATTGGTTCATATTTCGCAATTGGCAGATAAATTTGTTAAAGACCCGCACGAAATTGTGAAACCGGGCGACATCGTTCAGGTAAAAGTTTTAGAAGTTGATTTGAAACGAAACCGTATTTCTTTGACGATGAAAATGCAGGACACACAAGTTAAAGATGAAAATTCAAACGCGAAACAAAATTCCATTTCGCACAAGCAGAAAAATACGATAGGATCATCGGCTAAATTAAAGATGGGCACAAAACTTAAGGCTGAACCTGTAATGCAAGGGGGCAATGCAATGGCAGAAGCACTTGCGAAGGCAGGACTTAAGAGAAAGTAGACCTATTGGAAGAGCTTTGTAACTGCGATGACAAACCAGAAGCCTGTAGTAAGAACAGATTTGGTTGACCTTTCCCTTGCGGGTTGGGGGATGAAGCTTGTCGAAACCGCTTCTAATCTTTTTGCCATTTGTATTGATGATAAAGTTTATTATATGAATTCGGCAGGTTTGTCTTTGATGGAGGCTTCGTCACAAGATGAGGTCGTTGGGCTTGATTTTGCTGATTTCGTGCACGCGGATTACAAAGAATATTTGTCCTATGGGTTAGAGATGTTGGCGGAAGAAGAGGACTTTATTCCGCTGAAGCTTCTGACGTTAAAAGGTGGTGCACTTGATGCGAAGCTGATGATCAATGAATTGGTCCTTGGCAGCCAAACGGCTTATATCATCGAAGTTCAGAATATCACGGAATACAAACGTGCTTCAGAAGCCGTCCGTGATCGCGAACATCGCTTAAAAAGTATTCTTAATACGGTGACCGAAGGCATTTTAACCTTTGGTTCTGATGGTGTTATTCAAACATTCAATCCGGCGGCGGAAAAAACGTTCGGTTGTTCCAGTCAAGATGTTATTGGTAAACATCTTGAATGTTTGATGAGTGAACAAACAAAGCACACTTATTGCCAATTTTTAAAACGCAGGATTTTAACCGGTAAGTCGGTGATGATGGGGAAAT
>JABXIC010000181.1 GCA_013373265.1 Methylocystaceae bacterium | reverse complement strand
GATTTTATCCAAACCTTCTTCTTCTGCAATTTCTTTCACCAGACCTGAACCGGGAACGACCATGGCGTTCATGCCTTCGGCTACATGGCGTCCTTCGGCCACCGCAGCTGCCGCGCGTAAATCTTCGATACGACCATTGGTGCAAGAACCGATAAAGACACGGGTGACCGGAATTTCATTCAACGGTGTACCCGCTTCCAGACCCATATAAGCAAGGGCGCGCTTAATGGCTTCCCCTTTACCCGCATCACGGGCTTCTTCCGGTGCCGGGACTTTTGCGGTAATGGGCAAAGCATCTTCCGGGCTGGTGCCCCAAGTGACGTAAGGTACAAGGTCTTCCGCTTTAATGATAACGGTTTTGTCATAAACCGCACCTTCATCGCTGGTCAACGTGCGCCAATATTTTTCTGCCGCTTCAAACGCAGCCCCTTTCGGGGCCATCGGACGACCACGGACATAATCGATTGTTTTGTCGTCAACCGCGATCAAACCACCGCGCGCGCCGCCTTCAATCGCCATGTTACAAACCGTCATGCGACCTTCCATGGAGAGATCTTTAATGGCTTGTCCGGTAAATTCAATCACACAACCTGTGCCGCCTGCGGTACCGATTTTACCAATGATGGCCAAAACCAGATCTTTCGCAGTCACACCGGCAGGCAAAGCCCCTTCAACACGGACTTCCATGTTTTTGGATTTTTTCTGCAACAAGGTTTGTGTGGCCAGAACATGTTCAACTTCCGACGTACCGATACCAAAGGCGAGTGAGCCGAACGCACCATGTGTGGCCGTGTGGCTATCCCCACAGACGATCGTTGCACCGGGCAATGTAAAACCTTGTTCCGGGCCAACAATATGCACAACACCTTGACGCAGGTCATCCATCGCAAAATAAGGAACGCCAAATTCAGCAACGTTCTTTTCCAGTGCTTCCACTTGGATACGTGATTCTTCGTTGGTAATCACAATCCCGTTTGAACGATCAGATGTCGGAACGTTGTGATCAGCAACAGCGAGGGTGAGTTCCGGGTGACGTACCTTACGACCCGTCATACGTAGCCCTTCAAAGGCTTGCGGGGAGGTCACTTCATGAACCATATGGCGATCGATAAAGATCAGGCTGGTGCCGTCTTCTTGCGTCTCGATCAAATGGTTGTCCCAGATCTTGTCAAAGAGTGTGCGGGGGTTGCCCATTTTCGTCTTCTCCGAATGAGTCAGGTGTGTCGATCTTATATAGATAAGAAATGCGCCCCTTCTATAGAAGTTTTGAGCGCAAAGGTCACGCATTTTTCCTAACCGTTTCGCAGTATTTGTGATTCTTTCATTATTTGTGTCGTTATGAAAACGATAGAATCACATGCAATAATGTTTTTTACATGCTGATTCTTCTCAAAAAAAGAAATAAAGTGAGGGCATTGATGACAATCATACGAATGGATTCACATCACAGATAACTCATAATTGATTAATATATCAAAAAGATATCCCACAATTGCGATCGAGTTTTAAAATCTAAATTACCGAAATTCTAATGTGGCAATACTCAAACGAATGTTTATTATACCTTAGTATTTGGGAGATATACGTTGATCGTCTTCGTTGTACCATTCCGGCCATAAATGATGGAGGGAACAGCCCAAACAATCCGCTATTAATTTATTACCTGTGGGTTGTGGGCGGATAAGGGCTGCACGTACGACAGAATCGGAAGCACCATATTGTCTTGCCAATTCGGCAAGCGATCCAAATTTTTTGCGCACTGCGGCTTTAACGTCTTCAGGATGTGCATTTGTGGATCGACTATTTGAGTACGGCATGTAAACCCCAATGCTACTACCGACTTTACAGTCGGTATTTTTTGGACTTTTGTTATCACGAACGGGACATTGTTTATGACCGGCTACAAAGATCAACCAGTTTTTTCATCCCTTGGAATTAAGTATGCCATATTTGGAAGAAATAAAGCTAGAGTTTTTATAATAAACAGTAATTTCCCATGTTTTGATGTTTTTTCATCGGCATCCCACCCTGCAAATAAGGGAGGAGTATTGTGAGTGTCGATCTACAACATCGCTTAAAAGAAATTGCAAAAGAGTGTGGCGGCAATCGTGCATTATGTGAAAGGTCCGGCATTTCTGAACGCACTTTTGCCAACTGGCTTTCCGGTGCCAGCGAACCTAAAATAATCGGTATAGCAGCAATTGCACAAGCCGCCGGAGTGACCATTGATTGGCTGGTACATGGCACAACCCCTAAATCAAAAGTTGGGTTCCGCACAGAAGGTGGCCCAGACATAATCAAAATTCCTTGGATTGACAAAAAGCTCCTCAATCAACCTTTGCCCATTTTACAACGCTTGCGGGTGATCAATCACGTCCCTTTTTTCAAAGGTTATCTCAAGAATACACTGCATCTGAGTGACCTTAACCAATTATGTATTCTAAAAATGCATGGGGATTCAATGAAGCCCACATTTGCTGATAACGATATCGTCCTCGTTGATCGCAGCCGTAGCGATATGTCAGACGGCATCAAGGCATTTGTTCTCGAAGATACGATTACACTCAAACGCGTCATTCATAAGCCAAATGAGTTGGAAGTGGTCAGCGATAATAAAGCCTTTTATCCATCTTACACCATAGGTCGCAACACAGTGCAGATCCTCGGGCATGTGGTCTGGGTCGGCACATCCGTCTTATAATAACAAGATCATCATCTTCATATAAAACGAGGAAGCGCCGCGTCTTTCACGCCCGACAAGTGAGCGAAAGACACGGCGCATCAACACGTATAGCCCTTACGAAAAGGCCGAGAATCACCCGACAAACGCCGGGTATAGGTAAATGAGGCAGGCGAACAAAAATCCGCCAACGCCTAACTACCAGGTTTTCTTCTCGGTGATACGAGCAGCTTTACCTGTACGGCCACGCAAGTAGTACAATTTTGCACGACGAACGTCACCACGGCGAACCACTTGGATTTCAGCCAGGTTCGGTGAGTAAACCGGGAACACACGTTCCACGCCTTCACCG
>JABXIC010000019.1 GCA_013373265.1 Methylocystaceae bacterium | reverse complement strand
CACCATTGTTGGTGCGCAGCGCGTAGAACCAGAAACAATTCGGACCTACCTGACTGTTCAGGAAGGCGATACCTTCAATGCAAACCAAGTCAACAGGTCTCTTAAAAAACTGTTTGCAACAGGCCTGTTTGCCGATGTGACCTTCAAACAAGAAGGTAGCAATCTGGTTGTGAATGTCGTTGAAAACCCCGTCATCAACCGCATTGCCTTTGAAGGCAACCGTAAGATCGATGATGAAACTTTAGATGCTGAAGTCACATTGCGTCCGCGTGTCATTTACACACGAACACGCGTTCAACAAGATGTTGAGCGGATTTTGACCTTATACCGCCGCAGTGGTCGTTTTGCGGCAACGGTTGAGCCAAAAGTCATCCAACTTGACCAAAACCGTGTTGATTTAGCTTTTGAAATCAAAGAAGGTGAGCAAACGGGCGTTGAAAAAATTCGCTTTGTTGGCAATGCTGAATATAGTGACGGAAAGCTGTCCGATGTTGTTAGAACCCGTGAGTCACATTGGTATAACTTCTTCTCAGCCGATGACAACTATGATCCTGACCGCTTAAACTACGACAAAGAACTTTTGCGTCGTTTTTACCTTTCCAGAGGCTATGCCGACTTTAAGGTAACCTCTGCTGTTGCTGAATTAAGTCCCTCACGCGAAGAATTCTTTATCACCTATACGGTCGATGAAGGACCACGTTACGAATTGGGTGAAGTTAATGTAACAAACTCACTCAAAGGTATGGATGAAAAAACAATCAAAGACACCCTCGTCGTAGAGCCCGGTGATTGGTACAATGCCGATGCCGTTGATGAGTCGATTGAAGATGTTGTTGACGTTGTTGGCTACAAAGGTTTCCCTTTTGTTCAGGTTACGCCTCAAATTGATCGCGATGTTGAAAATAGAAAAATTAATCTGACATTTGATGTGTCAGAAGGTCCACGTGTATTTGTTGAACGCATCAACATTAAAGGAAACTTCCGCACACTTGATGAAGTTGTACGCCGTGAGTTTCAGTTGGTCGAAGGTGATGCGCTTAACGCAGCTAAACTAAAACGCTCTAAGAAACGGATCAATGACCTTAACTTCTTTGAAAAAGTTGATATCCAACAATCCCCAGGTAATGCACCCGATCAAACTGTGATTGATGTAACTGTTGAAGAAAAATCAACTGGATCTTTATCTGTTGGCGCCGGCTACTCGACTACTAGTGGAGCTATTGCAGAGTTTGGTATTTCTGAAGCAAACTTACTAGGCAAAGGTCAACGTTTAGGTTTTTCAGCTTCTGTTGCCGCAGAAAAAACTAAGTTTGACATAAGTTTCACAGAACCTTATTTCTTAGATCGTGAATTGGCTGCTGGCTTTGATCTTTATAAAATAACGCAAGAACTTCAAGATTCAAGTTCGTATGACATCGCAAAACAAGGACTTGTTTTGCGAGCGAGTTATCCGTTTTCTGATTATACAACGCAAGCATGGAGCTACAAAATTGATGAAACGACTATTGAAAACATTGATTCTAATGCTTCAACTCTGATTAAATCACAAAACGGTACAGAAGTTACCTCTGCAGTGACTCATGCTCTCACATATGACAAACGCGATAGCAAAACTTTACCGACTGAAGGATACAAAATTCAACTCACAGACACAGTGGCAGGTCTTGGTGGTACAGTCGCTTATTTACAAAACTCGCTATCAGGCTCCTATTATTACCCGCTAGATGACCTGTGGATTTTAAGCACAAGCGCAAGAGCCGGACATATTCTCGGTTTGGGAGAAGATGTTAAACTTCAAAATCGATATTTCTTAGGTGGTGATAATTTACGAGGCTTTGAAACAAGCGGGGTAGGGCCGCGTGATAATTTAACATCAGATGCACTTGGTGGTGAGTATGTCTTTAATGGATCCACAGAACTTCGTTTCCCCTTAGGCTTACCCAACGAATATCAAATTTCAGGTATTGCTTTTAGTGATTACGGTACCGTTACAGAAATCAACCCAACCAATACAAATACCCTTGATGCCAGTTCAATGCGCGCTTCAGTAGGTTTGGGTATTGCTTGGATATCCCCGATGGGTCCTATCGGTATCGATTTTGCTTATCCTGTTGTCAAAGAAGATTATGATAAAACAGAATACTTCCGCTTTAGTTTTGGAACCCGTTTCTAGGAAAATATTAAGATGACTTTAGTCCGTTTCTTCAAATTTGCTGGCATTTTTTGCTTTGGTGTCTGTGTTCTTTCAGCCTCAGCACATGCTCAACAGGTTCCTTTAAATATAGCGATTGTCGATTTTCAAAAGATATTGGCCACTGCGAGTGCGCCTAAAAGTGTAAACGATCAAATCCAGAAGATTCGTGAAAAATATCGTAAAGAAGTACAAAAAGATGAAACCGATTTACGCAATTCAAATCAAGAACTCGCACAGAAACAAACTCTCTTAAGTGCCGAAGCATTTAATGCAGAACGCCGTAAATTTGAACAGAAGGTTCTAGAAGTTCAAAAAAATGTTCAGCAGAAAAATCAAAGCCTACAAATCGCACAAAACCAAGCTAAACAAAAAATCATGCAAGAACTTAGCAAAATTATTTTGAATATATCAAAAGAAAAAAGCTATTCGCTTGTACTGCGCAGAGAACAAACCGTCATTGTTGCAGACGATTTCGACATTACCGATCAGGTGATCGCAGAATTGAATAAGAAACTTCCTAAAATTACAATTTCTGAGAAATAGTATCCGTTATCATGGCTGATAAAAAATTTTTTACATGCACAGGCCCTTATAACGGTTCACAGCTCGCCGAAATCGCAAATGCTGAACTTCGTGGTAATAGTGATGCTGTATATGATGATGTCTCATCCCTTGGTCATGCACAGTCCAACCATGTCTCTTTCTTAGATAACCGTAAATATTTGACCACTTTTAAAGGCTCACAAGCAGGTCTTTGCATTGTACATCCCGACCTTGCTGATGAAGCTCCAGAAGGCATGAATTTACTTCTGACTCATGAGCCCTATATGGCTTATGCAAAGATCGCCAGAACCTTTTATCCAGATCAAACACCGTCAGAACAAATCTCTGAAAGAGCCTATATTAGCCCAACAGCAAAAATAGGAACAGGTGTCTGTATCGAACCAGGTGTCTATATTGGCGACAATGTCACGATCGGTGATCGCACGTGGCTCAAAGCAAATTGTGTGATTAATAACGGTGTAAAAATTGGTGAAGACTGTGTCATTTCACAAAATGTAACTATTTCGCATAGCCACATTTCAAATGCAGTGACAATCCATCCCGGGTGTCAAATTGGTCAGGATGGTTTTGGCTTTGCCAGTGGTGTCCAAGGTCATGTGCGCATCCCTCAACTCGGTCGTGTCATTATTCATGATCACGTCAATATAGGTGCCAACACTACAATTGATCGTGGTGCGGGGCCTGACACGATCATTGGGGCAGGCACACAAATCGATAATCTTGTCCAAATCGGTCACAACGTACAACTGGGTCAAGGCTGTGTCATCGTGTCCCAAGCGGGCGTTTCCGGAAGTACTAAAATCGGTAATTTTGTTGTTATTGCTGGACAAGCAGGACTTGCAGGACATTTAGAAATTGGTGACGGTGTCACAATTGCGGCCAAAGCAGGTGTCATGAACAATATCGCTTCGGGTAGAACGGTCGGTGGTTTTCCCGCCATCGCACAAAGAGACTGGCTACGCCAAATTTCGATAGTATCAAAATTAGTTAAGAAAAAAAATTAAGAGGACAAAGACATGTCTGATCAGGACGTAACATCTGTTGACATCATGCGGATCATGGAAATGATCCCCCATAGATACCCATTTTTATTGGTTGATCGCGTTGAAGACCTTGTCGCAGGTGAATCTGCAACAGGGATTAAAAACGTCACGATTAATGAACCATTTTTCCCAGGTCATTTTCCAACAAAACCAGTCATGCCAGGTGTCTTGATTGTTGAAGCCATGGCACAAACTGCTGCTGTTTTGGTGGTTCACACCGAAGGGGAAGAAATTGAAGGCAAGCTCGTATATTTCATGTCGATCGAAGGCTGTCGCTTTAGAAAACCTGTCGGCCCCGGTGATACACTGAACATCAAAGTTCAGAAAGAACGCCAACGCGGAAATATATGGAAATTTAAAGGTGAGGCCTATAGCGCAGGTGCCCTTATGGCAGAAGCCACTATTACAGCAATGATTGTGAAAGAATAATGCCCCAAATTCACCCAAATGCCGTCATCGACCCAAATGCCGAGATTGCAGACTCTGTTAAAATCGGTCCATTTTGCGTTGTCGGACCGGATGTAAAACTTGGCGAAAATGTTGAGCTTCTTTCCCATGTTGTCGTTGAAGGTCGCACGACCATTGGTGCAAACACAAAAATTTTTCCTTTTGCATCCGTAGGCCATTGCCCACAGGATTTAAAATATTCAGGCGAACCTTCACGTTTGGAAATTGGTGAAAACAATACCATTCGTGAACATGTCACCATCAACCCAGGTACAGAAGGTGGTGGAATGTTGACTAAATTAGGCAATCAATGTTTGGTCATGGTCGGCGCACATGTCGGTCATGATTGTCAAATTGGTGACAATGTCATTTTGGTTAACAACGCGACCTTGGCTGGCCATGTTATTGTTGAAAACTGGGCAATTATTGGTGGTTTATCTGCTGTGCATCAATTCTGCCGCATCGGACGCCATGCCATGATTGGCGGTATGTCTGGTGTCGAAAATGATGTGATCCCTTATGGATCAGTGACAGGCAATCGTGCGCGCTTAGGCGGACTGAATATTGTTGGCTTGAAGCGTCGTAATTTTGATCGCGAAGTTATTCATTCAATGCGCACAGCCTATCGCTTACTCTTTGCTCAAGAAGGCACGATGGCGGAGCGTGTAGAAGACGTTTACAAGATGTATAAAGACGTTGAACCGGTTATGGAAATCGTCAAATTCATTCGCCAAGATTCATCAAGGGGCGTTTGTACGCCAAAATAAACGATATGGCTGAAAAAATCGGACTTTTAGCCGGACGGGGCGATCTTCCAAAACGCATCATCGATCAATGCGTTAAAGATGGTCGCCTTTTTCATATTATTGCGTTCCATGATCAAACTGACCCAGATCTTGTTGAAGGTCACCCCCATGATTGGGTGCGCTTAGGTGCTGCGGGTAAAACGCTTTCCATTTTAAAAGAACAAAAGGTCACAACCTTGTTGATGGCCGGACGGATCAAAAGACCCTCTCTCGCTGCCATGCGCCCTGATGGATGGACCCTTAAATTTTTGGCAAAAACTGGGGCAGGGGCTTTTGGTGATGATGGATTGCTGTCTCGTGTCATTGTCGCCTTGGAAGAAGAAGGTTTCAAAGTGATTGGCGCACATGAAATTTTAACTGACTTGTTGGCCCCTGAAGGCATTTTAGGGAAACATCAACCGGATGAACGGGCACAATCGGATATAGAGAAAGCCTTTAAAATCGCCCATGGTATCGGTCGTCTGGATATCGGACAGGCCTGCGTTGTCCAAGACGGTTTGGTCCTTGCTGTAGAAGCGATTGAGGGCACAGATAAAATGCTGGAACGTTGTGCCGAGATTAAACGTGAAGGCCCTGGCGGCGTTCTTGTCAAAGCTAAAAAACCAGATCAGGAACAACGCGCAGACCTACCCACCATTGGTGTTAAAACGGTAGAAAACGCACATCGTGCAGGCTTACGCGGATTAGCTGTCGAAGCAAACGGATCCATCATAGTTGACCTTGAGGGTGTCATTGCCAAAGCAGACAAACTCGGCCTTTTTATTGTTGGGATCAACAATGATTAAACGCCGGGTATATATTATCGCAGGGGAACCTTCTGGTGATCTGTTGGGCGGTCGCTTGATGAAAGCGATGAAAAATCAATATGATGGTGAAATAGACTTTATCGGGATTGGCGGCCCGCATATGGAAGCAGAAGGCCTAAACAGCCTGTTTCCTATGCGTGAACTGAGCATTATGGGACTTGCCGAAATTCTTCCACACATTCCCAAACTACTTAAACGCATTAAACAAACGATCAATGACGTTCGCAAACAAAAGCCTGACTGTCTCATCACCATAGATGCGCCGGGCTTTACTTTTCGGGTGGCTAAACAATTAAAAGACAGTTCAATCCCATTAATCCATTATGTCGCCCCAACCGTTTGGGCGTGGAAACCAGGACGTGCCAAAAAAATTGCACAATTTCTTGACCATCTCATGGTGTTGCTACCGTTTGAGCCGCCTTACTTTGAAAAAGAAGGGCTCAGCGCAACATTTGTGGGTCACAGTGTAATTGAAAGCGGGATTGAATTGGCCAACGGCGACCAGTTTAAAGCATTCCACGGGATACCTGCCGACGTGCCTGTTCTTTGTGTCTTACCAGGCAGTCGTCAAAGTGAAACATCACAGTTACTGCCAATTTTCAAACAGGTCGCACAAAAACTTAAAAACAATTACCCAACACTCAGGATCGTTCTACCGACTGTTGCTACAGTGGCACAATATGTCAAAGAAGACACGCTGTCGTGGGAGTTGCCTGTCCTTGTCGTTGAAGGTGAAAGTGAAAAGTTTGGGGCCTTTAAAGCGGCTGATGTTGCCTTGGCAGCGTCCGGTACGGTCAGTTTAGAGCTGGCCTTGGCACAAACACCCACCGTCATTACCTATCGCTTGAAAAAAATGACACATTGGCTGGCAAAACGCCTGATCAAAGTTAAATATGCCAGTATTGTCAATCTCTTACATAATCAAGAGATTATGCCGGAACTGATACAAGATGATTGTAATGTTGATAGAATATATCATGAAATCGTCAAGATTCTTGAACAGGGACAATCCAACTCAGACCATATTCAAGCACTTGAATCTGCCATGCAGATGTTGGGGCAGGGGGAAGAGCTTCTCCCAAGTGAACGTGCCGCAGCTTGTGTTCTCTCCATCATAGAAAAAGGTAAATAATATGTCCGATTTTCGTTTTCTCCATACCATGATTCGCGTCTTTGATCTTGATAAATCAATCTCATTCTATACAGAAATTTTGGGCATGAAAGTGCTGCGCAAAAACGACTTTCCCGATGGTAAGTTTACTTTAGCTTTTGTCGGTTACGGGGAAGAAAAAGACAATACGGTTATTGAGCTCACCCATAACTGGGATCAAGCTGAACCTTATGATATCGGAAATGGCTTTGGTCATTTGGCATTAGGCGTGCCTGATATCTATAAAACCTGTGATGACCTGCGCGCTGTTGGCGCAAAAATCGTGCGCGAACCTGGCCCCATGAAACATGGTACAACCGTCATTGCCTTTATCGAGGACCCTGACGGTTATAAAATTGAATTGATTGAACGCAAAAGCTAAACCTTTGCCAATTCCATCTGTGCGATCGCTCTCGTCATATCCACAACAGACTTTAAAATACTGCTGTCGATGTTGTGAGAATGAAGATAGAGCGGTCGCAACACTTCTTTGTCACAAATTCTAACCAGCTCCCCATTTTCAAGATAAGGACGAACTTGGTTTTCAGGTACAAGGGCATAAGCCATACCAGTGCGCGTCACATTGACAAAGCCTTCAGATGAAGGCACCACATGGGCGGGAAATTCACCGGCTGAAATTCGGTAATGTTGTTTCAAAAATTTCTGGTGTAATTCATCATCACGCCCAAAGACAACAGCCGGTGCCTTTTTCAAGGCACTTGGCGTTACGCCTTCGGGAAAATAACGTAAAATAAAGTCCGGTCTTGCCACCGGAATATAGCGCATTGCCCCAAGGGTAGAGACTTTACAGCCTTGAATACGTTTATCCTGTGTACTAATCGCCGCCATAACCGTACCTTGTTTCAATAGATCTAATGTGCGGGTTTCATCAGCAGCAGAAATATCAACAAGTAACGCATAATCAAGAAACAGCACTTCAGCCACACGGACAAACCAGGTCGCCAGACTATCTGCATTCACCGCCAAGGCAACACGGCGAAAATGTTCACCAGACCCATCAGGCAAATCTGTTAAGATTTCCTGTTCCAGCATATTTACATGTTGGTAGTGACGATAAAGACGCGCCCCGGCATCTGTTGCCTTGATCGGTTTGGATCGCACAACAAGTGGCTGGGCCACGCGTTCTTCCAATAATTTGATGCGTTGAGAAATCGCAGATTGCGTCATCCCCAGTTCTTGTGCTGCTTTTTCAAACGATCCAAGACGAATAACGGCAGAGACTGCCTCAACCAATTTGTAATCCAACATGCTATAAGCTCTTCTAATATTGTTTTAGGATTATTTAGTTCCTTTTATCGTTATTCTTTATCATACTCCCTTCACTTTTCCAACGTTTACCAGCAGTGAGGGACAATGAACGCATTTTTGAGTGGTATGGGTATTGGTGCAAGCCTGATCATTGCCATCGGTGCACAAAATGCGTTTGTCCTTGCACAAGGCTTGCGCAAGAACCACCATATCAGTATCGCCTTTCTTTGTGCTTTGTGTGATGCCGTATTGATCATCATCGGCGTGATGGGCCTTGGTGCCTTTATTGCCCAGTCCCCCTTATTAATTGAAGTCATGCGTTGGGGTGGGGCAGCGTTTCTTATCTGGTATGGCTTTAAGAATTTCAACAACTTACTAACAGACCATCAACTGTCTAAAAAGAATATAGACCACACAAATAAGAAAAAAGTTCTACTCACCACATTGGCGATAACTTTGCTCAACCCCCATGTCTATCTTGATACAGTTGTGCTACTTGGTGGCATATCTTTACAGTTTAACGATGGCTTGCGCCCCTTATTTGCCTGTGGGGCCATTACTGCCAGCTTTATCTGGTTTTTCACCATCTCTTTGGGGGCTGCTTGGGCCTCACCTTATTTAGCCCGTCCCGTTACCTGGAAAGTCATTGATGCATCTGCAGCTGTAGTTATGTGGTACGTAGCTTTAAGTCTCATTTTCAAAAACTAGACAACAAAAAAGCTGTGAGAGGAAATCCTCACACAGCTTTTTGTAAAAGCGAAAGGCTGTTCGCAAGCTTAGCGCTGATGAATCGGCACAAACTTACGATCAACTTCACCTGTGTAGAGCTGACGCGGACGGCCAATACGTTGGCTCGGGTCTTCGATCATCTCGTTCCATTGTGCAACCCAACCCGTTGTACGGGCCAGAGCGAACAGAACAGTAAACATAGAAGTCGGAATACCCATAGCTTTCAGTATAATGCCTGAATAGAAGTCAACGTTCGGATAGAGTTTCTTCTCGATGAAGTAATCATCTTCCAAAGCGATCTTCTCAAGCTGCATCGCGATTTCAAGCAACGGCTCGTCTTTGATGCCCAGTTCTCCAAGAACTTCATGGCACGTTTTTGCCATGATTTTCGCACGCGGGTCGAAGTTTTTGTAAACGCGGTGACCAAAGCCCATGAGACGGAACGGATCATTCTTATCTTTTGCTTTGGTAACAAATTCACCAACACGATCTGGTGTGCCGATTTCTTGCAACATGTTAAGAACGGCTTCGTTCGCACCACCATGCGCCGGGCCCCACAAACATGCAATACCAGAAGCGATACAAGCAAACGGGTTGGCCCCGGAAGAGCCCGCCAAACGAACTGTAGATGTAGACGCGTTTTGTTCGTGGTCAGCATGCAAAATAAGAATACGGTCCATAGCTTTAGCCAAGACTGGGCTGACTTTATATTCTTCACAAGGCACAGCAAACATCATGTGCAGGAAGTCTTCTGCATAACGCAGATCGTTACGCGGATACATGAAGGGTTGACCCATAGAATATTTATAGGCCCAAGCCGCCAATGTCGGCATTTTTGCGATCAAGCGATAAGAAGCAACCATGCGTTGGTGCGGATCGTTGATGTCCAAAGAGTCATGATAGAAAGCAGACAACGCGCCAACAACACCGCACATGATCGCCATCGGATGCGCATCACGACGGAAACCGTCATAAAATTTATGCAGTTGTTCATGCACCATTGTGTGCATGGTGATATCTTTTTCGAATTTCGCTTTATCGTCCAGATCGGGCAAGTCGCCTTTCAGCAACAGATAAGCAACTTCCATGAAGTCGCAGTTTTCAGCCAAATCTTCAATTGAATAACCACGGTGTTGCAAAATACCTTTATCACCGTCGATGAAGGAGATTTTAGATTCACAAGAACCGGTAGATGTAAAGCCCGGATCATAAGTAAAGTGATCTGTTTCAGCATAGAATTTACGTACATCTACAACATCAGGGCCGACGGAAGATTCCAAAACCGGCAATTCATATGACTTACCAGCTTCATTATCGGTAAGTGTAAAGGACTTCTTAGAACTCATAGAGACATCCCCTTAAAGAAACGTGTCAGACTGAATTGTTTGACACAAGGTGAACTGACATAACATTTTAAATAGTTGTGCAGACAATACTGCTTGTTAGTCAAAAAAACAATTATTCTCCCTGATTGGCAGGTCCAGTCGTTAAGCGTCGTACCGTTTCTTCACGGCCCAAAACGGCCATAACTTCAAAAACAGACGGCGATACCGTAGAACCTGTCAAAGCAACCCGAACAGGTTGAGCAACTTTGCCCAGCCCCACTTCCTCTGCTTGCGCAAGGGATTGGGCGGCATTTTCAAGGTTTTCCTGTGACCAGTCGGTCACAGTTTCAAGACAGGCGACAAACTTATCTAAAAGTTCTTTCGCGTTGCCTTTATTCATAAGTTTCAAAGCTTTGTCGTCATAGGTGAAGGGCAGGGTGCGTAGATAAAAGCTTGCACTTGTCGCCAATTCCAACAAAGTTTTCGCACGATCTTTCAACCCGGGCATACCAGCCAACAGCCAGTCTTTCCCGTCTTTATTCATATCATCGCCCAATTGTTGTTCAATGAGCGGAAAAACCAAGTCAACGAGACGGCTGTCTTCGGCCTGTCTCATATAATCAAAATTCAAAGCAGTCAGTTTTGCCGTATCAAACCGCGCTGGGGCTTTGCCAATCCCGTTAAGATCAAACCATTCAATCGCCTTATCACGCGGAATAAATTCATCATCCCCATGACCCCAGCCCAAACGCAGTAAATAATTGCACATGGCTTCCGGCAAGAAGCCTTCATCGCGATAGCTATCTGCTGCCAGAGCGCCATGACGTTTTGACAGTTTCTTTCCATCAGCACCATGTATCAAAGGAATATGGGCAAATTGTGGTGTTTGCCAACCCATTGCGTCATAAATAACTTTTTGTCTAAAGGTGTTGGTCAAATGGTCATCACCACGAATGGCATGGGTTACGCCCATATCATGGTCATCCACCACAACCGCCAACATATAAGTCGGTGTGCCATCGCCGCGCATCAGCACCATATCATCGATCTTATCATTAGATACAGTGACTTTACCTTGAACACTATCTTCAACAACAGTTTCACCATCAAGCGGGGCTTTCAAGCGGATAACTGGTTTGATGCCTTCAGGCGGTGTTGCATCACTATCGCGCCAACGTCTATCATAAGCGACCGTACGACCTTCTGCGCGGGCTTTTTCACGCATCTCGGTCAATTCTTCAGGTGTGCAATAGCAGTAATAGGCTTTGCCTTCAGCCAAAAGCTGTTGAGCAACCTCTGCATGACGGTCTTTACGTTCAAACTGGGAAATGGCATCGCCATCCCAATCCAGATCCAACCACTTCAATCCATCGTAAATCTTTTGAACGGCTTCATCTGTAGAACGTTCCCGGTCAGTATCTTCGATACGCAACAGGAATTTTCCGTTATGATGGCGGGCGAATAACCAGTTAAACAGCGCCGTGCGCGCACCTCCAATATGGAGGTAACCGGTAGGGGAAGGGGCAAATCGTGTTACTACGCTCATAGAGACCAAAATCTTTGTTGTTTTCTTAGTTGGCGGTTATGTACCATATAAAAAAGAACGGTGCATTAATTGGTTTGTCAAAATTTGTAATGATTTTTCACTCAAAAACATTAAGCCTTTGCAAAGTAATGATTTTTGAGCTTTTTTCAAGTTTGGAAAAAGATCATTTTTTCTTATGGATTCCAGTTCTACTTGGTGTGGGAATAGCTGTTTATTTTGGTATGACCATAGAACTGCCTATAGGTGTCCCTTTAACTTGTCTATTTATAAGTGGTGTGACCACGTATTATTTAAGAAATTATTACATTGTATTCTTAAGTACTTTGGCACTGTCCATAGTATTCGTTGGTTTTAGTTCGGCACAATTACGCACCGTCATAATGAATACAAATATGCTGCCTCAAAGCTTTGGTCCCGCAGTTATTCAGGGGCGAATCGCGGCCATTACCCCCACCACCGACGCCACTAAAATTATATTAAAAGACTTGCAAATAACTAGATTACGGGCCGATTGGGTCCCCACAAGCCTACGATTACATGTGAATGGCGAAAATAACGCTCTAAAAACAGGGGATTGGATTGAAACCCGGGCCATGTTGAAACCCACTCCACAACCGGCAAGTCCTCAAGCTTTTGATTTTCAACGCCACGCTTATTTTCAAGGTATTGGCGCCATTGCCTTTTCCTACGGGGCAATAAAAATCATTTCAGAACCACAACAAAAAAGCATGATGGGGTATATTCAAGACCTTAGACAAGATATACGCCACCGGATTGAAGCTGTTTTCCCAAAAAAAGAACAACAAGATATCCGCGCTTTGGCCGTGGCCTTTCTTACAGGTCACAAACAAGTTATTGTCAATGAAACGCATGAAATAGTAAGAGCTGCTGGCTTGGCACATTTGCTTGCCATATCGGGTTTACATATCGGTCTTGTATCGGCCTTAACCTTTTTTACCATTCGGTTATTTCTCGCATGCATTCCTGCCATTGCCTTAAGATACCCTATTAAAAAGTGGGCGGCAGTTTGCGCCATTTTCAGCGCCTTACTCTTTACCTTACTTACAGGGGCCAGCATTCCAACCGTGCGCGCCTTTATCATGACATCCATTGTACTGATCGGGGTGCTGTTTGATCGCAAAGCCATATCGTTGCGCACTGTGGCTTGGGCTGCCATTTGTATTTTGTTGGTCAATCCCGAAAGTGTGCTCGGGGCCAGTTTTCAACTTTCCTTTGCCGCTGTCACCGCTTTGGTCGTCTTTTATGAACGTCGGGTCAAAGATTTTAACGCCAATAAAATTTCGTCTTATATAAAAGGCATATTCACCTCCAGCCTGATCGCGTCTTTGGCCACAACGCCCTTTGCCGCCTATCATTTTAACCGCATCGCGCTTTATGGTATTTTGTCCAATCTATTAGCCATTCCCTTAACCGTTTTTTGGATTATGCCCCTCGGCATCGCCTCTTTGATGCTGATGCCTTTTGGCTGGGAGACTATTGCCTTAATCCCCATGGGGTGGGGCATAGATATTTTACTTTTAATCGCCAATTACACCGCCAACCTGCCATTTGCCCAAATTTCGGTTCCAACAATATCCGTAAGCGCCTTTTTGCCTATGATCTTTGGAGGATTGTTATTGGTTTTGCTCAGATCAAAACTGCGTCTGGCTGGCCCTGCATTCATCGCAACGGGGCTTGTTTTGACTTTAATGGGCAAGCAACCGGACGTCTTAATCTCACAAAATGGTAAACTGACAGCTATCAAAGATAATCGGGGGCACATTCTTGTTTCAAATTTACGCTATGCCTCTTATGTGCGTGATAACTGGATCAGAGGCTGGGGCAAAGAAAATGAAAGCCCGGTTTCATTTGAAGAGGCCATACCCTGTGATGTTCTGGGCTGTCGCTACCTTCATCCTTCAGGTCAACAGATTATTCTTAATCAACAGCAGCTTGCTTTGCCAGAAGATTGCCAAAAAGCAGATATTCTAATCACACCACTGGATAGTCCCAGCGCCTGTACACACCCCAAACGCATCATTGATGCCCATGACATGATGACAAAAGGAGCCCACGCCCTTTATCTAACAGACCATCAGATTAAAATTATCACCCTCAAAGATGTGAGGGGAACACGACCCTGGACTGTCTATGGTCAGTAATTGATCTCTCAATATTTACGGATCAACCCAACAAGGCGACCTTGGACTTTAACCCGCTCTGGCGGAAAAATGCGGGTTTCATACATTCTGTTTGCAGGTTCCAACGCAACAGACCCACCTTTACGGCGTAATTTTTTAAGTGTCGCTTCTTCCTGATCAACCAAGGCCACTACAATGGCCCCGTTTTCTGCTGTTGTGCAGCGTTGAATAATGACTGTATCACCATCATTAATCCCCGCCTCAATCATGGAGTCCCCATCGACTTCCAGCGCGTAATGTTCCCCCAATCCCAGTAGACTGGCCGGAACATCCACACTGGCGCTATTGTCACGCAAAGCTTCAATCGGTGTACCCGCAGCGATCCGCCCGAACATAGGGAGTTCAACCGCTTCAGAATCAGGCAAAACATCCGTGTTGTTGCCACGTCCTCCTTCAAGCCCGCCGACTTGCTTTTTTTGCAGATTCAAATCATGGATTTTAGAGTTATCAGAACGCAACGGGCCATCCAGGCGATCTTGGTTCTCTGGCAATTTAAGAATTTCCAGCGCACGTGCCTTATGGGGCAGGCGGCGGATGAAGCCACGTTCTTCCAATCCGGTAATCAAACGGTGAATACCCGATTTGGATTTAAGCTCCATCGCGTCTTTCATTTCATCATATGAAGGCGAAACACCTGTTTCCTTAAGACGCTTTTCCAGAAACATCAAAAGTTGGTATTGTTGCGGTGTCAACATGGCGCCCTCATAGAACAAAAGTAAAACATATATAATGTTCTACTTTAGTTCTGAAAACAGGTCAAGAACAAACTAAATTGTCAAATGACTGTCGCCAATGAAGATCGCATCACATTCTTCCCCGGCTTGTGAAGGTTCTGCATGGACCGGGCGGATGATAAAACCTTCGCAATGGGCGAGGTTCGCTAACATAGCACTGTCTTGTTTGAAATAGGGTGTTGCCACCAAACGACCTTGATCATCGCGTGAAAAGACCGCACGCATATATTCTTGGCGTACCGTATTTTTGGGAACATCCGCCCCCAGAATCGCACGGACGGGAACGTCTTGTTCAAAAGCCATGCCTTGCATTTTGCGCAAAGCGGGACGTACAAACAAAAAGGCAAGAATGTAAGACGAAACCGGATTACCCGGCAGCCCCATAACCGGCTTGCCGCCAATATGACCAAACATAAAGGGTTTGCCCGGTTTGACCGCCACTTGCCAGAAGTCTATGTCCAAACCTTCTTCCCCTAAGACATTGCGTACCAGATCATAATCCCCAACGGAAATGCCTCCCGAGGTCACCAGTAAATCCACCCCATCCAGTCCCGAAAGGGTTTGGCGCAAAGACTCTTCTGTATCACCGGCAATCCCCAAATTAATCGGCACGCCACCTAATGCCGTTACCATGGCCGCAACCATTAACGTGTTGGAGCTGATAATCTGGCTTTCGCGCACAGCTTCCCCCGGCATCACCAATTCATCCCCCGTTGCTAAAATTGCAACGCGGGGTTGGCGATAGACTTTCACCCATGGGACATTCATAGAACATAACAGGCCGATATCACGCGCACTTAATAATTGCCCGGCTTTAAGCAAGACATCGCCTTCATTAAAATCGAGACCCGCACGTCGGGTAAATTTTCCTTCAAAGGCCACTTCCTTAAATGTCACCTGATCGCCAGCGACTTCGGTATCTTCTTGCATGATCACCGCATCGCTACCTGATGGCATAGGGGCACCAGTAAAAATGCGCACACATTGGCCCTTTGTCACAGGTGCTTCAAACACACCTCCGGCCTGAGATTCCCCAACGCAAGTGAGGGTTACGGGTTGTGTTAATACATCTTCACTGCGAACCGCATATCCATCCATAGAGGAAACCGCGCAAGGTGGTTGGGTTAAACGTGCGGCCACATCTTCAGCCAAGACACGCCCCAAGGCCTGTGCAACAGAGACTTGTTCACTTGATAACGCAGAAATACCTGCATTAACTTTGGCAAAAGCTTGATCAATAGGGAGAAGGCTCATGAGGCTACAAACTTTCCTGATTTTCCACCATCTTTATAGGTCAGGCGCACATCAGTGATGGTCATGGCCTTATCAATGGCTTTACACATATCATAAACCGTCAAGGCCGCAATGGACACAGCGGTTAGGGCTTCCATTTCGACACCGGTACGGCCCTTGAGTTTACAGGTCCCTTCAATCTCCACGGCATGTCGATCCGGATTGCAGGTCAGTTCAACCTTAACAGACGTAAGCGCCAAGGGATGACATAACGGGATTAAATCCGGCGTCTTTTTTGCCCCCATAATTCCGGCCAATTGCGCTACAGACAGCACATCGCCTTTTTTTAGGGTCCCCGCCATAATGCGGGCCAAGGTATCAGGTTCCATAAGAACGCTGGCTTTTGCCGTTGCTGTGCGCTCCGTTATGTCTTTTTCAGAAACATCGACCATAACGGCATTACCGTCTTTATCGATATGCGTAAATTGATCACTCATTCAGGCCCCCGTATTTTGTGATAATAGTGCTTTGGTTGCTTCTTGCACATCGTCTTGACGCATCAATGATTCCCCAACCAAAAAGCAATTAGCATTGACTTTAGACATGCGCGCCAAATCTTCTGGCGTGAAAATACCACTTTCACAAACAAGTGTCTTATTCTGCGGCACCATCCGTGACAAACGTTCTGTGGTTTCCAAACTAATTTCCATCGTTTTAAGATTACGGTTGTTGATACCAATAAGATTGGATTTCAACAGTAAGGCCCGGTCCATTTCTTCTTCGTTATGAACTTCAACCAAGCAATCCATCCCATAAGAACGCGCCGCGTCCTCAATTTCTTGAGCCTGTGCATCATCCAATGCAGCCATGATAATCAAGATACAATCTGCCCCTAAGGCGCGTGCTTCAGTGACCTGATAAGTATCAACCATAAAGTCTTTGCGCAAAACCGGCAGGGTAACGGCATTGCGCGCCACCACCAGATATTCATCCGCACCTTGGAAATATGGCTGATCCGTTAAAACGGATAAACAAGCCGCGCCGCCCAACTCATAGGCTTTGGCAATGTCAACGGGTTGAAAATCAGGTCGGATCAAACCTTTAGAAGGTGACGCCTTTTTAATTTCAGCAATCAATCCATATTGACCAATTTTCACCCGGGCTTTCAGCGCATTTAAAAAACCGCGCGGACGGCTGGCTTGTTTTGCCGCAACCTCTAAAACGCTGAGTGCTTTGCGCTTTTTACAATGGGCAACGTAATCGCGCTTATCATCACAAATCTTAGCTAGAATATCACTCACCGGAGGCTCCATTCGTAATATCAACAAGCTTTTGCAAGGCTGCTTTTGCCTTACCGCTGTCAATCGAATCAGCCGCGACTAAAACACCGTCTTTAATATTTTCAACTTTATCCGCCACAATCAATGAAGCGGCGGAATTTAAAAGGACAATATCGCGATAAGGGCCAATTTCGCCATCAAGCACACGCTTGATCGCAGCCGCGTTATAAGATGAATCACCACCCAACAGGTCTTCATCGCGCGCAAGCGGTAAGCCAGCATCTTGCGGGTCAATTTCAAATTCCTTGATCCCTTTATCGCTATATTCCGCCACATAGGTCACACCCGTTGTGGTTAATTCATCAATCCCGTTAGAGCCATGAACAACCCAGACCTTTTCACTGCCCAAACGGCCCAGAACTTCCGCCAAAGGACGGACCCATTCTTTCGCAAAGACACCTGTCATTTGGCGTTTGACCCCAGCCGGATTTGCCATCGGACCCAAGAGATTAAAGATTGTACGTATACCAAGTTGTTGGCGTGGTTCGACGACATATTTCATGGCAGAATGATAAAGCGGGGCCATCATAAAACCGATCCCGGCCTGATCAATCGATTTTTCTACCGTTGCAATGTCAGCCCCCATATTGACACCCAAACTGGTCAAGACATCCGAAGCACCTGATTTGGAAGACACAGCTTTACTACCGTGCTTGGCAACGGGTACGCCTGCACCGGCAACAACCAATGCTGTCGCGGTTGAGATATTGTAGGTGCCACGTGAATCGCCACCTGTCCCAACGATATCAATCGCATTCGCCGGGGCGTTAACCTTTTTCATTTTTTCACGCATGGTTTGGGCACCGGCGCTGATTTCTGCAACTGTTTCGCCGCGCACACGCATAGCCATAACAAATGCACCAATCTGAACAGCCGTGGCATCACCTTCCATAATGCAATCAAAAGCGACTTTTGCTTCTGCTTGAGATAGCGTTCCACCGTCCGCCAACTTACTAATGATCAGTTTCATTGAATCGCTCATGTTCGGTTACCCCTGTTCTTTTGCGAGATTAAGGAAGTTTTCTAAAAGTTTATGCCCATGTTCAGAGGCGATGCTTTCCGGATGGAACTGCACCCCGTGGATGGGATATTCTTTATGCTGTACACCCATTATTACCCCGTCATCGCTTTGTGACGTGACTTCCAAACAATCGGGCAAGCTGTTCGGGTCAATGGTTAGGGAATGATAACGCGTTACGTTTAACGGGGCAGGGATGTCTGCAAAAACACCGCTTCCTGTATGATTTATCGCGCTCACCTTGCCATGCATGGGGGCGGGGGCGCGTACAATCTTGCCACCAAAGGCCTGACCTATTGATTGATGGCCTAAGCAAACCCCAAAAATCGGCAGCTTTCCCGCAGCTTTTTCAATCAAGCCGAGACAGATGCCCGCTTGGTCCGGATCACAGGGACCGGGGGATAAAATAATTCCCTGTGGATCCATCGCCATGGCTTCATCGACCGTTAACACATCGTTACGACGCACAACAATATCGGCCCCCAATTCGCCAAAATAATGGACCAGATTATATGTAAAGCTATCGTAGTTATCAATTAATAGAAACATTTCAATTACTTATTCTTGGAAGTTGAAGCGTTTTATAAATCACTTTAACTTCGGATGTTGCGTATATTTAGCGCAGAATGCAAGGACAAGAGCCATGCGTCAAGAACGATTTTCCCCCCTTGACCTTGCCCTTACTGGAAGGACCATATAACATTCCAGTGGACTGAAAGGTATAACAACATGACACACTACAAATTTCAAATTACCGGAATGACCTGTGCGTCCTGTTCATCACGCATTGAAAAAGTCCTCAATCGTATGGATGGCGTTGAAGAAGCCAGCGTAAACCTCGCCACAGAACAGGCGAACGTTACTTTAACCAACAACAGCCTCAAACCAGAAGACCTGATCGTTAAAATCGAAAAGGCTGGTTTTGGAGCCACAGTCGCCAATGACAATCAAGATTTACCCGATCACACAAAAACATCTGGTGAATTGGCCGTTCTTATCGTGTGTCTTGTTCTGACAGCCCCTTTAGTTGCGCCCATGCTGGCTTTACCCTTTGGTCTTGATTGGCATTTAAACGGCTGGATTCAGCTTGCCTTGGCAACGCCTGTGCAAATTGTTGCCATCCATCGCTTTTACAGATCTGCTTGGGGCGCTTTAAAAGGGCTGACAGGCAATATGGATCTGTTGGTTGCTATGGGGACCACCGCTGCCTATGGGCTTAGCCTATACATGCTTATAGCGTCGCCTAAAGGCACTGGCATGCTGTACTTTGAAGCTGCCGCTGCAGTCACCTGTTTGATCTTAGTAGGTAAATGGTTGGAAAACCGTGCAAAACACGGCGTGACAGAGGCCATTCGTGCGCTCATGCACCTACGACCGGAAACGGCAAGACGCCTTAAGGGCGATACAGAAGAAAGCATTTCCATTGATCAAGTCCGAATGGGCGACGTTATTTTAGTCAAACCCGGTGAACATATCCCCGTTGATGGCGTGATCATTAAAGGCGATAGCGAAATTGATGAATCAATGCTGACTGGGGAAAGTCTGCCTCTTCACAAA
The DNA here is from genome assembly GCA_013373265.1 of Methylocystaceae bacterium. Taxonomy (GTDB): domain Bacteria; phylum Pseudomonadota; class Alphaproteobacteria; order Rhodospirillales; family Terasakiellaceae; genus Terasakiella. Next base: position 12,950 of record JABXIC010000019.1, on the reverse strand, counting down.
GTATCCGGTGACAAGGTCACAGGTGGGGCAATCAACGGATCCGGCCTCTTGCATATAAAGACCACAGCAGTCGGTAAAGCCACCGTCTTGTCTAAAATCATTGAAATGATCCAAGGCGCACAAGCCACGAAAGCACCTGTTCAAAAGCTTGCCGATAAAATTGCCGCGATCTTTGTCCCCATTGTCTGCCTGATTGCATTGACAACCTTTATAGGGTGGTCCTTACATGGGGCGAGCATGGATCAAGCATTGATTAACGCCATCACCGTGCTTGTGATCGCCTGTCCCTGCGCCCTTGGTCTTGCCACACCCACCGCGATTATGGCGGGAACGGGTGTTGGTGCACGCCACGGCATCTTGATCAAAGATGCGCAATCCCTTGAGCTCGCCCATAAAATCACAACTGTCATCTTTGATAAAACAGGCACATTGACCGAAGGCCGACCCAAACTGGTTGAATTTGACCCCAAATTGGTCAAGATCGCCGCCAGTTTACAAAAGGGCAGCGAACATTCTTTGGCAAAAGCCTTTGAGGCAAAGAAAACTTTCGAGGTTGATGACTTCAAGGCAACGCCCGGTCACGGTATCTCAGGGACGATTAAAAAAACCAGCTATCGCTTGGGTAATCGCAACCACATGAAACACGACCTTTCATCCTTCGATGCAAAAGCACAAGAGATGGAAAGCACTGGCATGACCGTCGTCTGGTTAGAAGATGGGGATCAAATCCTTGGTCTTTTTGGATTGGCAGACACTTTAAAGAAAACTTCAACTCCCGCCATTAAGCAATTGAAAGATCAAGGTATAATATCTGTTATGTTGAGTGGGGATAATGAAAAGACCGCTCAAAAAGTCGCACAAGAAGTCGGTATCGAAACGGTTATTGCCCAAGTGCTGCCCAATGAAAAAGCAGACCATGTTGCCCGCCTTAAAAAAGACGGGCAAGTTCTGGCAATGGTTGGTGATGGGGTGAATGACGGTCCGGCCCTTGCCACAGCCGATGTCAGCTTTGCCATGGCAAGCGGGTCCGATGTAGCCGTACACAGTGCGGGCGTGACCTTAATGCGCTCTGACCCGATGATGATTGCCCAAGCTATCAGTATTTCAAAAGCAACCTATCGCAAAATCCAGCAAAATCTGTTTTGGGCCTTTATTTACAATGTGATTGCCCTGCCTGCGGCTGCATTTGGTTTACTAAATCCGATGATTGCAGGTGGTGCAATGGCATTAAGCAGTGTAAGTGTTGTCAGCAATTCGTTGTTGCTTAAAAGATGGAAACCAAAGCCATGAACATCTCTAAAGTTTCAAAACTCACAGGCGTAACGGCAAAAACAATTCGTTATTACGAAAGCATCAATTTGATGCCGGAACCTGCGCGTGCCCCCAATGGATATCGCGATTATAGCGACAAGGATGTTGATATCCTTAAATTCATCCAAAGTGCGCGCAAAATGGGCTTTCCACTGAAAGATGTCGGCAATCTTCTGGAACTCTGGCAGGATAAAAACCGCGCCAGCCGTGATGTGCGTGATCTGGCAAAACGCCATATTGAAGAAGTTGAAACCCGCATTCAGGAACTGCAAGGCATACGTGATACCCTTAAAAACCTTGTCGATTGCTGTCATGGCGATGATCGACCTGACTGTCCCATCCTGAACAATTTTGCCAAGGATACCTAAAGCGTGGCAAAGCCAGTTAAACACAAGAAAGTCAATAAAACGCTTGTCATCGTTGTTGCCGCCGTGATCGGCGCACTGGCCTATGGCGCTGCACATCTGGCAAACACGTCTGGCTCAAACCAAACCGCATCGGATCATAAAGAAGCCAAGCCCTGGTACAAAAACCACGCCAAGCCGCCAGAAATGATCCGTCTGCCGGATGCCCCCTTGATCTTAGCTGCCAAAGAAGCAGAAGTCGATGAAACCATTCAAGAACTTAAGCCTAAACAACCGCTTAAGAAAAAACAGGTGCCACCGCCTGCAAGCGTCACACCGCGATTAAATTCAGTTGAAATATCTGCAAAACCGGTTGCACCACCTACTGTTTATGAAGAAGCCTTACCTCAAGACATCTATACCCCCACAAAAACAGCGACAAAAGTCAGCACACCTGACCCCGCGCCGGAAAAAACACCACCTCCAACAATTGAGCATCAACAACCACGCTGGATGCAATATGCGCTCAAGATGGATGTCCCCAAAGATACCCCCATGATTGCGCTGGTGATAGATGATCTCGGTCTGGATCGAAAACGCACCGCACGCGCGATTGCCTTGTCCGGCCCTATGACCATGGCTTTTATCCCTTATGCCAAAGATTTAAAAAAACAAACGGGGAGGGCGCGTGCAAATGGCCATGAATTGTTGGTGCATCTCCCCATGGAACCGCTCAATGCAAAAATTGACGCAGGTCCCAACAACTTAAACACCCATTTAGCCGCAGAAGATCTGAAAGATCGCATTCATTGGAACTTGGAACGTTTTAGCGGTTATGTGGGGGTTAATAATCATATGGGCAGTCGTGCCACCACAGACGACACGGTGATGAAAGCGCTCATGTCAGAGCTACGCAATCGTGAAATGCTGTTTTTAGATTCCCGCACCAACCCAAAATCCATCGGTGCTAAAATCGCGGGTCTCGAAGGGGTGCCTTTTGCAGAACGCAACGTCTTTTTGGATAACGTGAATGAAAAGGACGCTGTGCTCAAACAATTAAGCTTATTGGAAAAAGTTTCTCGTCGCTCCGGTTTTGCTGTCGGCATCGGCCATCCCCGTGATGGGACAATTGCAGCCTTACAAGAATGGTTGCCTACCGCGCAAAGCAAGGGTTTTATCCTTGTGCCCATAAGCCAAATCGTTTTAAAAAACCAAGGTCTCAGTTAAGGAGAAATAGAATGTCTACCACTTACATTGTTGACGGCATGACATGCAGCCATTGTGCACAGGCCGTCACAAATGCTCTTAAATCTGTTAAAGACAGTGCAGAAATCGAAGTTGATTTGGCCGCAAAAAAAGTCATCGTTTCCGGTTTTGATGATGAAAGCGCCATTGAAGAAGCTATTGAAGATGCCGGCTTTGATTTTAAAGGAAGGGCTTAAAGAGCGTGACACAGCTTTTACCTATTTTCATCGCCGTTTTCTTAGCAGAGCTTGGCGATAAAACACAATTGGCAACCGTCCTGTTTGCCTCAGATAAAGATCACAGTCCTGTGCTGGTTTTCATTGCAGCAGCAGGCGCGCTTGTGGCCTCAACAGCTGTTGCCGTGGTTCTCGGCCAGGCTGCGGGTAAATATCTTGATATCATTCCTTTAAAACTAATCGCGGGGATTGGCTTTATCGCCATCGGTGGCTGGTCCGTCTTTGAACATTTTAAAGGATAAACAAAGAGAACAGCCATGGCAGGATATTCCCGCCATGGCTGTTTGTCTTAATTGTGACTATTATCGTCAGAAGCAAATTTATAGGCTTCTTCAGCAGCACGAACCAAGGCACGCGCCTTGTTGATGCTTTCTTGATATTCGCCTTCAGGACTGCTATCGGCAACAACGCCACCGCCAGCTTGTACGTACATCTTACCATCTTTTAACAAAGCTGTGCGCAAGGCAATGGCGGTATCCATATCACCATTGGCACCAAAATACCCAATACAGCCTGCATAAAAGCTTCTGCGTTCTGGTTCCAGTTCATCGATGATTTCCATGGCACGTACCTTGGGGGCACCCGAGACTGTCCCGGCCGGGAAACCACCGATTAGCGCATCCATATTGTCGAAACGATCCGTATCAAGTTCTCCGACCACGTTGGAGACGATATGCATTACATGGGAATAAAGCTCAACGATCATTTGATCCGTAACCTTGACCGTCCCGATCTTTGCCACACGCCCCACATCATTGCGGCCCAAATCTAGCAACATCAAATGTTCAGCCAATTCTTTCGGGTCCGAAAGGAGATCTTTTTTCAAAGCTTCATCTTCGGCCCGATCAACACCGCGTTTACGGGTACCTGCAATTGGGCGAATGGTGACTTCGCCATTTCGTTGACGCACCAAAATTTCTGGACTGGACCCTACAATTGTAAATTCTCCAAAATTCAGGAAAAACAAAAAGGGTGAAGGGTTCAATCGACGCAAAGATCTATAAAGCGCAAAGTGCGGCAATTCAAAGGGCAGGGTAAAGCGTTGTGACAAAACCACCTGAAAGATATCACCTGCCAGAATATATTCCTGTGCTTTATGAACCATGTCATGAAAGGTTTCACGGCTCATATTTGAAACGGGTTCCGGCAAATTGCCAATATCTTCATTGAAATCGTGACTGACGCTCAAACTGGTTTGCAAACCCAGTTTAATATCTTCCAAGCGATCCAACGCGGCATCATAAGCATCCTTGGCACTCACACCACTTTCTGGGCGCACGGGCGTCACAACTGTGACGGAATCTTCAATATTATCAAAGGCGGCGATGATTGTCGGGCGCATGAAAAGCCCATCCGGCACACCAATGGGGTCCGGGTTATTATCCGGCAGTTTTTCCATCAAACGCACGGTGTCATAGCCCATATAACCGACCAGACCAGCCGCCATAGGCGGTAAATGAGCTGGTAAATCAATAGCGCTATCATCAATTAAAGCACGTAAAGAATCTAATGACGGCTTATCGCAAGGCTCAAACGAATGGCGATCAAAGGCGGCGTTACGGTTAACTTCAGCCTTTTCCCCAAAACAGCGCCATGTCACATCAGGTCTTAGACCTAAAAAAGAATACCGCCCGCGTTTCGCCCCACCTTCAACAGATTCAAGTAAAAAGCTATCGGGCTGATTATCTGCCAATTTCATCATGGCAGAGACTGGTGTTTCTAAATCCGCGACAAGCTTGGTCCAGACGACTTGCGCCTTACCGGCATCATAAGACGTCTGAAAACTATCGAAATCAGGATAGACTTTCATTTAACGTTGCTCTTGAACAAAGAGGCGGTTAACCATGCCCCGATCAATTGACACACTGTAACGACCTCGCAAGGCGTTAACAAATTCGCCTTCCATATCATTTTTAATGCCCGCAGCCATTTCACGGCTCAAGGCATTGATCGCAGCTTGGTCTTGATCACCTTCCATAGATTGGATGTCTTTCAAAACCGCAACCACAAAACCTTTTTCATCGGCACCACTTTCCACATCACCAACTTTCCCTGCAAACAAAGCCGTTGTTACAGATGCAGGCAAGGGGGCGTCAAACCGGGTGAAACCTGTTTTTTCAGTGACTTCCAGACCAGATTCTTTTGCCAGATCAGCCAATTGTTTGCCGGATTTTACTGCAGCAACAATTGAGGTGGCTTTTTCCTTAGCAGCAGCCTGTTTCTTTTGATCCAACAATTGTGCGCTAGCACTTTCTTGCACGGTTTCAAAGGCACGTGCTGTGCTTTCTGTGATGCCATCCACACGCACCATAAAGTAACCGCCTTGATCATCATCTTTCATCGTCGGCTCTGTTGCGATATCCACCGCGAAGATTTCTTCAAGAAGGGCTTTTTGACCTGCCAAAGCAGCAATCGGCGCACCGGATGTATCTTTACCCGTTTTATCTGTTGCTTCGATGGTCGAAACCTTAAAGCCAACTTTTTTAGCCGCTTCTTCAATCGTCGCACCGCCACCCAGCGTATCTTCAATGGTGTTTGAAATGCTAAACAATTCATCCGCCGCCATTTCAAGAGCGACCTGATCATGTAACTTGTCTTTAACATCGTCAAATGAGGCCACAACCTCGTCAGTGACTTGTGTCACATGCACGATATGCCAGCCCAACATTGATTGGATCGGCGCGCTGACTTCATCTTTACCCAGAGCAAAAACGGGGTCAGCCAATTCTTCAGGCAGTTCTGCTTTCGTGACGTCACCCAACAAAAGTGCATCTTTTTCCAGCCCCAAAAGGTCTTTGGCCACATCAGCAAAACTTTTGCCATCCGCAATTGATTGGGCGGCGGCTTTGGCTTCTTCTTCTGTTGTAAAGACCATTTGTTCAACAATGCGATGTCCCGGTGTGACAAATTCACTTTGATGCGCCGCATAGGCGTCTTCAACTTTTTGAAGCGGCACATCAATTGTATCCGCCACATCTTTAGGCGTAATATGAAGCAGGCTTACACTGCGATATTCAGGCGCCATAAATTTGTTGATATTGTCATCATAATATTTGCGCACTTCTTCAGTGCTTGGAGCTGCAACATCCCCCACAGAGTCTCTATCTATACGAACCACACTTGCAGAGCGTTTCTCCTGACGGTGCTTATAAAGCTCTTTGACCACGCTTTCAGGGACGCTTGAACCACTTTCCATCAAGCTGACAATCTGTTCACGTGCCAAATCACCGCGTACCAACTCAATAAACTGATTTTCATTTAATTGGTTTGAAAAGAGAATCTGTTCAAAACGTTGGCGGTTAAAAACACCATTTTCCTGAAACATTGGTGTTTCGCGTATGGATTTCACAACCTGTTCATCACTAATTGCAACATCCATATCCTTGGCGCTGACCGACATAAGCGCTTTGTTAATAGCACGATCGACAACGCTGCTGCCGATGGCAAGAGACAATTGTTCATTCACACCTTGATCACCGGTCAGTTGGCGCATTCGTGACATTTCGCGTTGAAAATCGTTAAAGACTTCCTGTGCAGAAATGTCGACATTGCCTACCGTCGCAACACTATTACCCGTTGCAGCAGGGCGCAACATATCGCCAATCCCCCAAGCCGCGAAGCTCGCGATTAAAAGGAAAAACAGGGCTTTGACGATAATTGAATTTGAATGTTTGCGAAAACCATCGAGCATGATGAAAGTGTTCCAAGATTTATGTGTTATTGATAAAGCGGTGCGCATCATAAAAGGGGAAGTGCCACCTAGCAACAGCTTAAACACCTTAATTAAGCCAAGAATATGACAAAAGCCAGACCGAAGTCCTAAATCCCACAGAAAACCTCACACTTTCATAATTGACTCGCCCAAAATCGACAAATTGTGTAAAAGCAGCATCAAATTCAAACTGTTGCATGAGGACCTTATTAATATGTCACGTCGCCCTTTGATTGCTGGAAACTGGAAAATGAACGGCCTGCGCGCCGATGCAAAAGCCTTGGCTGGTGAAATTGCCACCTTATCTAAAGCCCAAAGTGATGCGGCCTTTGATTTATTAGTTTGTCCGCCCTTTACGGTGATGGAAACAGTGGGCGCAGCCATTGAACACAGCGATGTCTTTTTAGGGGCACAGACCTGCCATACGGCTGAAAGTGGTGCGCACACTGGCGATATAAGCCCGGTGATGTTAAAAGATGCAGGCTGCACTCATGTCATTGTCGGCCATTCTGAACGCCGTACGGATCATGCTGAAAGTGATGCCGACGTGCAAGCGCAAGCCATTACCGCCCACGCACAAGACTTGATCGCTATTATTTGTGTGGGGGAAACCGAAGCCGAACGAGAAAGCGGCCAAGCCTTACAAGTCGTGCGTGAACAAATTCTCGGGTCTGTTCCTGCAGGGGCCACTTCTGAAAACACCGTCATTGCCTATGAACCTGTTTGGGCCATTGGCACAGGCAAGGTGGCGACTCCGGATGATGTGCAGGAAATTCACGCCGATATTCGCAACACTCTTGCCGATAAGCTTGGTCAGGATACAGCAGACGGCATGCGCATTCTTTACGGCGGCTCCATGAAACCCGGAAATGCCAAGGAATTGCTGGCTTTGGCGGACGTTGATGGCGGATTAATCGGAGGCGCAGCATTAAAATCGGAAGATTTTTGGGCAATTGCGCAAAGTTGTCCTAGCCTTTAAGAGAAGTTCGCGTTAAAAGAGGCGCCAAGTTTCTGAATATTTGTATTAAAGGATGGAAAGAGAAGCGATGACACACGTTCTTCTCGTGGTACATTTGATTTTGTGCCTCGGCCTGATCATCTTAGTTTTGATCCAACGTTCCGAAGGCGGCGCTTTAAGCGGCCTTGGCGGCGGTGGTGGCGGTAGCGGTCTCATGACCGGTCGTTCTGCAGCTAACCTGCTTACACGTGCAACGGCATTGTTGGCCGGTGGTTTTATGCTGACCAGCTTAGTTTTGTCTTTAATTGCTAATGCTGAACGCAACAGCGGTTCTATTTTGGATTCCGATAAACTGGCGCCGATTGTTCAAGAAGAACCGGCTGCACCGAAATCTGAAGAGCCGGGCGCGCCTCTGGCAAAGTAAGGCTGTTTGCTTTTTATTAAAAAGCGGACTTGAAATTACGTTGAAGAGGCGGTCAAATGACCGCCTCTTCTTCTTTAAAATAAAATATAATCGACGTTTAGGTATTTTTAGATGGCACGTTATATCTTCATTACTGGTGGTGTAGTTTCTTCCCTTGGCAAAGGATTGGCTTCCGCCGCTCTTGGCGCTTGTCTACAAGCACGTGGTTTCAAAGTCCGCTTACGTAAACTGGACCCCTATCTCAACGTCGATCCGGGCACCATGAGCCCGTATCAACACGGTGAAGTCTTTGTCACAGACGATGGTGCAGAAACCGACCTTGACCTTGGCCACTACGAACGTTTCACCAGCGTTAATGCCATGCAAAGCGATAACGTGACATCCGGTCGTATCTATTCCAGCGTCATTCAAAAAGAACGTGCCGGCGAATATCTTGGCGCGACGGTTCAAGTTATTCCCCATGTAACCGAAGCCATCAAAGAATTTACCGTTGCCAACGTCACCGATGAAGATTTTATCCTCGTAGAAATCGGCGGAACGGTTGGCGATATCGAATCCTTACCATTCCTGGAAGCCATTCGCCAATTGGGCAACCAACTTGGTCATGGCAATACCATGTTTTTGCATACAACACTTGTGCCCTATATCCCGGCCGCAGGGGAGCTTAAAACAAAGCCGACACAGCACTCGGTCAAAGAACTTCTTGGCCTGGGGATCAGTCCCGATGCCTTATTATGTCGCTGTGATCGTGAAATCCCGCCGAGTGAACGCCGCAAAATCGCACTTTTCTGTAACGTTGCCGAAGATGCGGTTATTCCGGGTTTGGATGTAGATACCATTTACCGTGTTCCGCTCAGCTATCATGCAGAAGGCTTGGACAAAGCCGTTCTCAAACATTTTGGCATGGCAGCTCCTGAACCGGACCTGACCAAGTGGGAAGAAATCGTCAAACGTGTTCTTGAACCGGAAGGCGAGGTCAATGTCGCCATTGTCGGTAAATACGTTGAATTATTAGAAGCCTATAAATCCTTAGGAGAGGCCTTAACCCACGGTGGTATTGCCAACAACGTGCGCGTCAACCAACACTGGATTGATGCTGAAACCCTGCTTGAAGGTGATGGCTTAAAAGTTCTTGAAGATAAAGACGCGATTTTGGTCCCCGGCGGTTTTGGAGAACGCGGTGCAGAAGGTAAAATCGCCGCTGTTAAATATGCCCGTGAAAATAAAGTGCCTTATTTTGGTATTTGTCTAGGCATGCAAATGGCCGTCATCGAAACCGCACGCAACAAAGCCGGTATCAGTGGCGCTGGGTCTTCTGAATTTGGCAATTGCAAAGTGCCGATTGTTGGTTTGATGACCGAATGGCACAAAGACGATGGCACCAAAGAAACACGCAGCCATGATGGCGACCTTGGCGGCACGATGCGTTTAGGGGCTTATCCTTGTAAAATGGTTCCTGAAACTTTGGCCTTTGACGTCTATGATGGCGCCAAACAAATTTCTGAACGTCACCGTCACCGTTATGAGGTCAACGTCGACTATAAAGAAAAGCTGGAAGCCGCAGGCATGAAGTTCTCAGGTCTATCACCGGACGGAATCTTACCTGAAATTGTAGAGATTCCGGATCATCCGTTCTTTATCGGCGTGCAGTTCCATCCGGAATTAAAATCCCGCCCGACAGACCCGCATCCCCTCTTTAAAGCCTTCATCAAAGCGGCAATTGCCCAAAACCGATTGGTATAAATACGATGGTTGATCAAAAACACGTTGCTGTTGGAAATGTCAATTTTGGTAATGACTTACCGTTTTCATTGATTGCGGGTCCTTGTTCTATGGAAGGGCGGAATCACGCCTTGGAAATGGCCCATGCCTTAACCGAAATGTGTAATGATCTAGGCATCGGTCTTGTTTATAAGTCATCCTTTGACAAAGCCAACCGCACCAGTGTGGATGGCAATCGCGGTATTGGCATTATGCCAGCCCTATCGATCTTCCAAGAAGTCAAAGACACCTACGGCTGCCCGGTCATCACCGATGTCCATACGGAAAATCAATGTGCTGTGGTGGGTGAAGTTTGCGACATGATGCAAATACCGGCCTTTTTATGCCGCCAAACAGATTTGCTGTTGGCTGCAGGACAAACGGGCAAAGCGGTTAACGTCAAAAAAGGCCAGTTTCTTGCCCCTTGGGATATGCCAAATGTGGTCAAAAAAGTTGCCTCAACCGGGAACGAAAACATCCTGATCACGGAGCGCGGCTCCAGCTTTGGCTACAATACACTTGTAACCGATATGCGCGGCTTGCCCCAAATGGCCTTGGACACAGGGTATCCAATCATCATCGATTGCACCCACAGCGTCCAACAACCGGGCGGGCAGGGCAATAGTTCTGGTGGTCGTCGTGAATTGGCACCTGTCATTGCACGCGCCGCCATCTCCCTCGGTATCGCTGGTGTTTTTGCCGAAACACACAACGACCCGGACAAAGCCATTTCCGATGGTCCCAACATGATCCCCGTCCATAAGCTACGCGGCGTATTGGAAACCCTGAAAGCCTTGGATAAAGTGGCTAAGGCTAATCCTGTCGATTTAGTTGGCATGGCGACTTATTAAAGCATTTACTCTCATAGCTTAAGATTGTAAAATTTTTCTATGATCAAGAAAGCATGTATTTTCACTACATCTGTAATAGTTTTATTGAGTAATATCTCTCTTGCAGCTGACTATAAGGCAGATCTCGTTTTTCCAATCATTAAAGAGATTAGCCTTGAATTTGATTATCAGTTAACAGGATATCATGGGAAAAAGGTCAAATCGATCATAGACCATGTAGACATTCCGATTACATATCAAATATTGCCTCATGCCCATGCGTTTAAGGCTTTTAGCGATGGGAAATTTGCTTGTATTACACCCGATTCAAAAGTTTACTATGAAGATTCAAATAATTATTTGAATTCCGAACCTATTAGCACAGTAGATTGGATCATTATCCAGCGAAAAGGCGCACAACCGATTACATCTAAGGATCAACTAAAAGGATTAAAGATCGGGAGTTATTACCCCCCGAAAGAAATCGTAAACATCTTGCCTCAATCAGGTGTCACATATGATGTTAAAGCGAACCTGAGTATCAATCTCTTGAAAGTCGCCCTAAAACGCATTGACATCGCAGTCTTACCAATTACGGGCCTTGAAGACCTAATTAAAAATAATAGTCAACTAAGTAACCTCACCCTCACTCTTTCTCCGCCGATTGCGACAGTTGCAGAAGCTATTATGTGCCATAACAATGAATATGGTCAGAAATTAATCAAGCAATTCAATAAAGTCATAAAGCTTCAATCAGAATAATTTAAATGTAATCAAAATCTCACATTTAACAGACGATTGATTATGCGGATTGTTAGGCCTAAATAACTTGCTTTTTTGCCCCTAAACCAGTATCAAAACGCCACATATTTCACCTTGTGTTTTCCCAAATCAAAGAGGGCATCTTAAATGAGCGCCATTATCGATATTCACGGTCGCGAAATTCTCGACAGCCGTGGCAATCCTACTGTTGAAGTTGACGTTTTGTTGGAAAGTGGCGCGTTCGGTCGTGCGGCTGTTCCCAGTGGTGCCTCCACTGGCGTGCATGAAGCCGTTGAACTGCGTGATGGCGATAAAGACCGCTATCTCGGCAAAGGTGTCGAAGATGCTGTTGAATCTGTAAATGGCGAAATTTTTGACGCATTGGTCGGTATGGAAGCGGACGAACAATTACTGATCGACCAAACCATGATTGATCTGGATGGCACAGAAAATAAAGGCCGTCTTGGCGCCAACGCCATGTTGGGTGTTTCCATGGCCGTTGCCAAAGCTGCCGCAGACGAAGCTGGCTTGCCGCTTTACAAATACCTTGGTGGCACTTTTGCCCGTGAATTGCCGGTTCCATTGATGAACATCATCAACGGTGGCGCACATGCTGATAACCCTGTCGACATTCAAGAATTCATGATCATGCCTGTGGGTGCATCAAGCATTCGTGAAGCCATCCGCATGGGTGCCGAAGTTTTCCATTCTTTGAAAGCGGCTTTGAAAGCTGCGGGTCATAACACAAACGTTGGTGACGAAGGCGGCTTTGCACCGGGTGTTGCCTCTAGTGAAGAAGCGCTGAGCTTCATCATGACAGCCATTGAAAATGCCGGTTACAAAGCCGGCGAAGATATCGTCCTGGCCTTGGACGTTGCCTCTTCAGAATTCTACAAAGACGGCAAATACGAATTAGCCGGCGAGGGTAAATCCTTAACTTCCGCTGAAATGGCTGATTATCTCGCCGCTTTGGTTGAAAAATTCCCGATTGTATCTGTGGAAGACGGTATGGACGAAGACGATTGGGAAGGTTGGAAAATCCTGACTGAAAAAATCGGCGACACATGCCAATTGGTTGGCGATGACCTGTTTGTAACCAACCCGAAACGCTTGTCTCAAGGCATCGAACAAGACATTGCCAATTCAATCTTGGTAAAGGTTAACCAGATCGGTACGCTTTCAGAGACATTGGAAGCTGTAGAAATGGCACAAAAAGCCAAATATACAGCTGTGATCTCACACCGTTCTGGTGAAACAGAAGATTCGACCATTGCTGATATCGCTGTTGCGACAAACGCAGGTCAAATCAAAACAGGTTCCTTGAGCCGTTCTGACCGGATTGCAAAATACAACCAACTGATCCGCAT
>JABXIC010000188.1 GCA_013373265.1 Methylocystaceae bacterium | reverse complement strand
AGGCAAAACTGGAATATTGAGAACGTATGAAAGATACAGTTGCTAAGCCCTTTAAGTCTGAAATTAGGCCGTAGACTCATAAACTTCTCATCCAAATTCGAACGGATGCCATTTAATGGCCGCGAGGAAATTCTCTGGGTTCTTTGTACAGGTCCAGTTGAACGATTCGTGTTGTTTTTATAAGTATTGGATCAATTAATTAATCTTGTTCACTTGACGGAAAGAAGGCAACATTTTTTTATTAAAAAACTAATAAGTTGAATTTAAAAAATAAATAATAAACTATAAGTTTATTATTTTAGAGCTTTTTACTTTGGAAATGTTCACAATATATACCTATGCAATTGATTATAAAACATAAATTTTAACCTGGAGTATATAAAGTAGGCAAAATTAATATATCCTTTTATAAATAAGTGATACTACCTATCTCCAAAAGCGATTTAGTCTCAGAGAGTTAAGCCTTATAAAATATTGTTTTCGGTCAAGCCAGACACCGCTACACTTATATATTATCTAAGCCATTTAATTTATGAATTTTGTAAAGTTTTATCTCTGCGACTGGAATAATGAAAATACGCATTAAAGATCCCTTGGCGAAGTATTCAAATCTTGGCCCTGCCATGAAGGAAATTATCATTGCGTCGCTGGTGATGAATACCCTGTCGCTTGCGTTGCCCCTGTCATTACTTCAGGTTTATGATCGTATTATTCCCAACACCTCCTTTGGTACATTGATTGTTCTTGTTCTAGGTGTTCTTGTCGCGGTTGGCTTGGAAACATTTCTAAGGGTTGCCCGGGGTAATATCATCAGTTGGATGGGAACCAAATTCGAACACCGTTTAGGCTGTGCAGCCTTTGAACGGGTTCTTTATGCGCAAAATCAGGGTAAAAATAAAGAAGGCATTGGTGACACACTGGAACGTCTGTCCAGCATGCGATCCTCCCGGGAATATTACAGTGGTCAAATGGTGGCTTCACTAGTGGATATGCCTTTTGTTTTTGTTTTTCTGGGTATGGTCTATGTGCTTGGTGGGCCGATTGTTTGGGTTCCCGTAATCGTTTTAACAGTTTTCAGCATCACGTCTTATTTCTACGGCGTCAATCTGGGTAAGGCACTAAGACGTTATAATCTATGGAAAGACCGCCGTTTGAATTTCCAGATTGAAATTCTGACTGGTATTCACACCATTAAGTCCATGGGCATGGAATCCCAGATGGAGCAACGCTATTCACGTCTTCAGGACAGTGTGGCTGATGCCGATCAGGAAATGGTTCGCCAAGATACGTCAAGCCAGCATATCAGTTTCATCTTTTCCCAGATCACAATGGTTGGTGTGGCAGCCTATGGCAGCACATATGTCATCAGTCACGATATCACGGTTGGTGTGCTGGCGGCCTGTACGCTGTTGTCCGGTCGTGCCATGCAGCCTTTTCAACGACTGACTGGGTTATGGAGCCGTTTACAAAGCGTGCTTCTGGCGCGGGAAAAAATATCCGGTATTTTCGACCTAGTTGTCCGCGAAGACCGACCGGATTGCATTCGCAAAATTCAGAACGGTCACATTCTGCTTGAGGATGTGACATTTGGTTTTGGTGAAGCTCCGCCATTGTTGGAGAATGTGAATTTTGAAATCCAAGCCGGTGAGTGTGTCGGGATTTCAGGGGGCAATGGGGTTGGTAAATCGGCACTATTAGGGCTGATCCGTGGAACCCATGAACCAACTGGCGGTCAGATCATGATAGATGGTGTGCCGCTTGCCAATTATGCCAATGCAGCTCTTAAAGGCAGCGGGATTGCCTATCTGCCACAAAACGGTGTGGTGTTTAACGGCACTATTCTGGAAAACCTGACGATGTTTGATCGAAGCTATCGCAAGAAAGCTCTTGTTCTGGCGGAAGGTTTAGGCTTGAACGAAGTTGTAGCCAAAATGCCCAAAGGTTATGAAACCGTCATTGGCAATAGCGGTATGGATGCCTTGCCACGTGGTATCCGCCAACGTATCGCTATTGCGCGCGCATTGGTCTTTCAACCCCGTATTATCCTGTTTGATGAAGCCAATGCTTCCATCGATGGACCAAGCGATGTTTTCCTGCGTGAATATCTTATCAATTTGAAAGGGAAATCCACAATTATTCTGGTTACCCCACGGCCCTCATTATTGCGCATTGCCGACAAAACATTTGAAATCAGTGATCGCAGTTTGAAAAAACGTGTTCTGGGACCTGTTCCAACGACAGCGTCGAATGTAGCACCCAAGCAAACAGAAAATCCGGCTGTTACCCCGAATGGTTCATCCACCCCTCAACAAATAGCGGGAGAATAATCATGTCGGTTCAGGCAAATGCTCAAAATATCGAATGGGGTACAGTGGCAGAACGTGATAACCTGTCGCAAGATCAGATTATGTCGGGCAAGCTGGGCGGATTCAAGGCGGTCACAGACATGGCGGCTTGTCTGTTGCCCTTGTTGAATTCTCTTGACTGGGAAGGATCCCAACGTACCCTTTCCGAAGCCTTGCCCCATTTTGCTGATGAACTTGATCTGACAGATTTGTTAAATGTTATTGGCAAACTTGGCTACCGAAGTGAGCGCATCAAAATCCATCTTCATGAGATTGATGTACGCATTCTGCCCTGTTTATTCTTGCCCAAAAAAGGCAATGCATTTGTAGTGATGGGACGGGTGGACAACATGTTTACCGTTTTCAATACGGAAACGGAAACCGTCGAAATGCAAGAAGCCAGCAAGCTTTATGGGGATGTTTATGTCTTTTTGCCTCTGGACCAGAATAAGACCAACAAAGAGTATGCATCAAAGGGTTATATCAGCAGTATTTTTTCACGTTTCCGCGGACTGATCCTGAGAACATTACTGATCAGTATGGTGAGTAATGTTCTGGCTCTGGCGACACCTTTGTTTATCATGGCAGTTTATGACAAATATGTCGCCACCGGTTCCAATAGCATGTTGTGGATGATGATTGCTGGTGTGTCCATTGCTTTGCTGGGCGATTTCTTTTTGAAAGGCCTTAAATCCAGAATGATCGCCTATATAGGTGGTCGCCTGGATCATATTATCGGGCGGGCAATCTTTAGAAAATTGATGTTTTTGCCTCCGTCCTATACGGAAATGTCCAATACAAGTTCACAGATTTCGCGCCTTCGTGATTTTGAAACCGTGCGTGACTTTTTTGCAGGTCCCATTGCATCAACAGTCTTTGAAGCGCCCTTTGCCATTATATTTGTTATTGCAATGGCTTTTTTAGGCGGCACACTTGTTCTGGTGCCTCTTGGCACTTTAGTGGTCTTTGCCATTATGCTGCGTATTATGATGCCGATCCTGAGTGAAAGCGTTACAGAAGCATCGCGTGCTTCTTCGGAACGTCATGAATTCATCACGGAAGCCATTTCAAAGCGTAACGCCTTGCACGATTGTGGCGCGGAAGGCATCTGGGCAGAACGCTACCGGCATATGTCCGCAGAAGCCAGTATGAAAAACTTCCGCTCCGCACAGGTATCTTCCATCTGTATGTCCATCGCCCAAGGCCTGATTGTGGCTGCCGGTCTCGCAACCTTGACATATGGCGTATTTAAGGTCATTGGCGGCGATATGTCCGTTGGGGGGTTGCTGGCCTCTATGATTATGGTTTGGTGGATTTTACGCCCGGTTCAAATTGCCTTTGTCGGTATGACCCAATTGGAACAAGTGCGTTCTTCCATAAAGCAAATTGACTCGCTTATGGGCTTAAAGGCTGAACGGGATGAAGGCCAGACCGAAGGTTATTTTCCGAGTTTCAAAGGTCATGTTGTCTTCAACCGGGTTTCTATGCGTTATACGGCGGATACCGATCCGGCTGTGGTTGGGGTTAACTTTGAAGCCAAACCCGGTGAAATCGTGGCATTGATCGGACCGAACGGTTGCGGTAAATCCAGTTTAATAAAAATGTTGATGGGCATGTATTTGCCACAGGCCGGTTCCATCACGGTTGATGATGTGGATATCCGCCAAATGGACCCCATTCTTTTGCGCCAAACCATTGCCTATGTTCCGCAAAATAATGAAGTGTTTTTTGGAACAATTGCTCAAAATATTCGATTGTCTGACCCAACAGCGAGTGATGAAGAACTGGAATGGGCACTTCGAGAAGCAGATGCCTGGGACGATATTCAGGCCTTGCCGGACAAACTCATGACCCGCATCGGAGACGAACGCACAGATTTGATTCCGGACACTCTGATACAGCGGATTGCATTGGCCCGTGCTTATCTCAGACGTCCGCCCATTTTGTTGCTGGATGAACCGGCAAACGGGTTGGATTTTGAAAGTGACCGCGCTTTCATGAAAACATTGGAGCGTATAAAGGGGCATTCAACTGTTTTGATGGTGACTCACCGCCCAAGTCACTTGAAGATCGCAGATAAAATCATCTACCTGGATGGCGGCGTGGTCCGTATGGCCGGGCCAGCACAGCAGGTTTTGGATCGACTTCCACAAGGGGTTTTCTAACAGGTATATTATGGTTGAAGCAGTACAGTCAAATGGCATCAAGAAAAAGACCGCTTCGCGTCAGATCCGGTTTATGGCCCAATATGTTCAATTGGAAGAACAAGGGGTTTCCGGCCTGTCCAAGATGGCTATTTATATTGTAACGCTGATTTTGGCGGCTTTTATTATCTGGGCTAACTTCATGAAAGTCGAAGAGGTCGCGGTTACTTTTGGTACGGTTGTTCCGAAAGGGTCTGTTCGTTCCGTTCAGCATCTTGAAGGCGGTATTGTTAAAGCGACATATGTCGAAGAACGCGAAGTTGTTGAAGCCGGGCAGTTGCTTGTGGAACTTGATGAAAAACAGGTTGGTGCGGAACTGGCTCAAACCCGTCAACGACTTTTGGTTCTGGAATTGCGGGAAGAACGCTTACGCGCCACTGCAGATGGCCGTGAACCTGATTTTTCAGAGTGGAAAAATTCAGCCGTTTCCATGATCCACGACCAGCAAAATATGTACAATTCCTTTGTTGATCGTGTTGAATCTCAAAAACTGGTTTTCTTGCAACAACAGCAACAAAAAAACGAAGAAATTAATGCCGCACAAGAACAACAGAATGCGGTAATGCGCCAACTGAATTTGATTAAAGAAGAAGTTGGCATGCGCCAGAAACTCTATGAAAGAGGACATGGCAGCAAGGTCTCTTACCTTGAAGCCAAAAGAACATATGCAGCCATGGAAAGCGAGTTCAGCCGACTTGTTGGCCAAGAACAAGCTGCAATAGAAGCTCTTGGCGAGATTCAAGAACGTGTTCTTGATCTCGACAAAACAGAAAGAAAAAACATCTTGGGGGAGTTGGACGTTGTCACTGCCGAAATCGCGCAGGTGCGTGAATTGATCCACAGACTTGAAGACCGGGTAACACGATTGAAAATCATCGCTCCGGTTCATGGGTTTGTGAAAGATATCAAAGTACGTAGCGAAGGTGGTGTCATTGCGCCCGGTGGCATTTTGATGGACATCGTACCCATTGATGATGAATTGCGTATTGAAACACGCATCAGCACCAAAGACGTGGGTCATGTCAATCTGGGCCAGAATGTGACAATCAAGGTCACAAGTTTCGATTTCGCCCGTTATGGTTCGGTGAACGGTGTGTTGGAGAATATCTCTGCAACCACCTATATCGATGAAAAAGACGGGACGCCCTACTACAAAGGGATTGTCAAACTTGATGTACCTTATGTTGGTTCTGAGCCTTCAGAAAATAGAATTTTACCGGGAATGACGGTGCAGGCCGACATTCTAACCGGTAATAAAACCCTCTTTCAGTATTTGCTGAAACCAATTTACGTATCGCTACAGCAATCTTTCAGGGAACGCTAAGACATCAGGTGGAGTAATCACAATGGTTGAAGAACACGATCAAAATCAACACGGTCAGGAACAGGGCAGCGACAACTCTTATGACGAACTGTCACTGGATGGAAAAGGCTTTAATGCCCTGAATGATGCCCAGGACAATACGCTGGTCAATGAGAACGATCCTTTACAGGAAGATGCTGTTCAAAACGCCAACGTTCAAAGTACAAACCGCGAAACGTTTGAAAAGACAATCGCCAGTGTCAGCGTACCGGAAGAAGTTGTCATTGATGAAGGAAAAGTGGAACGCGAAGACCATAAAATCGAACGTGTTGACGATAGCGTTGATGTCGCTTTTGCTAACGTTGATCCGTCTTTTGGCCCTGAAGAAGGAGAAGCGGAAGAAGACGAGCTTCCACCTGAAGAAGAAGACGCCCGATCAGTCGAAGAACGCGAACTCTCTGAAGATGAGCCACCGACTTTCCCGGAAGAGGTGGGTAACAATGATGCGGGTGCACCCGTTCAGGCTGCCAATGAAGAAATTGTGCCTCAAGAAGATGAAGACACGGAAGAACCGGAAGAAGAAATCATTGAAGACCCGGTCTATAATGCCGATGCACGCGAACTGGATATTTCTTTTAATAACGGCGTCGAAGATACACGCCTGAAAATTGATCTGGAACTCAGTGGGAATGATCAGGATGGCGGTAATGAAACTACGACGGTTCAAATTAAAGGTGTACCGGACGGGTTCAGCTTTGAAGATGGCGCGGGAAATACCATAGGCACCTTATCCAACGGTATCTGGACATTCACCGAAGAAGAGGTTGAAGATGTCTATGCCGTTCCAACGCAACATTACAGTGGGGATGCAGACTGGACGTTCAGTGTCAATGTGCGTGAAGCTGGTGGCGATACCTTTACAAAAGAATATGAAGAAACCCTTCATTTCGAAGCTGTCGCCGATGCACCGACCTTGGCCGCAGATGATGTCGCCGATATGGAAAATACCTGGATTGATATGGATATCACCACGGCACTTGTGGATGCGGACGGCTCTGAAAGCCTATCTGTCTATATCGCGGATGTGCCGGACGGGGTCAGCTT
>JABXIC010000081.1 GCA_013373265.1 Methylocystaceae bacterium | reverse complement strand
CGGCGGTTCAAGTCCGCCTCCAGCTACCAATTTTAAAAGGACTTAGGTTTACGCCTAGGTCCTTTTTTTGTGCGGGTTATTCTGTGAATTGAATGCCCATTTCGGTCATTCTTTCTCTCCAGCGTTTGCGGGCCAGAAGCTGCATATCTTCAACGGTGTCCATTTCGTCCATAATCTCAAGGCCGATGAGAGTTTCGACAATGTCTTCAAGGGTGACGACGCCTTGAACAGAACCATATTCATCTATAATCAGACTGATGTGGGCTTTTTCATAGGTGAGATGGTTATAGGCGCTTGAGGCATTAATGTTGTCGGACAGAACCAGAAAGTCGCGCTTATATTGATGGAGCTGATGGTCAAAGTTATCCTTAGCCTGCGCGATGAGAAGATCAGTCTTCAGAACATAGCCTGTAATATCATCTTGATTTTTAGAAAAAATCGGAATGCGTGAGAATGCGATTTTTGCGTAAGAGGTAAAAAAATCTTGAACAGTGAGATTTTCCTGAAGGGAGAAAATCACGGTGCGTGGCGTCATGATGTCGCGAACGGAGAGTTTGTGGAGTTTCATCATATTTGTGACAATGGTATGTTCTTTTTTATCAAGGACGCCTTCTTCCTTGCCGATATCAATCATAGCCTTCACCTCGTCACGGGTATAGGTGAAGGCGCTGTTTGGGGATCTGGAAATGAGGTTGGTCAGTTTTTGAGAGCACCAAACAAATGGAAAGAGAACAATGATCATATAATGGATAAAGCGTCCAAAAAGCGGGGCCAGCTCTTTCCAGTAAACCGCGCCTAATGTCTTTGGAATAATTTCTGAAAAGACCAAAATCATAAATGTGAGAATTGCGGAAACAATACCGAGATATTGATTGCCGAAGACGATGCTGGCTTGGGCGCCGACACCTGCAGCCCCTACGGTATGAGCGATTGTGTTGGCGGTTAAAATCGCTGCTAAAGGGCGATCAAGATTATTTGTGAGTTTTTTGAGGATTTGTGCTGTTTTACGCTTTTGGTCCATCGCGGCAATATAAGAAGGGCGTGTTGATAAAAGAACCGCTTCGGAAACGGAGCATAAAAAGGAAACGCCAATAGCCAAAAGCAAATAAAGAATGAGAAGAGTCATCGTTATATGTCACAAACCCGTTACAAATATTATTAAAATCTTATTTTGATAATGCATAACCCTGGCAAAAGTGAAAAGAATAATTATGGCAGCTTGTATGCAGGCGAAGTGAAGATGGTGAAGTGATTGCTACTTTTTAAATTCCCGCATCATGGGGAAGCTGTGCTTCTTTTTGACGGTGCCGAATGAAATGCTGGTTTCTACGGTGGCGATGCCCGGTATTTTGGTTAGCTTTTCGCGCATGAAGATCTCATAGCTTTTTAAATTTTGACTGACAATATGCAAAAGGTAATCGCTGGTTCCTGTGATGAGATAGCATTCCAGAATTTCATCTATTTCATCAATAGCGGTTTCAAAAATTTCAATCAGTTCTTCTGTTGATTTTTCCAGTTTGATTTGGACAAAAACATCTAATCCAAGTCCGTACTTTTCTTGGTCAACAAGGGCGGTGTAGCCGACGATCACGCCTTGGCGTTCCAGGTTTTTGACACGGCGCAGGCAAGGCGAGGGGGAAAGGTTGATGCGTTCTGAGAGTTCTTGATTGGTTAAACGACCATCTCTCTGCAATTGTCGGATGATTTCTCTGTCAATCTTGTCCATATGACTTCCTAATTAGCATAATATGCTAAAATTTTATCATTTATAAGCAGAATACGCAAACACATGCTAGTCCCATATTGATAGAATAAGGAAAATGAATTTTATTAGGGAAATGAGCGATGACGACTTCATCTAAATCCGGCTTTGCGACACGGGCTATTCACTTTGGTTATGATCCTCAGGAAGAAAAAGGTGCCTTAACGCCGCCGTTGCATATGACCTCTACTTTTTGTTTTGAAACAGCTGAAGCCGGGGGGGAGATGTTTGCAGGTGAAAGAGAAGGGTATTTCTATAGCCGTGTGTCAAATCCGACTCTGGACCTGTTAGAGCGTCGTCTAGCTTCTTTAGAAGAAGGGGGGGCTGCTTTGGCGACGGCATCCGGTATGGGGGCTATTACAGCTTTGTTGTGGACGTTGTTGAAGTCCGGTGATGAAATTGTTGTCGATAAAACGTTATATGGTTGCACCTTTGCCTTTATGCGTCATGGCTTGTCACGTTTTGGGGTGAATGTCATTCATGCAGATTTAACGGATCCACAAAATTTGACTGAGGTTCTCAGTGATAAAACCCGCGTGGTTTATTTTGAAACACCGGCCAACCCGAATATGCGTCTGGTTGATATCGCGGCGATTTGCGAGATTGCACATAAAAAGGATGTTCAGGTGGTGGTTGATAACACATATGCGACACCTTACCTATGTCGCCCCCTCACGTTAGGGGCTGATTTTGTGGTGCATAGCGCGACCAAGTATCTTGGCGGTCATGGCGACCTTGTGGCTGGTTGTGTTGTGGGGCGCAGTGAAGATATGATGAATGTGCGCTTGCTTGGCTTAAAGGATATGACAGGTGCTGTCTTATCACCCATGAACGCCATGTTGGTCATGCGGGGGCTTAAAACCTTGGCTCTACGTATGGACAGGCATTGTGAAAACGCCATGCATATCGCACGCATGTTGGAAGATCATCCGGCGGTTTCAAAAGTCTCTTATCCTGGCCTTGAAAGTTTTGCCCAATATGATCTGGCTCAACAACAAATGGATAAACCCGGGGGTATGATTGCTTTTGAGGTGCACGGTGGTTTTGAGGGCGGTATTGCTATGATGAATGGCTTAAAGATGATCCAACGTGCGGTGAGCCTTGGTGATACGGAATCATTGATCCAGCATCCAGCAAGCATGACGCATTCTGCTTACACGGCTGAAGAACGCGCAGAGTATTTAATTTCAGATGGTTTGATTCGTTTGTCTGTAGGTTTGGAAGATGTGTGTGATATTGAAGAAGACCTTTTACAAGCCTTAAATAAGGGAATGAAAACTCATAATATGGCGGCAGAATAAATTTTTTCCACTGCGTTAGAAAAACCTAGATTACTATTTGGTAATGCTTTAGGCTGAATACTCAGGTATGTTGTGAGCAGGGGTGCAATGATTGAGTGTTTGAAGGGGAACGTCCTATGTTTGGTCGTTCTGGGGTTTCTATTGAAAGGTGCTTTTGGGCAGGATGTGGGGTTTGATCTTGTCATTCCTATGAATCCAGAAAACTTTGGATCATCGCAAAAACAATTGGAAGGCCCTACGGGACATATTATAGAGGCTGTATTACGGTTAAGCGGTAATGAGATCAGCTATCGTATATCTACACCATCTCATGGCTATAATGGTTTTTACAAGAATAGGTATACCTGTGTAGCCCCGGATTCAAAGGTGTATTACGAATATCATAATGATTTTATTGAATCGTTACCGATACATGATACGCATTGGGTTTCGGTTTATCGACGCACGGGTAAAAAAGTTGTCACAAAAGAAGATATGGCAGGTTTGAAAGTCGGTATTATTTATCAAGAACAAGCCTTACGCTCGGTGATCCCGAAAAGCGGGGTTATTTATGATTATCATACCGATATATTTATGCATTTAAAAAAGCTGGCAATTGGCAGATTGGATGCGGTGGTTGTGACCGATTCAAATTTGCAAAAAGTCTTGTCCTCTAATGGAGAATTTAGTGATCTTACGTTTGATCCGTCCCGTCCCTTAGCGGTCATCCCTGATCGTGTGATGTGTCACGATACACCACGTGGTCATAAGGTTATTGAGCTTGTGAATAAAGCCCTGATCAAACTTGGTCATGGCCGGGAAAATGTTAAGACCGAGCCGCAAGATTAAAATTGTGTTTGTATTGCAGTGGGTTGGCTGCAGCTTTGCCAAAATACCAGCCTTGCCCAAAATCAATGCCGCAATTTTTCATATGGATGGCCATGGTCTCATCTTCGATCATTTCTGCAACCGTATGAATGTTCAGGTCATGACACATATTAGACATGGCGCGCAAAAGGTCGGACCCTTTTTCAGATGAATAAGCGCGTTTCACAACAGGTCCATCAAATTTAACCACATCTACATCAAGCGCATTGATGTAGTCAAAGCTCGCCGAACCTGAACCAAAGTCATCAAGGCAAACTTCAAAGCCCATTTTGCGAATGGATTGAAGCAAATTGTTAACGACGGGAAGGTCATCAATTTTTGCAGATTCTGTGATCTCAAACATAAGTTGACCTGAAATCTCAGGTGAATTTCTTAAGATCACATTTAATTGCTGCATGAAGGTTGGGTTACTGAGAGATAGACCGGAAAGGTTTATCGCTACAGGGGGAATAAAGCCGGTCTTGTTGTAATGACGGATGCGCTCTATGGCCTTTTTGA
Organism: Methylocystaceae bacterium; assembly: GCA_013373265.1. Taxonomy (GTDB): domain Bacteria; phylum Pseudomonadota; class Alphaproteobacteria; order Rhodospirillales; family Terasakiellaceae; genus Terasakiella. The sequence goes on along the minus strand of JABXIC010000081.1, from coordinate 8,094 downwards.
CCACACTCATATCGAGGTCACAAATGATGTTGACCTCTTCGGCAAGTCTGACAATGTTGTAGGGCGATTCACCAGAACGTTCCCCTTTAAAGCGCAGTAAGGCTTCAAAATGATGTATGTAATTTTCTTTTAAATGGACGATGGGCATAAAATGTATGTCTACATCGCGTTTGTTAATGATCTCTTTGATATAATTAACATTTTCAACGGTATTACTCATCAGTGATGATAAGACGTCAGAGATCGATGTTTGTTTTACACTGCTTTGGTTTTGGCAGAAAGATTGCATTGTGTAAATCAGCGCACGAGCGACCTGATCTTCTGTCATGCCGGCCCCATCTACATCCAACGTATTGGAAAACGCTTGTACTTTTTCCCCATCGGGATGGACCTTTGCAGCGACTTTTTCTAATTGATCATTGATGTTGTTTGCATTCACGCTTGTGGTGTGAATGTAGCTGAAACTATCACCATCAAGGCGACTAGCGGTATCGCCCCCAATTGAGTTTTCTTTGAGGACATTACCAATTTCGGTCATCAGTTTTTGTTTGTCGCTGGCCCCGATTTTTGTAAGCAAGTCATCTAGATGGTTGAGTTTAACCATCGAAACTTGGGCTTCCCCACCTGCACTGATGAAGGATGTTACCCGTTCAGCAGCAGTTTCTGAAAAAGATTTTGTATCCAGCAGGTCACTTTCTTTATCACGTTTTAGTTCGTCGCTTTGGCCGATTTTTTGTTTCTTGGTATTGACTTTGAGGGCGAGGAAAAAGTGATTATTAAAGTCAGGGACGCGATAGCCTGATAGGATGACCGGAATTCTGCTTTTTGTTGAAGATTTTAAATGAATTGTGACGTCATCCAAACGTCCTTGACTTGAGGCGCTATTGAGCAGCTCGGTGGCCATTTTTTGATCATCTTGATGAACGATGTCTAGAAAAGCGCTGTGGTAGAGGTCATCACTCGTCTTACCCAGAAGGATTTCAGTTGCGCCGACGGCATATTCAATATTTTGCTTAAGGTCTAGTTCAAATAGCAAGTCGGCCCGGCAAAAAGACAGGGCCAGTAGCCGTTCTTTTTCTCTGCGCCTGACAGGTTGCGTGCCCATTGAGTTATAGCCTTTTAATGTTTATGGTTATAGGCGAGTTTATCCATTTCATTTAATAATGGATAGTGCAACAAATTTCATAATCTTAAGTTAATTTTTTCGTATTTTATTTGTGGGTGCAAAACTTCGCGCATATTGTAGTGGGTCCGGATCGGGTTTGCCAAAAAACCATCCTTGTCCAAAATCAATACTGCATTCTTTCATATGTTTTGCCATATTTTCGTCTTCGACCATTTCTGCCACAGTGTGGATATTCAGGTCATGGCACATATTTGACATGGCGCGTAAAAGGTCACTGCCTTTTTCAGTTTGATAGGCACGTTTAACAACAGGACCGTCAAATTTAACAACATCTACATCCAGACCATTCAGGTAATCAAAACTTGCTGCCCCGGCACCAAAGTCATCCAAACAGACTTCAAAGCCCATTTTACGAATGGATTGCAGGATTTTGTTCACTTTTGGTAAATCTTCTATACGGGCGGATTCGGTAATTTCAAACAGAAGGTGACCGGACATTTCAGGCGCATCCTTCAACAGTTTATGCAGTGCTTTCATAAACATATCATTGCCAAGTGAGGCGCCTGACAGGTTGATCGCAACCGGGGGAAGGAACTTTTGCTGACGGAAGTGGTGCACGCGTTCAATACTTTTGCGCACAATCGCCATATCCAGATCACAGATAATGCCGACTTCTTCTGCTAAGCAAATCATGTGGTAAGGCGACTCATTGGCATGTTCCCCTTTGAAGCGGACCAGACCTTCAAAATGGTGCACGTAACCACCCTTTAAATCATTAATCGGCATGAAGAAGATATCCATATCCATATTTTTGGACACTTCTTTAATGAAGGACACATTCTTGACTGTATTTGTCATCATGCCGGAAAGGACATCGGACAGAGCGCTTTCACGTACGGTGCCTTTGTTTTCACAGAATTTTTGCATGGTATGGATCAAGGCGCGCGCCACTTGATCTTCACTCATGCCAGCACCATCAACATCCAATGTGCTGGAAATCGCCTGCACCATATCACCATCGGGATGAATTTGGGCAGCAAGAGCTTCAATTTTCTTGTTGATGTCAAGTGGATTTACGCCATCGGAATGGGCAAAGCTGAAACTGTCTTGATCAATGCGGCTTGCCGTATCACCACCGATGGAGTTTTCATTTAAGATACTGCCAATCTCACCCAACAGTTTTTTCTTATCTGTTGCCCCGACGGTATTTAACAGTTTGTCCAAATGATTGACTTTAACCATGGAAACTTGCGCTTCACCGCCAGCACGGATAAAGGACGCAACCCTTTCCGATGCAATTTGTGAGAACGATTCTGTTTCTAAAAGGTTTGTTTCTGTTTCGCGCTTGAGGGGTTCAATCTTGCCAAAGGTGGCCCGTTGCGTATCAACCTTGATCGCTAGAAAAAAGTGATTGTTGAAATCTGGTACACGATAACCGGAAAATGAAATTCGTATTTTTGCGCCCTTAGGACCAGACAGGTGCAAGGCGACATCATCTAAGCGGCCTTTGTTACTGGCGCTATCCAATAATTCATCAAAAAGTTGGGCATCTTCTTTATGTATAAAAGATTTAAGAGGGGTGCCGATTAATTCTTCAGCTGTTTTACCTAGTAATACAGGTGTCGCACCTGCAGCAAATTCAATTGCCCGATCATCATTTAATTCAAATAAAAGGTCTGCACGACAAAAAGACAGGGCAACGAACCTTTCCTTTTCGCGTTTAGTTTTATCAGACGGCGACATATGATGTGTTTCTCCAAATCTTTAAGGCAGTAGCCTATCGCTTTTTAGGCTTTGAATCCACTCTGTCAAAGCGTTTTTGGTGTTGAGGACGTGTTTTTCGTGTTTTTACAGGTAAATGTGGTAAATCGTCTGGTTTGACATCCATTTCTATCCATTTGCCTGAGGCAATGTCTTTTAATGTCCAAGGGCCAATGGCATATCGAATAAGGCGCAATGTGGGGAAACCAACAGCGGCGGTCATACGTCGAACTTGTCGATTCTTACCTTCACGGATGGTGAGCTCCAGCCAGGTCGTTGGTATACTGGCTCGATAGCGCACAGGTGGTATTCTTTCCCATAGGTCTGTGGGTTCATTGATGATCCTTGCTTCTGCCGGACGGGTCATGCCGTCTTTTAATTCAACACCTTTTTGCAGCTGTTTGATCGCGTCATTATCGGGGACGCCTTCCACTTGTACCCAATAGGTTTTTGGTAATTTAAATTTAGGGTGTGATATGCGTGCCTGTAAGGGACCGTCTCCTGTCAGTAACAACAACCCCTCGCTGTCTTTATCTAAACGACCTGCAGCATAGACCTTAGGAATGTCTATATAATCGGCAAGTGTTTCGCGTTTTATACCTTCATCGGTAAACTGACACAGCACATTAAAGGGTTTGTTGAATAAGATAATTTTCGACATAACAGAGGATATCTTTTAGAAGAGAGAGAACCAAACAAGGAATATAAAGTATGGCGCATAATGCAAACAATGCCAGCTTTGGCAACGTCAGTGATCCACAATTACGCACAATTATTGTGGAAAGCCTGTCTGAAATGACCAAAATGCTGGAAGAAACGCCCTGTCTTTCTGCGACATCTTTGGCTGATCAACTGAATGAAATTAAAAAAACTGCTTTTGAGAAAATGTATGCCATCGGTCATGAAACAATGGAGCGTGATCGGTCTGAAGAAGTGTTAAAAGCCATCCGCGCGCTGCAAGATGCCTTTGGTCAAATCATTGTTGCCATATCGCCTATGGATAGTGTGCGTATGTGTCTCAAAGAGATCTGGTTAAAAGAACTGACGTGTTGAAAGCGCGAATCCATTTAAGTAAAGTCGTACCACAATATTTTTTCGTAATTATATTTTAAGCACACACTTATGTGCGCGGAATTCCGCTTGTAACTGTATTTTGAGTGTGCGGATATCCGCATAAAAGAATGCTGAATGTAAATCATATTTTCTTTTAAAGTTAAAAAATGCTCTTTTTGACTGATTTTTCAGACATTCTCCCTTCCCAAACTTCGTTGGTTGACTAAAATCGTTTGGCAGTAAGTTCAAACATAAAACTAAGTGAAACGGCAGCTCTCTTCATCACGATGAGAGCGTGATAGACCGTGTCTAAAAACAAGGAGCTTTGCGTATGAGATCATAGGGAGGACAAAATGAATCTCACAATCCGTAATAAAATTATTTTGATTTGTGCAATTGTGCTGGTGGCTTTATCGACCATTTGGGGGATTGGTTTGTGGACCAATACAAAAGCGCAGAAGACAGCACAAATCGCCAGCCAGTTGAGAACCGATATTGACTATTTAAATTTGTTGCGACGTCAAAACTTGATTATTACGTCCTTAACGAACAAATTGCTTTTGACCTTCTCGAATGAAGAGATTGATGCAGATTTATTTGAAACAATAAGCGACAATGGGAAGTTGCTCCTTTCTGGTAAAAGCAAGTTAAAGGGTTATGCTTTTGACGAAAATTCTTCTAGGCTCGTCAAGCAAACATTAGAGGATTTTGACAAGCTTATTGGCGGTATTGAAAATAACTTAAAGCCGATGGTTGAAAACAAAAAAGTTAACTTCGCTGCCGTGACTAAAATGAGCCTGATTGTTGATTTAATTGGTGACCGTCTGAACCGTAATATTGGGTCAATTGTTGAGGCCATTCAGATCAAACTGGATCATTCATCCTATGAAGCGGATAAATCATTAACGATGGCATCTTATGTGACGTCGATCGGTTTTGCGGTCGCTGCATTTGTATCGGGTTTGTTTTTGTTTTTTCTCGGGCGCAGCATAATTTTACCGATCAATGAAATGACCACGGCTATGACACAACTGGCAAACGGTGATAAGGAAATAGAAATTCCGGCGACAGAACGTAAGGACGAAGTTGGCGGTATGGCGAAAGCGGTTTTGGTTTTTAAAGACAGTATGATCCGTGCAGAAAACTTAGCAATAGAAACGGAAAGAAATACAGCGGCATCGCGTGATCGTGCGCAAAAACGTAAAGAATTAATTCGAGTTTTTGATCAGAATATTGGGAGTGTTGTCGATCAAGTTCAGAAGTCATTAAAATCAATGGAAAATGTATCGACAGAAATTGAAACGTCCACCAAACATATTTTGGATCGGGCACAGAGTGTGACGGATAATTCGGCTGAGGCTGCAAGTAATATTCGCGAAGTTGCATCTTTAGCAGACGAATTAACGACGTCCATTTCTGAAATTAGCGCACAGGTAAATAATTCGTCCAAAGTTTCCAGTGAAGGCGTGGAAAAATCTAATTCGACGCAACAATCCGTTGAAAATTTGTCCGTTGCAGCAGATAAAATTGGAGAAGTTGCCGGATTGATTTCAAATATTGCAGAACAGACAAACCTCTTAGCACTGAATGCGACGATTGAAGCTGCGCGTGCCGGAGAAGCAGGGAAAGGATTTGCTGTGGTCGCCAATGAAGTGAAAAATTTGGCAAATCAAACGGCTTCGGCAACGGATGAAATTCAAAGGTATATTGATGATATTCAATCGGCGACAGAAGATACAGTTCTTCGGATTGGTGATATTTCAAGATCGGTGGCTGAAATTAATCAGATCAACATTTCAATCGCTTCTGCTGTTGAAGAACAGACCGTTGCAACAGGAAATATGGCTAGAAATATTGAAGGGTCATCAAAGGCGGTGCTACAAGTCGACAACTTTATTGCAGCTCTCAAAGAGGATGTTGAACAGTCTTGTGAATCTGCGAACAATGTTTCCTGCGGGACTGATGGAATAGCAAATCAATTTCATACACTTAATTCAAATATTGAGGGTTTTTTAAGCGACGTTCGAAACATCCGAGCAGAATAATCATATAAAAAAAGCGGCGCTATATTCTATAGGGCCGCTTTCAAGTTTTGTATGTCTTCGCTTTTTATCATTAATGGGTTCGTACTTTCTGGAAAAGTTTGCGATCTTCAAGTGCAAGTCGGGAAAGCGTTTGCATTTCCAAGTCGTCACGTTCGTTTGTCAGGTGAACGTGCATCGGAAGATTGGGAAGTTCGATCAAGCGGGTTGCGATCCAGATTGTATCGGGGTGACCAACTTTAAAAAAACGGTCCCCAGGTTGAATGTTTTCTTTTGCCATGTTGCCCTCAATTTATAAAGATTACTTGTACGCTGGACTTATTGTGCAGGGTAAAACGTTAATAATTGTTTGATGACAACAGATTTTGTGAAAATATTTTTTTGTTGTATACTGGTTGCGGGCGTTAATCCTTTTTGTTTTTATTAAAGAAAAATTAGGATTCACATAGGATTATGGGAGAACCTAAGTTAGGAGTCTTGTAGGTTTGTTTTCGCGTGGGGCGAAAATATGTGCCTTTAGGACATAAGCAAAAGGAAGAAAAGCGTGTTTGGGAAGACAAAACGCTACGCTGCACTTTTCGCGGTAGGTTTGACCATGTCGGCTTGCGGCGCCATTCAGGAAGGAAGTATTCTTGATCCCGTCTTTTGGGAAAGAAGCTCTTTTTCAAAAACATCCGGTGCATCGGCGGCAACAGATAAAGGTTTAGCGGAATTGGTCAAAGGGAATTTTCTTCCCGCAGAAGCCTTGTTTGATGAGGCTTTAGAGGCCGATCCGCATAATGTATACGCTTTATTAGGTAAAGCGATCATCTATCAGAATACAGGTCAGGTGACACGTGCTCGCTCTTTATATGAAGCGGTTTTAGCGCAACGCCCTGATGAAACAATGAATGTTATTGTTTGGCAAGACAGTACACCACGCAATGTTTCTGAAGTTGCCAGTGTCAATTTGTCCATGATCGATAGTGGCAGCGTTGTTGGCAATATGGCAACAGGTGCAGCGGGTGTTGATAAGCCTGCGCAATTTGGCGGGGAGCCAGGGCAGGGGGTTTCAGGTAACTATGGTTATATTCCTTCCAGTGGAACAACAGCCATGCGACAAGCTAATATGGAAATGTTCAATGACTCTATCCCGGAAATGGGATTAAGCGAAGGGGATCGTAATATCGTTTCGCGGTTTGAAACGTTAAAAGATTTGTTGGACCAAGGGCTGATTACGCCGGAAGAATATAAAGTGCGTCGTGAAAAGAACGTCGGGGCGCTGGTACCTTTAACATCTAAACCGCCTGCAGCAGGGTTGGACCGTCCGGTGCCGAGCTCAGCGCAGGTGTCTGGTCGCTTGCGTGCCATTGGCCGGGCGTTGGAAATGCGCGCCATTACAATTGAACAACATGCGGCTGAACGTAAGATGATTCTGGATGCCTTGATGCCGGAAACGCCACTTGTCTTGGCAAATCCGGCTGTGCCGCCGCAAGGCTTGATGGCTTCTGCTGACGAGGTGCGCCGTTTGGAAGGGTTGAAAGCAGAAGGTTTGATCACTTCGGATGAATATAGTCGGGAACGTACCGCCATTGAAGGTGGCTTGCAGCCGCGTCCACCAAGTGGTGGGGCGATGACTTCCTCATCAGGTTCAGAGTCTATGGGGGCACCAAAGAAGATGGCCCGTGGACCACAGCCTGCCGTGCATCTGGCCTCTTATAAGTCTGAACGGGATGCAACACGTGGCTGGACCCAGTTGAAACGTGCGCATCGTGGTTTGTTGGGGGGGCTGCAAAGCGAAGTGTTGCAGGTTAATCTTGGACCGGGGAAAGGCATCTTTTATCGTCTGCTTGCCGGGCCGTTGCCGGACAAAGGGGCGGCTGCCAGCTTATGTAAAAAGTTGAAAGCCAAACGACAGTTTTGCGAAACCGGTTTCATGGGCACGAATGGCTAAGCTATAATACTCTTCCCAAATGCTAAAGGAGGTTGCGTTTTAGAAAATGCGCCTCCTTTTTTTTTGATTTTTTTTATCTCTTAAAACCCCTTGAAAACTGCGCGATATAACCCCATCTCTTACTGCCGACTGTGCAAATGCAAAAAAAAATGAAAAAAGGTGTTTACAAGGGTGTTGAT